>NZ_JACHBR010000002.1:1185000-1485000 GCF_014200435.1 Sphaerisporangium krabiense | reverse complement strand
CTCCGCTACCCGTTCCTGGACCATCCCGGCCCGCTCGCCTTCGCCCACCGGGGCGGGGCCGCCGAGGGCCGTGAGAACACCATGGCCGCCTTCTCCCGTGCGGTCGAGATGGGGTACTCCTACCTGGAGACCGACGCCCACGCCACGGCGGACGGCGTGCTGCTCGCCTTCCACGACCACACGCTCGACCGGGTCACCGACCGCCACGGCCGCCTGGCGGCGCTGCCGTACCGCGAGGTGCGGCGGGCGCGCATCGGCGGGGTCGAGGAGATCCCGTTGCTGGAGGACGTGCTCGGCACCTGGCCGGACGTCCGGGTCAACGTCGATGTGAAGGAGTCCCCGGCGATCGAGCCGCTGGCCGAGGCGATCAGGCGCACCAACTCCTACGACCGGATCTGCCTGACCTCGTTCTCCGACGTGCGACTGGCCCGGGCGCGCATGGCGATCGGCCGCCCGGTCTGCTCGGCGCTCGGCCCGCGCGGCGTCGCCCGGCTGCGCGCCGCCGCCATGGGCTCGGGGTACGGCCGCCTGCTCGGCGGCCTGGCCCGGCTCGGCGTCCCGTGCGCGCAGGTGCCGCTGGGCTTCCGGGGCATGCGGGTCACCACCCGCGCCCTGGTCCGCACGGCCCACGCCCTCGGCATGCAGGTCCACGTGTGGACGGTGGACTCCCCGCGCCAGATGGAGCACCTGCTGGACCTCGGGGTGGACGGCATCATGACCGACAACATCTCGGGGCTGAGGGACGTCCTCAGCGCCCGGGGCCAGTGGCACCCCCGGCAGCCCGCCGCCTGCGCCTGATCCCGCCGCGCGCCCCGCCCCCCGCCCCCGTCAGGCCAGGAGAGCCGATGACCACCTCCATCGTCGCCGAGGACCTCCCGAAGGCGCGCAAGCGCGAGCAGCGCGGCTGGTACTGGTACGACTTCGCCAACTCGGGCTTCCAGACCACGGTGATCACCGTCTTCCTCGGCCCGTACCTCACCGCGCTGGCCGAGAAGGCCGCGGGCCGCGCCGACGGGTTCGTCGCCTTCCTCGGCATCGACATGCGGGCCAAGGCGTACTTCTCCGCGGTCGTCACGATCTCGGTCGTGCTGCAGATCGTGGTGATGCCGATCGCGGGGGCGCTCGCCGACCACACCGGCCGCAAGAAGGAGCTGCTCGCCCTCTTCGCCTACCTGGGCGCGGCGGCGACGCTGGGCTTCTACTTCGTCGCCGGGGACGCCTACGCGCTCGGCGGCGCGCTGTTCGTGACCGCCAACGTCGCCTTCGGCGCCGCCATGGTCATCTACAACTCGTTCCTGCCGCAGATCGCCGGCCCGGAGGAGCGCGACGCGGTCTCCTCGCGCGGGTGGGGCTTCGGCTACCTCGGCGGCTTCCTGCTGCTGGCGGTCAACCTGGCCCTCTACCAGGGCAGCGGCATCGACCAGGGACTCGCGGTGCGCATCAGCCTGGCCTCGGCGGGCCTGTGGTGGGCCGTGTTCACCGTGATCCCGATGCTGCGCCTGCGCAACCGGCCGGTCGGCAGCCACGACGCCACGCCCGGCGCCGCCATCGCCGGCAGCTTCCGCCAGCTCGGCCGCACGATCGCGGGCCTGCGCCGCTACCCGCGCAGCCTGCTGTTCCTGCTGGCCTACCTGATCTACAACGACGGCGTGCAGACCGTGATCTCCTTCTCGGCGACCTACGCCGACCAGGAGCTCGGCCTGAGCAAGGACGTGCAGATCACCGCGATCCTGATGGTGCAGTTCGTCGCGTTCGGCGGGGCGCTGCTGCTCGGGTGGCTCGGCGCCCGGTTCGGCACCAAGCGGACGGTGCTGGCGAGCCTGGTGGTGTGGACGGCGGTGGTGGGGATCGCCTACTTCCTGGAGAAGGGGGCGGCCGTCCAGTTCTACGCCATCGCGTTCCTCATCGCGATCGTGCTCGGCGGCACGCAGGCGCTGTCGCGGTCGCTGTACTCGCTGGTGATCCCCCCGGGGCGCGAGGCGGAGTACTTCAGCCTGTTCGAGGTGAGCGACAAGGGGTCGGCACTGCTCGGGTCGCTGACGCTGACGGTCGCGCTGCAGGTCACCGACAGCTACCGCGCGGCGATCCTGTCACTGATGATCTTCTTCGTGCTGGGGTTCGCGCTGCTCATGGTGGTCAACCTGCCGAGGGCGGTCCGCGAGGCGGGCAACGAGCCTCCCACGCACCTCTGAGGCCCGTAGCGCGCACCGCGCCGCCGCGACGGTCGTGAAGATCGGGATCGCCACGGCCGGGCCGAAGGCGAAAAGCGCGATTGGATCACCCCAAGGGTGGGAATCCATCCACGGTATCAAGCGTTGTAAGCCGTGGAGACCCACCCCTCGAAACGGGGCCCTCAGGAGGCATTGAAACATGGGCGAGCGTGCACTTCGCGGTACCCGGCTCGGAGCCACCAGCTACGAGAACGACCGCAACACCGATCTGGCCCCGCGTCAGGAGGTGCCTTACACCTGCCCGAAGGGCCATCACTTCGACGTGCCCCTTGCCGCCGAGGCGGAGATCCCGGCGACCTGGGAGTGCCGCAACTGCGGGGCGACGGCCCTGAGAGTCGACGCGGAACAGCCGCAGCAGAAGAAGGCCAAGCCGCCGCGGACCCACTGGGACATGCTGCTGGAGCGGCGCACGATCGAAGATCTCGAAGAGGTGCTCAACGAGCGCCTGGCGATCCTTCGGGCACAGCGGCGCAAGAGCGCCTGAGGCACGTCACGGCGTCTCCGGACCATCCGCCCGGGTGGTCCAGAGGCGCCGTTTTTCATGCCCGCACGCGTTCCCTGATCCTCCTCTACGGGCCCGGCCCCGGTCACGGCCGTAGCGCGCCTCCCGTGCGCGGCGGCTCCGGCTCGTCCTCGACGACCTGCCCGGGGACGACCCGCGACGACGCGGGCGCGCCCGGCCCGCCGGGGCCCTGGGCGCCGAACATCGCGCCGTACGGCGACCGGGCGGCCATGGCCCGCACCCGGCGGCCGAGGAACCAGGACAGGGCGCGGCGCGCGAACGGCCGGGTGAACGGCAGGATCAGGGCGAAGCCGAACACGTCGGTGAGGAAGCCCGGCGTGAGCAGCAACGTGCCGCCCGCGACCACCAGGGCGCCGTCGGCGAGCTCGCGGTCGGGCATGCGCCCGGACTGCATGGCCTGGCTCAGCGCCCGCCACGCGCGGCGGCCCTCGCGCCGGACCAGCCAGGCGCCGATCAGGCTGTCGAGGATGAGCAGGCCGACGGTCTGCCAGCCTCCGATGACCTGGCCGACCTGGATGAGCGCCCAGATCTCCAGCACCGGGACGACCAGGAACGCGACGAACAGCGCGACACGCAGCATTGCTCCTCCATCACCTCGGCAGGTACAACGCGGGGATCAGCCCGGTTGGTTCCCGTCCGGTTCCTCCGGCGCGGGCCCGCGGCGCCGCCGGCCGGCGAGGGCGACCGCGACGGCGGCCAGGCCGGCGAGGCACAGGGCCAGTTCGGGCAGGCCCCCGGCGCGGGTGGCGAGGGTCTCCCCCGTGCGCAGCGGGACGGTGACCACGGCCATGTCCGGGACGCGCTCGGGGGCGCGCCAGCGGATCTCGCCGGACGGGTCGATGGCGGCGGAGATGCCGGTGGTGGCCGCGGTGATCACCGCGCGGCCGTGCTCGACGGCCCGGAGCTGGGACATGGCGAGCTGCTGGGACGGCTGGCCGGTCAGGGAATAGGTGGCGTTGTTGGTCTGCACGACGAGCGGGCTGCCGCCGGCGCGCACGGTGGCGCGCACGACGCCGTCGAAGGCGACCTCGTAGCACGAGACCGCGCCCACCGTGACCGGGCCCATCCTCAGGTCGCCGTCGCGGGCGCCGGGCAGCGACTGCAGGCCGACGAGGCCGACGCGCGGCACGATCTTGGCGATGATCTCGCGGTAGGGCACGAACTCGCCGAACGGCACGAGCTTCTGCTTGTCGTAGTAGGCGCCGGGGCCGGTGCGCGGGTCCCAGACGATGCCGCGGGTGTAGCGGTGCAGCCCGTCGGGGGTGCGGACGACGGCGCCGACCAGCACCGGGACGCCGATGTCGCGGACGGCCGCGTCGATGACCTCGTAGGCGTAGGAGCTGCGGTAGGGGTCGATGTCGGTGGAGTTCTCCGGCCAGATCACGATGTCGGGCCGCGCCACCCGGCCCGCACGCACCGCCCGCGCGAGCTCGTGGGTCTTGTCGGCGTGGTTGCGCAGCACGACGGCGGGCTCGTCGCCGAGGAAGCCCAGGCCCTCGCCGGGCACGTCGCCCTGGATCACCCCGACCCGCACGGCGCCGGCCGCCGCCTCGCCGGGACCGGGCACGGCGTAGGCGAGCAGCGGCACGGCCAGCGCCCCGGCGAGCAGCGGGGCGGCGGGCACGAGCGCGCGCCGGGTGGCCAGGCGCAGGGCGAGGGCCGCGAGCAGCGTGCCGCACAGCGCGACCGCGAAGGTGACCAGCGGGGCGCCGCCGAGGGCGGCGTAAGGCGTGAAGGCGGTGTGCCCCTGGCTGAAGGCCACCCGCACCCAGGGGAAGCCGCCGAAGGGGAACGCGCCGCGCACCCATTCCTGGACGACCCACAGGGTGGCGGCCCACACCGGCCAGCCGCGCAGCCGCGTGACCAGGGCGGTGCCGACGGCCATGAGCGCGAAGCACAGGCTCTCGATGGCGACCAGGGCCAGCCAGGCGTCCTGGCCGATGGGCCGCACCCAGGCCAGCGCCGGAAGCAGGAAGGCCAGGCCCCCGAGGTAGCCGGCCCAGGCGGCGCGGCGTGCCGGGAGGCGGTGGACGGCCAGGGTGAGCGCGGCGACGCCCGCGGGCGCGAGGTACCACAGGCCGATGGGAGGAAAGGCCAGGTAAAGGAGCACTCCCCCGGCGACGCAGGCCACGGCCCGCGGCAGGGCGCGCGCGGGGGGCGGGCGGCCCGGGAGCTCGGGCGCCCGCTCGTCGCCGGCGTTCTTCTCGGCCGTTCGCTGGGCCACGGATGCGCGTCTCTTCTCGCGGAGGGTTCGTGACCTCCGAACGCTACCGCCCGCGGGCCGCGGCTCCAACAACGGACGGCGAGAGGCGGCTGTGGGCGGCGCCGGACGGCGTGGCGCGGGGCGGGTGATTCCCGGGGCCAGCGAACCGAATCCGGGAACCACGGCGCGTCGCGTCACGGGAAGGAAAGGGGGCCCGGACGACCCTTCGGACCGGACCCGTCCCGTCGGCGGCGAGCGCGGAGTTCCGTTGTCTACTGGGTGTCCGGGCCCCTCCCGGGTCCAACCCCCCATCCGGCTGGGGTGCCCCGACTCGACCTGGCGCCGGATCTGCGCCTGGCTGGGCTAACGGAGCCGTGCTCCGTCATGACGCAGAGTCCGGCGACGCCTGAAGACGGCCAACCGGCAGTCCCGTGCTGGACTGTCCAGCAAACTACCGACCTCAGCTCAGATGTCAACCGTGTCCCGATCAGGGGAAACACCAAGTTTTCGCAGCTAGGACAGGAGACGTGAGTGCCGCCAATGCCGTCATAGGGGCGCGCAGCGGGACAGGACCGCGGGCAGGTCGCCGCTGTGCAGCACGCCGAGCCGCTGGGTGGCGCGGGTGAGCGCCACGTACAGGTCGCCCGCGCCGCGCCGGGACTCCGCGAGGATCTCGGCGGGTTCGACGACGATCACCGCGTCGAACTCCAGGCCCTTGGCCTGGGCCACGGTGAGCACGGCGACCGGGGCCTCCAGCGCGTCGGCGCCCTGCCCGGCGACCGCGCCCGGCACCGCGGCGGTGATCGCCGCGCCGAGCTCGGCGGCCCGGCCCGCGGGGACGATGACGGCCAGCCGCCCGCCCTCGACGATCTCGCCGGTGATGATCGGGCCCAGTTCGGCGTGGTCGCCCCGGCCGTCGATCCGGCGCGACCACGGCCGGGCGCCGGTCTCGCGGACCGACTCCGGGGCGCGCAGGGACGGCCCGACGAGCGTGAGCACGTCGGCCGCGACGGCCATCAGCTCGACGGGCGTGCGGTAGTTGACGGTCAGCGTCTCCTCGCGCCACCGGCCGGCGACGTAGGGGTCGAGGACCTGCTTCCAGGAGGACGCGCCCGCGGCCGCGCCGGTCTGGGCGATGTCGCCGACGATGGTCATGGAGCGGTTGGGGCTGCGGCGCATCAGCATGCGCCACGCCATGGCCGACAGCTCCTGGGCCTCGTCCACGATGATGTGCCCGTAGGCCCAGGCGCGGTCGGCGGCGGCGCGCTCGGCGGTGGTGAGGTGGACGTCGTCGTCGCGGTGCCGGGCGGCGAACCGCTCCGCGTCCAAGATGTCGGACATGCCGGTCAGCTCCAGCACCTCGCGGGCGTAGGTCAGCTCGGCGTCGCGCGCGGCCTCCTCGGCGCGGCGCGCCGCGGCCAGCTCCTCCTCGGCGTGCAGGGCGGCGGCGCGCAGGACCTGCGGGTCGATGTCGCCCAGCAGCTCGGCGGCCTCGTCCAGCAGGGGGACGTCGGCCTCGGTCCAGTGGTCGCGCCCGCCGCGCGGCGGCGCGCGGAACAACAGCTCGCGCTCGGGCCCCGCCAGGCCCGCGTACTCCATGCGCTCGCGGGAGCCGTACAGGCCGCTCAGGAGCCGCTGCGGGGTGAGGTAGGGCCACAGCCGGTTGAGCGCGCTCTTGACCGCGGGCTCGGTGCGCAGGTCCTCGCGCAGGTCGGCGAGGTCGGACTCCTCCAGCATGCCCCGGCCGAGCGCCTTGGCCGCCTGCTTGGCCAGGGCGTTCAGGATGTGCCGCACGAACACGGACCTGGCCTGGTTGTGCGGGCGCCTGCTGCGGATGGCGCGGCTGCGCGCGGCCTCCAGCGTGCGCTGGTCCAGGCGCAGGGTGTACCGGCCGAGGTCGATGTCGAGGGGTCGCCGGGGCACCCGCTGGTGGTCCTGGACGGCGCGCGCGATCACCTGGGTCATGCGGGCGTCGCCCTTGACGGCGGCGACCGCGTCGGGCTCGGCGGCCGAGGCGGTGACCCCCGGGTAGAGCTCCCCGACCGTGGACAGCAGCACGTCGGTCTCGCCGAGGGAGGGCAGGACCTGCTCGATGTAGCGCAGGAAGGTCAGGTTCGGGCCGATGATGAGCACGCCGCGGCGGGCCAGCCGCTCGCGGTGGGTGTAGAGCAGGTAGGCGGCGCGGTGCAGGGCGACGACGGTCTTGCCGGTGCCGGGGCCGCCCTGCACGACCAGCACGCCGTTCAGGTCGGAGCGGATGACCCGGTCCTGCTCGGCCTGGATGGTGGCGACGATGTCGCGCATGCGCCCGGTGCGCTTCTCGCCGAGGGAGGCCAGCAGGGCGGCCTCGCCGTTGAGGGTCGCGCGGTCCTCGTCGCTGAGCCGGTCGAGGTCGAACAGGTCGTCGTCGACGCCGATGACGCGGCGTCCCCGGGTCTGCAGGTGGCGCCGCCGGGTCACCCCCATGGGCGCGGCGGGCGTCGCCCGGTAGAACGGCTGGGCGACCGGGGCGCGCCAGTCGATGAGCAGGCGCCGCTGGTCGTCGTCGGAGATGCCGAGCCGGCCTATGTACAGCGGCTTCTCCTCCGCCAGGTCGAGCCGCCCGAAGCACAGGCCGTTCTCCACCGCCCACAGCCGCGCCAGGCGCTCGGCGTACATGCCCGCGAAGGAGTCGCGCTCGGAGCGGTTCTGGTGGGTGCCACCGCCGCCCTGGGCCAGCACGTCGTCGAGCTGCGCCCGGGTGCGCGCCCGCAGCACGTCGAGGCGTTCGTACAGGCCCGCGACGTACCGCCGCTCCTTGGCGAGTTCGGTTTGACGGACTGATGGTGCTTCGTTATCATTGATAGTAATGTGAAACTCCGCGCCTACTTTGCCGTTTGGGCTCTATGTGATGACAAGGGCTCAGAATAGCAGATCGCCCTTCGCATGCCCGTCGCCGCCGCCGTTCCCGCGGCGGCTTTCGCGTTTCCGGGGACCGTGGCCGTCCGGCTTTCACGTGCGGTGATCCCGGGCCTCCGCCGGGTCACAGCTTGGTAGAGCCTATTGACCCTGCTCGGGTGCGGGAGGATACCGTCCCTACAGAGTTAGGAACCTTTCCTAACTCCCATAGGACGGCCCGCGCGACGAGGAGCTATGGGCGGCATGGACACCAACTCGCAGCCCGGGACGCCCAGCCTGCTGCGCGCGATCAACGACCGCGCCGCCCTGCGGGTCCTGCTGGAGCGGGGCCCGCTCAGCCGGCCCCAGCTCGGCGCCCTCACCGGCCTGTCCAAGCCCACCGCCTCCCAGCTCCTCGCCCGGCTCCAGGACGCCGGGCTCGTCGTGCTGGACGGCGTCCGCGAGGGCCTGCCCGGGCGCACGGCCGAGCTGTACCGGATCAACCCCGCCGCCGCCCACGTCGTCGCGCTGGACGTGACCCCGGCCAGGCTCGAGGTCCGCGCCGCCGACCTGTCCGGCGCCGTGCTGTCGGAGCACCGCGTGGCCACGCCCGGCAGGAGCGCGGGCGACGTCGTGGGGCGGGTGCGCGAGGCCGTCGAGACCGCCCGCGAGGCGGCCGGGTTCGACCGCGCGACGCTGCGCCGCGTCGTCATCGGCATCCAGGGGGCCGTCAACCCCGGCACCGCCCGCCTCGGCTACGCCGCCCACATCCCCGGCTGGCACCTGCCCGAGCTGGTCGACACCTTCCGCCGGGCGCTCGGCGTCCCCGTCGACATCGAGAACGACGTCAACCTCGTCGCGCTCACCGAGCAGGCCCACGGCATCGCCCGCGGCCACTCCGACTTCGTGCTCCTGTGGGTCGACTCGGGCATCGGCGCCGCCCTCGTGCTCGGCGGCCGGCTGCACCGCGGCGCCACCGGCGGCGCCGGCGAGGTCGGGTACATGCCGACCGTCGGCGCGCCGACCGCCCGCGAGACCGGCAAGCGCGGCGACCACGGCTTCCAGGCCCTGGCCGGCGGCCCCGCCGTGCTCCGGCTGCTGCGCTCGCACGGCGTGCGCGGCGGCGACGCCGCGCAGGCGGTCCGCAACGCCGTGCGCGACGCCGCCGTGGGCGGAGGCCGCGCCGAGCGTGCCAGAGGGGCGCTGCGCGAGGTCGCCGCCCGCCTGGCCATGGGCCTCGCGCCCATCACCGCGGTCGTGGACCCCGAGATCGTCGTGCTGACCGGCGGCGTGCTGCTCGCCGGCGGCGACGTCCTGGCCGAGCTGGTCGAGGAGGAGCTGCACGTCCTCACCTTCCCCCGCCCGCCGGTGCGGGTCTCCAGCGTCGAGGGCAACCCCGTGCTCACCGGCGCCACCGGGCTCGCCCTGTCCCTGGCCCGCGACGAGGTCTTCGGCTCGACGGTGCCCGCGTGAGCCGCCCCGCGCGGCTCCCACCCCTTCGCACGTCCCTCCTGACCCCCCCGACCATCCGTAGGAGGAATTCCGTGAGATCATCTTTGCTGCTCGCCGCGGCGGCGGGCCTCGCCGTGCTGGCGTCCGCCGCCTGCACCGCGGGGAACGAGACCGCGCCCGGCGTGCCGTCGGCGGGCGGCACCCCGAACCGCGAGCCCGTGACCATCACCATGTGGCACGGCTTCTCCGCCGACAACGAGCTCAAGGCCTTCGACGACGCGCTGGCCGGGTTCCGGGCCAAGTACCCGTGGATCACCGTCAAGACCACCAAGGCCGTCCAGGACGACCAGATCATCCAGTCCGTGCGCGGCGGCAACCCGCCGGACGTGGCGCTGTCGTTCACCACCGACAGCGTGGCCACCTTCTGCAAGACCGGCCTGTTCCAGGACCTCGCGCCCTATCTGTCCTCGAGCGGGATCGACACCGCCGTCTTCCCGAAGGTGATCGCCGACTACACCGAGTACCAGGGCAAACGGTGCGTGATGCCCATGCTCGCCGACACCTACGGCCTGTACTACAACAAGAAGCTGATGAAGGGCGCCCAGCCGCCCAAGACCCTCTCGGAGCTGGCCGACCTGGCCAAGAAGCTCACCGTCCGCGACAAGGACGGCGCCATCAAGGTCGCCGGCTTCAACCCCAGCGCGCAGATGTACGAGAACGTCCCGATCCACACCGCCCCCATGACCGGCGCCAAGTGGACCAACCCCGACGGCACCTCCGCCATCGGCGGCGACCCGGCGTGGAAGCAGCTCATGACCTGGCAGAAGGACCTGGTCGACTGGTTCGGCTACGACGACCTGGAGAAGTTCCGCAAGACCTTCGGCGACGAGTTCTCCGCCGACAACCCCTTCATGAAGGGCAGGGTCGCCATGGCCATCGACGGCGAGTGGCGCAACGCCATGATCGCCGCCGACGCCCCCGGCCTGGAGTACGGCACCGCGCCGCTGCCGGTGGCCGACGACAAGCCCCAGCTCTACGGCGGCGGGTTCATCGCCGGCACCGTGATCGGCATCCCGCGCGGCGCCAAGCACAACGCGGCCGCCTGGGAGCTCGTGAAGTACCTCACGACCGACACCGACGCGCTGGTGACGCTGTCCAACGCGATCCGCAACGTGCCGAGCACCCTGCCCGCCCTCCGGTCGCCGAAGCTGGACAAGGACCCGAACTTCCAGACCTTCCTCGACATCTTCGCCAACCCCGCCAGCACGACGCTGCCCGCCCACATCAACTCGGCGTTCAACCAGCAGACGCTGCAGGAGGCCCAGGAGGCCTGGGAGTCGGGCCGCGCCACCGACCTGGACGCCCTGCTCGCCGGCGTCGACAAGAAGATCGACGACAAGCTCAAGCTGACGGCGGGCGGCTGATCCGCGTGGCCACGACGACGCTCGGGCGTCGCGGGAGGGCGGTGCCGGTCGGCGGCCGGCGCCGCCCCGCCCTCAGAGCCCTGCTCTACCTGTCCCCGTGGCTGGCCGGGTTCTCCGTCTTCTTCGCCTATCCGCTGATCGCGACCGTCTACTTCTCCTTCCAGCGCTACGACCTGTTCACGCTGGAGCCGGTCGGCCTGCTCAACTACCGGTACTTCCTGAAGGACGAGGCCGCCTGGACCGCCATCCGCAACACGCTGTGGCTGGTCGTGGTGATGGTGCCGGCGCGGGTGCTGTTCGGGCTCGGCGTCGCCCAGCTCGTCACCAAGCTCAAGGCCGGGGTCGGGTTCTTCAGGACGGTGTTCTACCTGCCGTCCCTGGTGCCGCTGGTCGCCGGGACGCTCGGCTTCGTCTACCTGCTCAACCCGGGCACCGGCCCGGTCCCGGCGATCCTGTCGGCGATCGGCCTGCCCTCGCCGGACTGGTTCGGCGACCCGGGCTGGGCCAAGCCCGGGCTCACCCTGCTCGGGCTGTGGTCCGTCGGCGACCTGATGGTGATCTTCCTGGCCGCGCTGCTCGACGTGCCGAAGCAGCTCTACGAGGCCGCCGCCCTGGACGGCGCCGGTCCCTGGCAGCAGTTCTTCCACGTCACCCTGCCGGTGATCCGCCCGGTGCTGATGTTCGCCGCCGTCACCGGCGTCATCCAGACCCTGCAGTACTTCACCCAGGCCATGGTGGCCGCGCGCGTGGCCTCCGGGTCCACCGACTCCGCCGGCTCGGTCTTCACCCCCGGCTACCCCGCCCAGTCCACCCTGACCTTCCCGGAATGGCTGTTCCACCAGGGGTTCCGGGACTTCGCCATGGGTTACGCCTGCGTTCTCGCGCTCATCCTGTTCGCGGTGTCGATGGTGTTCACCCTGTTCCTGCTGCGGCAGTTCCGCGGCCTGGCCGAGGAGGACGCATGACCCTCACCCTGGCGTCCCGCGCCCGGGGCACGACCGGCAGGGCGCGCGGGCACCGCGGGCGCGCCGTGCTGACCTGGATCGCCACCCACGCGTTCGCGCTGGCCCTGGCCATCATGTTCCTCGCGCCCCTGGGGTTCATCGCGCTGACCGCCGTCATGACCGACCACCAGGCGCTCACCTCGCGACTGTGGCCCGAGCGGTGGGAGTGGGGCAACTTCGCGGAGATCTTCCAGAAGGCCCCGCTGCTCACCTGGATACTCAACACGCTCCTGTACGCGGTGCTGGCCACCGTGTTCATGCTTGTCTCCTCGATCCCGGTGGCGTACGCGCTGGCGCGGTTCCGCTTCCCCGGGCGCAGGCTGGCGACCCTGCTGGTCATCACCACGATGATGCTGCCGCCGCAGGTCGTCGCCGTTCCCGTCTACATCCTGTGGGCGCGGTTCCACCTGACCGGCACGCTGTGGCCGCTGATCCTGCCCATGCTGCTCGGGGACGCCTTCTCCATCTTCCTGCTGCGGCAGTTCCTGGTGACGATCCCCAAGGAGTACTCCGACGCGGCCCGCGTGGACGGGTACGGGGAGTTCGGCACGCTGGTCCGGGTGATCCTGCCCATGGCGCGGCCCGCGATCGCGGCCGTCGCCCTGTTCCAGTTCTTCTACTGCTGGAACGACTACTACGGCCCGCTGCTGTACGCGGGGACCGACACCTCCCACTGGACGCTGTCGATCGGCCTGGCATCCTTCAGAGCCGTGCACCGGGTCCAATGGAACCTGACCATGGCGGCCACCCTTCTCGCCATGGCCCCGGTGATCATAGTCTTCTTCTTCGCCCAAAAGGCATTCATCGAAGGCGTCAAGCTGACGGGAGTCAAGTGATGAAACTGGCCGTTGTCGGGGGCGGCTCCACCTACACACCGGAACTCATCGACGGGTTCGCCCGGTTGCGTGAGGAACTGCCGCTGTCGGAGATCGCGCTCGTCGATCCCGACGAGCGGCGGCTCGGCCTGGTGTCGGGGATGGCGTCGCGGATGCTCGCGCGGGCCGGCCACCCGGCCACCGTGAGCACGGCCACCACCGTGGAGGAGGGCGTGGCCGGAGCCCAGGCCGTCCTCATCCAGTTGCGGATCGGCGGACAGGCCGCGCGCAACGTGGACGAGACGCTGCCGCTGGAGTGCGGCTGCGTCGGGCAGGAGACCACCGGCGCGGGCGGCCTGGCCAAGGCCCTGCGCACCGTCCCGGTGGTGCTGGACATCGCCGAGCGGGTGGCCAAGGCCGCGCCCGAGGCGTGGATCGTCGACTTCACCAACCCGGTCGGCATCGTCACCCGCGCGCTGCTGCAGGCCGGGCACCGGGCGATCGGCCTGTGCAACGTGGCCATCGGGTTCCAGCGGCGCTTCGCCGCCGCCCTCGGCGTCACCCCCGAGCGGGTCTCGCTCGGCCACGTCGGCCTCAACCACCTCACCTGGGAACGTTCCGTGCGCGTGGACGGCGACGACGTGCTGCCGCGGCTGCTCGACGGCCACGGCGAGGAGATCGCCGCCGCGATCGGCCTGCCCGTGGAGCTGATCCGCAGGCTCGGCGTCGTGCCGTCGTACTACCTGCGCTACTTCTACGAGCACGACGCGGTGGTGACCGAGCAGCGCGCCAAGCCGTCGCGGGCCGCCGAGGTCGCCGCGATGGAGGAGCGGCTGCTCGCCATGTACGCCGACCCGGCCGTGGACACCAAGCCCGAGCTGCTGGAGAAGCGCGGCGGCGCGTTCTACTCGGAGTCGGCGGTCGCGCTCATCTCCTCGCTGGTCAACGACCGGGGCGACACGCAGGTGGTCAACCTGCGCAACGACGGCACGCTGCCGTTCCTGCCCGGCGACGCGGTGATCGAGGTGCCCGCGCGCATCGGCGCGGCCGGGGCCACGGCCCTGCCGGTCGATCCGGTGGAGCCGCTGTACGCCGGGCTGATCGCCCACGTCACCGCCTACGAGGCCCTGGCCCTGGAGGCCGCGCTGCACGGCGGGACCGACCGGGTCGCCGACGCGCTGCTGGCCCACCCGCTGATCGGCCAGGCGTCGGTGTCGCGGGACCTGGCCGAGCGGCTGGTCGCGGCCAACCGCGCCTTCCTGCCCTGGGCGGTGCGCGCGTGAGGACCGTCCTCGCGGTCGACGGAGGCAACAGCAAGACCGACGTCGCGCTGGTGGCCGAGGACGGCACGGTCCTGGCCCTCGGCAGGGGCGCCGGGTTCACCCCGCAGAGCTCGGGCGTGCCCGCCGCCATCGACGTGCTCGGCGAGACCACGCGGCGCATGCTGGGCGAGGACGCCGCGACGCCGTACGCGGACCTGGTGTCGGCGTACGTGGCCGGAGCCGACCTGCCCGTCGAGGAGGAGGCGCTGCGCGAGGAGATCTCCTCGCGCGGGTACGGCGCGGACGTCGTGGTCGGCAACGACACCTTCGCGCTGCTGCGCGCCGGGGCCACGCGGCCGTGGGGCGTGGCGGTGGTGTGCGGCGCGGGGATCAACGCGGTCGGGGTGTCCCCCGGCGGCGAGATCGCCCGCTTCCCCGCGCTCGGCCGGCTGAGCGGCGACTGGGGCGGCGGGTACGGCCTCGGCGAGGAGGCGCTGTGGCACGCGGTGCGCGCCGAGGACGGCCGCGGGCCCGCCACGCGGCTGCTGGAGACGGTCCGCGGGCACTTCGGGGTGCGGCGGGCCGAGGAGGTCGTCCTGGCCGTCCACTTCGGCGAGCTCGGCCAGGAGGTGCTGCACGGCCTGGTGCCGGCGCTGCTGGAGACCGCCGCCGCGGGGGACGCCGTCGCCCGCGCGGTGGTGGAGCGGCAGGCCGACGAGGTCGCGGTCATGGGCGTGGTCGCGATGCGGCGGCTCGGCCTGCTGGAGCGGCCGTGCGAGGTCGTGCTCGGCGGCGGCGTGCTCACCGCCCGCCACCCGCTGCTGCACGGCATGATCGAGGAGCGGTACGCCGCGCAGGCCCCGGCGGCGAGGCTGCTGGTGACCGACCTGCCGCCGATCGTGGGCGCCGCGCTGCTCGGCCTGGAGCGCCTCGGCGCGGAGCCGGGCGCCGCGGCACGGCTGCGCGAGGGCTTCGCCGAGCCCGCGACGGTCTCGTAGCGGGCCGGTGACGCCTCGGGGGGCGCCTTCTAGGAGGCGTCCCCCGTGAGGTCGGGGGTGCGGTACTCGTACGGGGTGCTGAGCACGATCGTGGTGCGGGTGGCCACGTTGGCCGCGGCGCGGATCTGCTGGAGCAGCAGTTCCAGCGCGTTCGGCGAGGGCACCCGCACCTTCAGGATGTAGCTCTCGTCCCCCGCGACGCTGTGGCAGGCCTCGATCGCGGTGAGGTGCTCCAGCCGCTCGGGCGCGTCGTCGGGGGCCGAGGGGTCGATCGGCTTGATCGAGACGAACGCCGTGAGCGGGAGACCGACCGCGTCGTGGTCGATCAGCGCCGCGTAGCTCCTGATCACGCCGCGTTTCTCTAGCCTGCGCACCCGCTGGTGAACGGCCGAGACCGACAGGCCGGTCTCTCTGGCGAGATCGGTGAAGCTCATGCGGCCGTCCCGGGCCAGCAGCGTCACGATCCGGCGATCGATGTCCTCCACTCCGTAAACGGTAGCGCCCTTTCCGGCGGTTTCGTCACGCCCCGGCGGTCACGGCATGGTCGCGGCCGGCGCCGCCCCTCCGGCCGCCGCGCCCGCCGTCCGGACGGGGGTGCCCAGGGGCCGATTTTCCGCTGTATGGGCATATCTGGCGATCTGTCGGGCGGCGTCCCTACGATCACCGTATGACTACGACGGCCTGGGAACCCATCCATGGCAAGCCCTACCGCTCCGTCGGCTACCGGCCACCCCGGCTGCCCGAGCAGGAGACGCTGAGAACCGCCGCCACGCTGCGCCGCCGCATGGAGGAGCGGCGCACCGTCCGCCAGTTCTCGCCCGACCCCGTGCCCGCGCAGGCGGTGCGCGACGCCATCGCCGTCGCCGCCACCGCGCCGTCCGGCGCCCACCAGCAGCCCTGGACGTTCGTGCACGTCACCGACCCGGAGGTCCGCCGGCGCATCCGGGAGGCCGCCGAGGAGGAGGAGCGCGAGGCATATGCGGGGCGGCTCGGCGAGGAGTGGCTGGAGGCCCTGCGCCCCCTCGGCACCGACGACGTCAAGACCCACCTCACCGAGGCCCCCCACCTGATCGTGGTCTTCCAGCAGCGCTACTACCTGGCCCCCGACGGCTCGACCCGCAAGCACTACTACGTCAACGAGTCGGTCGGCATCGCGGTGGGCATGCTGCTGACCACGCTGCACCTGTCGGGCCTGGCGGCCCTGATCCACACCCCGAGCCCGATGCGCTTCCTGTCGGAGGTCCTGGACCGCCCGGTCAACGAGAAGGCCTTCGCCGTCATCCCGGTCGGCTACCCCACCCCCGACTGTGAGGTGCCCGACCTGACCCGCAAGTCCCTGGACCAGGTGATGGTCGAGATCGGCGACGCCGGCTGACGCCGGAGGCGGGGCCCGGCGCCGGCGCGACGGGCCCCGCGGAGTGCCCGGCTCAGAGGGCGGCGGCCATCTGCCACTCCTGGTTGGCGTGGCGGGGGTCGAAGCAGCTCCACTGGAAGACGTTGGTGCCGTCGGCCGTCCCGGACCCGGCGACGTCCAGGCACTTGCCGCTGTGCTGGGCGATCGCGATGAACCACTGGGCCGAAGTGGACTGCAGGAACCACTTCTGGTTGGCCGTGCCCAGGCAGGTCCACTGGAAGACGTCGGCGCCGTTGGCGGTGCTCGCGCCCGCCACGTCCAGGCACTTGCCGCTGTGCTGGGACCTGATGTAGACCGTCCTGCCGTCCCCGGAGTCCACCAGGGACCACCGCTGGTTGGCGGCCCCGGTGCAGCTCCACTGGAAGACGTCGGTCCCGTCGGCCGTGCCGAACCCGGCGACGTCCAGGCACTTCCAGCTGTGCCTGGCGCTGATCTCCCAGTAGTCCACGGCGTGGCCCGGCGCCGCCTGGACCACGACCGACGTGACGACCATGATCGCGACGAGGATCACGGCCCTTGCTCTCGGCAGAACTCCCACCTGGGTCTCCCTTCCGCTGGACCCGCGCCGCGCCCGGAGCGGGCGCGGGCCTCTCGATGGTGGCCCCGCCCGCCCGCGGGCCGCCTCGTGGGAAACCATGAACTCCACCGTGCCACCGGGGCCGTTCCCGCCGGCGGGGTCAGGGCGTCGCGAGCACGGTCAACCGGCCGTCGGGGGCTCCTCCACGGGGCCGGTGACGGTCCAGCCGGGGATCGTGACGTGGACGCGCGAGGACCCGGCCGCGGTGGCGCCGCACGCGCGGCAGAGCACGACGGGATCCAGGTCGGCGCCACAGGAGTGCTCCACGACCACCGGGGGGCGGTCGGTCAGGTGCCGGTCGCCCCACTGGCGCAGCAGCAGCAGGACCGGTTCCAGCTCGCGGCCCGCCGCGGTGAGGCGGTACTCGTGGCGGGCGGGACGCTCGCTGTAGAGCACCTTCTCCAGCACGCCGCCCTCGGTGAGGCGGCGCAGGCGCGCGGCCAGGATGTCGCGCGGGGCTCCCACGTTGCGCGCGATGGCGTCGAAGCGGCGCACGCCGAGGAACACCTCGCGCAGCACGAGCAGGGAGTACTTCTCGCCGACCACGCTCAGGGCGTCGGCGATCGAGCAGGGGCGCGAACCGGCCCGCGCGGCGGGCTGCGACTCGTCCGCCGGCGGCCGGGGCGGCGTGGGTGTGGGCACGGTCACACGCTCCACTAGTGGGTTGGAATATCCAACTTACCAGGGCTACAGTGAATCCAGTTTTCCAACCTAGTGGAGGCCACGATGCGTGACGCCGTGATCGTGCAGGCCGTGCGCACCCCCATCGGCAAGGGCAGGCCCGGCGGCGCGCTCGCCGGGATCCACCCCGTCGACCTGCTCGCCCACACCCTCAAGGCCCTGATCGACCGCGCGGGCGTCGACCCCGCCCTGGTCGACGACGTGATCGGCGGCTGCGTCGACCAGGTCGCCGAGCAGGCCATGAACACCACCCGGTACGCCTGGCTCTCCGCCGGGTTCCCCGACACGGTGCCCGCCGTCACCGTGGACCGCCAGTGCGGGTCCTCCCAGCAGGCCGTCCACTTCGCCGCGCAGGGCGTGATCTCCGGCGCCTACGACCTGGTCGTGGCGTGCGGCGTGGAGTCGATGAGCCGCGTGCCCATGTGGTCCAACGTCCCGCAGGGCTCCGACCCGTTCGGCCCCGGCGTGGCCGCCCGCTTCCCCGAGGGCCTGGTGCCGCAGGGCATCAGCGCCGAACTGATCGCCGCCAAGTGGTCGCTGAGCCGTGAGCGCATGGACGCCTTCGCGCTGGAATCGCACGTCCGGGCCGCCGCCGCGCACGCGGCCGGGCTCTTCGACGAGGAGATCGTCCCGATCGGCGGCGTGCGCGGCGACGAGTCGGTGCGGCCCGGCACCGGCATGGCGGCCCTGGCCGCGCTGCGGCCCGCCTTCGCCGACCCCGGGTACGCCGAGCGGTTCCCGCAGATCGAGTGGTCGGTGACCGCGGGCAACAGCAGCCCCATCAACGACGGCGCCGCCGCCCTGCTGATCACGACCACCGAGACCGCCGCCCGGCTCGCCCTGCGCCCGCTGGCGCGCCTGCACTCCTTCGCCGTCACCGGGTCCGACCCGCTGCTGATGCTCACCGGCGTGATCCCCGCCACCGAGAAGGTGCTGCGCAGGGCCGGGCTGCGGCTCGGCGACATCGACCTGTTCGAGGTCAACGAGGCCTTCGCCTCGGTCGTGCTGGCCTGGGAGCAGGAGACCGGCGCCGACCCGGCGAAGGTCAACGCCGACGGCGGCGCGATCGCCCTCGGCCACCCGCTCGGCGCCAGCGGCGCCCGCATCATGACCACCCTGGTCCACGCCATGCGCCGGCGCGGCGCCCGCTACGCCCTGCAGACGATGTGCGAGGCCGGCGGCCTCGCCAACGCCACCGTCCTGGAGACCGTGAACTGACCCGCCACGGGCCCCGGCCGCCTAGGGAACCGGGGCCGCGACGGGGGCTACGCCGGAGAGGCGTCCCGCTCCTCGATGGCGTCCACGCGGTCGAGGTAGAAGGCGAGGTGGCCCTCGATCTCGGCGACCGCCTCGTACGGCGTCTCGTAGCTCCAGACGGCGTTGGCGCCCCCCTCCCCGCCCTCGGGCAGGCTGAAGTAGGAGGCGTCGCCCTTGTAGGGGCAGTACGTGTGGTGGCCGGTGGGTTCGAGGCGGCCCATGTCGACGTCCTTGCGCGGGATGTACTGCACGGGCGGGTAGCTCGCCTCGCGCAGCGTCAGCGCGTCCTTGGTGTCGGCGAGCACGCGGCCGCCGAGGGTCACCACGACGCGGGCGGGGTTCCGCTCGACCGTGATCGGATGGTCGGGCCCGGGGATCCTGACCGGCCTGTCACCCATCGCCGTACCTCCGTCGCCTGGGGATCTCACGCTACGCCCCCACCCTACCCACCCGTCTTCTCCGCGCCCCGCCGTCCCGTCCGGTGCCCCTGCCGGTGCCCGTGCGGTGTCCGACCCCGGACGGCTCGCGCGAAACACCGGTGAGCCGTCCGGGGCCGGAGTACGTTAAAAGAGTCATGAGAATCTGGCGTATCGCGTTGATCTCGGCGCTCGTCCCGGTGGCGGTCACGGGCGCGACCCCGTCCCTGGCGGAGACCCCGCCCGGCGGCACGCTCACGTCCGCGTCCCCGGCGCTCCCCGCCCCCACGGCGCCCGCTTCCACGGCGTCCCCCCAGTCCACGGCGTCCACGGCGTCCACGGCCAAGCCCCGGGTGAAGACCCTGGTGAAGCTGCGGCGGCAGGGCGGCTTCATCGGCGTGGACGACCAGGTGATCGTCTACACCGACGGCTGCACCCGGCTCACCCACCGGTCCGCCCCGGCCGTCAAGCGCTGCCTGACCGGGACGGACCTGCGCAAGCTGCGCGCCGACCTGAAGCGGCTCGTGCCGGGACGCTCCCAGACGCAGCCGCCGGGCGCCGACCTGTACAAGTACACGCTCACCTACCACGGCAAGAGCGTGGTCCGCTACACCCTGCCCGCCACGTGGCGCCCGGTGGTCAAGCGCCTGGAGAAGCTGCTCAACGGCTAGCGGCGCCGGCCCGCGCCCGCGTCACACCGGGTCGCCCTTGCCGAGGGCGCGGCTGACCACCAGGCGCTGGATCTGGTTGGTGCCCTCGACGATCTGCAGGACCTTCGCCTCGCGCATGTACCGCTCGACCGGGAAGTCCTCGACGTAGCCGTACCCGCCGAAGATCTGCACCGCGTCGGTGGTGACCTTCATGGCGGCGTCGGTGGCGAAGAGCTTGGCCATCGCGGCCCGCGTGCCGTACGGGCGCCCGGCGTCGCGCAGCCGCGCGGCGTCGAGGTACAGGGCGCGGGCGGCGGCGACCTGGGTGGCCATGTCGGCGAGCATGAAGCCGACGCCCTGGAAGTCGGCGATGCGCGCCCCGAACTGGCGGCGCTCGCGGGCGTAGGCGGAGGCGGCGTCCAGGGCGGCCTGGGCGACGCCGACCGCGCAGGCGGCGATGCCGAGCCTGCCGCCGTCCAGGGCGGCCATGGCGATGCGGAAGCCCTCCCCTTCGGCGCCGACCAGCGCGTCCTCGCCCAGCCGCACCGCGTCCAGGCGGACCTGCGCGGTCGGCGAGGAGCGCATGCCCATCTTGCGCTCCGGGCGGCCGAACGACAGCCCCGGCGTGGTGGCGGGCACGTGGAAGCACGAGATGCCGCGCGCCCCGTCGTCGGAGGTGCGGGCCATCACGGTGTAGAAGTCGGCCGCGCCGCCGTGGGTGGTCCACGCCTTGACGCCGTTCAGCTCGTAGCCGCCCTCGGGCGCGCGGCCGGCCCGGGTGACGAGCGCGGCGGCGTCCGAGCCCGACTGCGGCTCCGACAGGCAGTACGCCCCGAGCAGCTCGCCGCCGAGCATCGCGGGCAGCAGCGCGGCCCTGACCTCCTCACGGGCGTAGGAGGCCACGGGGAAGCACGACAGGGTGTGCACCGACAGGCCGAGGCCGACGGCGAGGAAGGCCGCGGCCAGCTCCTCGACGACCTGGAGGTAGACCTCCTGCGGCTGGGCGGCGCCGCCGTACTCCTCGGGGTAGGGCAGGCCGAGCAGTCCGCTGCGGCCGAGCGTGGCGAACACCTCGCGGGGGAAGCGGCCCTCGGCCTCGTCGCCGGCCGCCCGCGGGGCGACCTCCTTGGCGATGAGGTCTCGTGTCAGGTCGAGCAGATCGTGGGCCTCGGGGGTGGGCAGAGCGCGGTCGACCGCCATCGTTCACTCCGGATCACAGAGGTCTGGCCTGGGGGGTGGTGGCCGGGTGGCGCGCCGCGCGCAGGGATCGCCCCGCGTGGCGCGCACGGCCATGGGATCAGACTACGACGAGCTCGCGCGGCCGGTCGTTGAGCCGCTCGCCGCCGGTCTCGGTGCACACGAGGATGTCCTCGATGCGGGCGCCGTGCCGGGAGGGCAGGTAGATGCCGGGCTCGACGGAGAAGGCGAAGCCGGGGGCCAGCGGCGCGGTGTTGCCGCTGACGATGTAGGGGTCCTCGTGGGTCTCCAGGCCGATGCCGTGGCCGGTGCGGTGGATGAAGTGCTCGCCGTGGCCGGCCTCGGCGATGATGTCGCGCGCGGCGGCGTCGACCGCCTCGCACGGGACGCCGGGGCGCACGGCGGCGCACGCGGCCTCCTGGGCGCGGCGCAGCACCTCGTAGTACTCGGCGAAGCCGGCGGGCGGCTCGCCCACGCAGTAGACGCGGGTGGAGTCCGAGCAGTACCCGCTCGGCATCTGCCCGCCGATGTCCACCACCACGGGGTCACCGGGCCGGATGACCCGGTCGGACAGCTCGTGGTGCGGGCTGGCGCCGTTGGGGCCCGAGGCGACGATGACGAAGTCGACGGTGGAGTGGCCCGCGGCCAGGATCGCCTCGGCGATGTCCCTGCCGACCTCGCGCTCGGTGCGCCCGGCCCGCAGGAAGCCGGGCACCTGCGCGTGCACGGCGTCGATGGCGGCGCCCGCCTCGCGCAGGGCCGCGACCTCGGCGGGGCTCTTGCGCACGCGCAGCCGCCCGAGCACCGACCCGGCGAGCACCTGCTCGGCGCCCGGCAGGGCCGCGCGGAACCGCAGGGACTGCATCGCCCACATGCGGTCGGCGAGGGCGACGACGGACGGGGAGCCGAGGCGGCGGGCGACCAGCGCGTACGGGTCGTCGGTCTCGTCCCAGGCGACGAACTCAAGCCCTAGGCGCGCGGCCGGGGAGTGCTCGGCCGCGGGCAACTCCAGCCTCGGCACCACGAGGAACGCCTCGCCGGCCGCGGGCACCACCAGGCAGGTGAGCCGCTCCAGCGGCAGCGCGTCGTACCCGGTGACGTAGCGCAGGTCGGGGCCGGGTGTGAGCAGCAGGGCGCCGACCCCGGCGGCCCCGGCGGCCTCGCGCACCGCCGCCAGACGGGACACCGGAAACAGGTCATTTGAGGACGTCGTTGTCACGGCACCCAATCTATGTCACACCGATCTCTCTGTCCGCACCCGCCGGGGACGGGGGCGGGGCGGGCGCCGCTGCTGGAAGGATGGGCCCATGCCTGGGCTGATGCTTCTCGACACCCCGTCGTTGTACTTCCGCGCGTTCTACGGCGTCCCGGAGTCGATGACCGCGCCGGACGGCATGCCGGTCAACGCCGTGCGCGGGCTGATCGACATGATCGCCACGCTGGTGCGCGGCCACTCCCCCGGCGAGCTGGTGGCGTGCATGGACGCCGACTGGCGACCGGCGTTCCGGGTCGCCGCCATCCCCTCCTACAAGGCCCACCGGGTCGCCGAGGGCGACCAGGAGCAGGTGCCGGACACGCTGGCCCCGCAGGTCCCGGTCATCGAGGCGGTGCTCGACGCGGCCGGCGTCGCCCGCGTCGGCGTGCCCGGCTACGAGGCCGACGACGTCATCGGCACCTTCGCCGCCCGCGCCACCGGGGCGGTCGACATCGTCACCGGCGACCGCGACCTGTTCCAGCTCGTGGACGACTCGCGGCCCTGCCGGGTGCTCTACACGGTGAAGGGCATCCGCAACCTGCAGACCATCGACGAGGCCGAGGTCTCGGCCAAGTACGGCATACCCGGCCGCGCCTACGCCGACTACGCCACCCTGCGCGGGGACCCCAGCGACGGCCTGCCGGGCGTGCCGGGCGTGGGCGACAAGACGGCGGCCGCGCTGATCACCCGGTTCGGCACCCTGGAGGCCCTGCTGGCGGCGCTGGACGAGGGCGTCACCGACGGCTTCCCGGCCGGCAGCCGCGCCAAGCTCCTCAAGGCGCGCGACTACCTGGCCGTCGCGCCCGCCGTGGTCAAGGTGGCCCACGACGCGCCGCTGCCCCCGGTGGACATGACCCTGCCGGAGAAGCCCCGCGACCCGGGGGCGCTGGTGGCCCTCGCCGACCGCTACGACCTCGACGGGCCGCTGAACCGCCTGCTGGCCGCGCTCGCCCGCTGACGTCCCGCGCGCCCGCTCCCCCTAAAATCCGGATGTGCCTCCCAAAGCGATACACGTGTCCGGCGCGCCGAAGCTCGCCGAGGGCCTCGACCGCATCCGCGCCGAGATGGAGCTCCCGGACGCGTTCCCCGAGCCGGTGCTGGAGGAGGCCCGCCGCGTCGCCGGCGAGGCCCCGTACACCGCGCGTTCCGGGGCCGGGGCGCGGCGGGGCCCGGACGGGGCGCCCGAGCCCGCCGACCGCACCGACCTGCCGCTGCTGACCATCGACCCGCCGGGCTCCATGGACCTGGACCAGGCGCTGTGCCTGGAGCAGCGCGGGCAGGGCTACCGGGTGTGGTACGCCATCGCCGACGTCGCCGCGTTCGTGCCGCCGGGCGGGGTGATCGACGCCGAGGCCAGGCGGCGCGGCGAGACGGTCTACCTGCCGGACGGGCGCGTCCCCCTGCACCCGCCCGTGCTGTCGGAGGGCGCGGCCAGCCTGCTGCCGGGCGTGACGCGGCCCGCGGCCCTGTGGTGCCTGGACCTGGACTCCGGCGGCGCCGTGGTCGGCGCGGACGTGAGCAGGGCGCTGGTGCGCAGCAGGGAGCGGCTGGACTACGACTACGCGCAGGCCGCCGTGGACACCGGCACCGCCGACGGCACGCTGCGGCTGCTGCCCGTGGTCGGCGCGCTGCGCCAGGAGCTGGAGCGGGCGCGCGGCGGGATCACGCTGCCCACCCCCGAGCAGGAGGTGGTCCCGAACGGGGACGGCTACCGCCTGGAGTTCCGCTGCCCGCTGCCCGCCGAGGCGTGGAACGCGCAGATCTCGCTGATGACGGGCATGGCGGCGGCGTCGATGATGCTCGACGCCGAGATCGGCGTGCTGCGCACGCTGCCGGCCGCCCCGCCCGACACGGTCGCCCGGGTGCGCAGGATCGCCGAGGCGCTCGGCGTGCCGTGGCCGGCGTCCGCCTCCTTCGGCGAGGTCGTCCACGGGCTGGATCCCTCGGTGCCCCGCAACGCCGCGTTCCTGCACGAGTCCACCGTGCTGCTGCGCGGCGCCGCCTACACCGCCTTCAACGGCGAGCCGCCGAAGGACGCCGCGCACGCCGCGGTGGCCGCGCCGTACGCCCACGTCACCGCGCCGCTGCGCCGCCTGGCCGACCGGTACGCCACCGAGGTGTGCCTGGCGGTCGCGGCGGGCGTGCCGGTGCCCGAGCCGGTCCAGGAGGCGCTGGCCGAGCTGCCGGCGCTCATGGCGGGCGGCGGGCGGCGCGCCGCCGCCGCGGACCGGGCGAGCGTGGACCTGGTGGAGGCGTTCGTGCTGCGCGACCGGGTCGGGCAGACCTTCGGCGCGGTCGTGGTGGACGTGGCGGAGGACGGACCGGGGGGCCTGGTGCAGGTGGCCGACCCGGCGGTGGTCGCCCGGTGCGACGGCGACGGGCTGCGCCTCGGCGCCCGGGTGGAGGCGCGGCTCACCCGGGCCGACGTGGCGACCCGGGAGGTCCGCTTCACCGTGGCCTGACCGGCGCCGTGCCCCGCCCGCCCGGCCGCGGGAGGGTCAGGTGACCGAGGAGTAGGCGACGACGCCGCGGCGCAGGGAGTCGATGGCCTTGGAGGCGTTCTGCCGCACCTTGCCGCCCTTGGCGGCGGCCTTGCCGATCTGGTCCAGCAGGTCGATGAGCTGCTTGACCCAGCGCACGAAGTCTCCGGCGGCCATGTCGCCGTCGGTGAGCACGGCGTCGAGGCTGTGCCCCTTGGCCCAGCGGAACGCCGCCCAGGCGAAGCCCAGGTCGGGCTCGCGGACGAAGGACAGGCCGTGGTCGCGCTCGATGTCCTCCAGCTCGGCGAAGAGGCGGACCATCGCGGCCAGCGACTCCTTGGCGGCCCCGGCGGGGATCTTGGGCGGGCGCGCGTCGTCGGCCTGCCGCGACTCGAACACCAGCGAGGACACGCACGCGGCCAGCTCCGCGGGGGCCAGCTCCTCCCAGATGCCCGCGCGCAGGCACTCGGCGGTGAGCAGGTCCAGCTCGGTGTAGAGCTGGGCCAGGCGGCGGCCCTCGACGGTGACGGTCTCGCCGTCCAGGTAGCCGAGCTGGTCGAGCACCCCGCACACCCGGTCGAAGGTGCGCGCGATCACGTGCGAGCGGCTCTCCACGCGCCGCCGCAGCCCGTCGGTCTCGCGCAGCAGCTTGTGGTAGCGCTCGGCCCAGCGGGCGTGGTCCTCGCGCTCGGCGCAGCCGTGGCAGGGGTGGGCGCGCAGCTTGCGGCGCAGCTCGGCGATCTCCCACTCCGGGGTGCCGGGGGTCTCGCCGCGGGCGGCCGTGTCGGCCTCGTGGTCGCGCACGCGCACCGGGCGGCCGAGGTCGCGGTCGCCGATCTTGGCGTGCAGGGTGGCGACCAGGTTGGCGCGGTCCTTGGGCGCCCGGGGGTTGAATCCCTTGGGGATGCGCAGCCGCTCGACCGGCTCGACGGGCACGGGGAAGTCGGCGGCCGACAGCCGCTTGACCTGCTTGCCGATGGTCAGCACCAGCGGCGAGGGCCCCTCGGTGCGCATGGTGAGGCCGGGGTCCAGGATGACGGCCAGCCCGGCCCGCCGCCCGCCGGGCACGCGGATCACGTCGCCGGGCTTCAGGGCCTCCAGCGAGCGGACGGCCTGGGCGCGCCGCGCCGTGCCACGCTGGCGCGATAGGTCGCTCTCGCGGTCCGACAGCTCCCTGCGCATCGCCGCGTACTCCTGGAAGTCGCCCAGGTGGCAGGTCATCGCCTCGGCGTACCCGTCCAGGGCCTCCTCGGCGCGCCGGAGCTGCTTGGCGATGCCGACCACGGCGCGGTCGGCCTGGAACTGGGCGAAGGACGACTCCAGCAGGGTGCGGGCGCGCTCCCTGCCGACCTGGCCGACCAGGTTGACCGCCATGTTGTAGGACGGGCGGAAGCTGGAGCGCAGCGGGTAGGTGCGGGTACTGGCCAGGCCCGCCACGGCCACCGGGTCGATGCCCGGCTGCCAGGCCACCACGGCGTGGCCCTCGACGTCGATGCCGCGCCGCCCGGCACGCCCGGTGAGCTGGGTGTACTCGCCGGGGGTCAGGTCGGCGTGGGTCTCGCCGTTCCACTTGTCGAGCTTCTCGATCACCACCGAGCGCGCGGGCATGTTGATGCCGAGGGCGAGGGTCTCGGTGGCGAACACCGCCTTCACGAGGCCCCGGGTGAACAGCTCCTCCACGACCTCCTTGAAGGCGGGGAGCATGCCCGCGTGGTGGGCGGCCAGGCCGCGCTCCAGGCAGTCGCGCCACTCCAGGTACCCGAGCACGGCGAGGTCCTCGTCGGGCAGGTGGGCGGTGCGCTCGTCCACGATCTGGCGGATCTCGTGGCGCTCGCTGTCGGTGGTGAGGCGGATCCCGGCGTGCAGGCACTGCAGGACGGCGGCGTCGCACCCGGCGCGGGAGAAGATGAAGGTGATCGCGGGCAGCAGGCCCTCGGCGTCCAGCTTCTCGATCGCGTCGGACCGGCTGACCATGCTCGCGCCGCGGCGCGGCCGGGTGTACCCGCGCCGGCCGCGGGCCTGGGCCAGGCGCTGCTCGTCGTGTGAGATGCGCATCAGCGAGGGGTTGATGCGGGGCCGGTTGTCCTCGTCCACGAACAGGTCGTACAGGCGGTCGCCGACCAGCATGTGCTGCCACAGCGGCACCGGCCGGTGCTCGTCGACGATGACCGTGGTGTCGCCGCGCACCTCGCCCAGCCATTCGCCGAACTCCTCGGCGTTGCTGACCGTCGCCGACAGGGCCACCACCCGCACCGACTCGGGCAGGTGGATGATCACCTCTTCCCAGACGGCGCCGCGGAACCGGTCGGCGAGGTAGTGGACCTCGTCCATGACCACGTGGCTGAGCCCGGCGAGCGTGCTGGAGCCCGCGTAGAGCATGTTGCGCAGCACCTCGGTGGTCATGACCACGACGGGGGCGTCGCCGTTGACGCTGTTGTCGCCGGTGAGCAGGCCGACCTTGGCGGCGCCGTACCGGCGCACCAGGTCGTTGTACTTCTGGTTGGACAGCGCCTTGATCGGCGTGGTGTAGAAGCACTTGCTGCCCTGTTCGAGGGCGAGGTGGACGGCGAACTCCCCCACGACGGTCTTGCCCGACCCCGTCGGCGCCGCCACCAGCACGCCGTCCCCCGCCTCGAGCGCCCGGCAGGCGTCGATCTGGAACTCGTCGAGCAGAAAGTCGTAGAGGCCCTGGAAGGACATGAAGGCCGGACCGCTGGTGGCGTGCTTGTCACGGAAGGCGGCGTAGCGTTCCGCAGGGGTCGTCATGGTCTTCAGCCTACCGACAGCGTGTTTCCGGCCCGACCGAGTCCGGATCGGCCCCTGGAGCCCGCGCGATCGGTGCCGGCGCTCAGACCGTGGGCGGGGCGAGGAGGCGCAGGGCGCCGGGGACGATCTCGCAGGTCAGCGGGAGGGGGCCGAGGCGCTCGCCGTCGGCGTAGGCGATCACGCCGGGGGCGTCGATCGTGACGCGGCGGGCGCGGCGGGCGGTGATCGCCGGGTGGCCGAGGTGGGTGCCCCGGTAGACGCGGGGGAAGACGCGCAGGAAGGCCGCCGCGGGCATCGGGCCCACGGTCAGGACGTCGAGCAGGCCGTCGTCGGGCTCGGCCTGGGGGCAGACGCGCATGCCCGCGCCGTAGGAGCCGGTGTTGGCGACGGCGACCAGCGTCGCCTCCCCCGCGGAGGTCTCGCCGTCGAGGGTGACGGTGAAGGGGATGGGGGCGAAGGCGCGCAGCTCGCGCAGCATGGCCAGCAGGTAACGGGCGGCGCCGGGCGGGCCGGTCATCCGGTTGGCCCGCTCGTTGACCTTGGAGTCGAAGCCGCAGGCCATCACCCCGGCGAACCACTCCCCGCCGTCGGTGCGCGCCAGGTCGGCCACCCGGACCGCGCCGGCCGCGACGACGTCCGCCGCGGCGCGCAGGTCCCGGGGGATGCCGAAGGCGGCGGCGATGTCGTTGCCGGTGCCCGCGGGGATCACCCCGAGCGGGACGCCGGTGCCGGCGACCGCCTGGACGGCCAGGTGGACCAGCCCGTCGCCGCCGAAGGCGACCAGGGCCTCCGGACCCGCGGCGACGGCCGCGCGGGCGCGTTCGAGCGCGTCCTCGGCACTGGCACCCACGACGACCGACACCGGGCGGCCGCCGGCCCGCAGGCGGCGCACCACGGGGTCGAGCAGGCGCGACGAACGGCCGCCACGGGCCGCGGGGTTCACGAGCAGGACCAACTCACCAGGCATTACCGGAACTTATCCGGACATGGCCCGCTGATCTAGAGGTCAGTCCAGGGTGTCCACGCTCGCTCCGGGACCGTCGAGCTCCTCGGCGAGCTCGCGCTGACGCTGGGCCTCCTGCTCTTCCTTCTTGCGGTCGTGGAAGTACATGAACACCTCGGCGATCATGAACATACCGACCATCGGCACCGCGAGCGCCAGCATGGTGATCGGGTCCTGGCTCGGGGTCGCCACGGCGGCGAACAGGAACATCAGGAACACGACCATGCGCTGGTGCTTGCTCACCATCTTGAACCGCAGCACGCCGATGAGGTTCAGGAAGACCATCAGCAACGGCAACTCGAAGGAGAGGCCGAAGATGATGAGCATGGCCATCAGGAACCCGACGTACTCGCTCATGGTGATCAGCGGGATCACGTTGCCGGGCGCGAAGCCGAGCAGCAGGGACAGGCCCTTGTCCATCGTGACGTAGGCGAGCCCGGCCCCGGCCACGAACAGCGGCACGGCCAGCCCGAGGAACGTGATCGAGTAGCGCCGCTCGTTGCGGTACAGGCCCGGGGTGACGAAGGCCCAGACCTGGTAGAGCCAGATCGGCGCGGAGACCACGGCGCCGAACATGAGGGCGACCTGCAGGTTGACCATGAAGCCCTCGAAGACGCCCTGGACCACGAGCGTGCACTCGTTGTTGAGCTTGTGCGCCTGGGGCAGCCGGCAGAAGGGCCCGGTCATGAAGACCCACAGCCGGTCGAAGAACACGAAACCGACGATCGTGCCGACGACCAGGCCGGCCATCGCCTTGACCAGGCGGTTACGCAGCTCACGGAGGTGGTCCATGAGCGGCATGCGCCCCTCGGGATCGGGCGCGGCCTGGCTCTCGCCGGCCGGGCTCGACCGTTTCAGCAGTGCCATCCGGCGTCCCTGTCTTCGCGGGCGGTCAGGTTAGCGGTCGGGTCGGGAAGCCTGGCTCAGGCGTGACCCTGGTCCTTCTGGACCCCGCTGACCGTCGCGTCGGTGGGACGAGCCTGCGAGGAGGTCCGCAGCTTGGCGTTCTCCTCCTCCAGGAGGCGCAGCCGCTCCTCGACCGACGGGGTCGAGGCAGGCAGGGGCTGCGGCTGGACGACCACGGGCTGAGCGGCCGCGGTGGCCTGCGCGGCCCTGGCGTCGTCCTCCTCGTGCAGCTTGGTGGTCTCCTTCTTGAACAGCCGCAGGGACTGGCCGAGCGCCCTTGCGGTGTCGGGAAGCTTCTTGGCGCCGAAGAGCAGCACCAGGACCAGCCCGATGATGATCAGTTCGGGCGCACCCAATCCACCCATGTCACATCCTTAAAGCAGACAGACGTGCAATCTAAGCACGATCGTACGCTGCCCCGGTCGGTTACTTCACCCCTCCGGGACCTTCAATGCGTCCCGCGGAGGCGATGGCCGTGGACCGGACCGATTCCAGACGCCGGGCGGTCCGTTCCATTTCACGCGTCAGACCCCGTACGGCCACCAGCACCCGCGCGGTCAGCAGCGCGACCGGCGCCAGGCCGGCGACCGCGAGGCCGACCGCGAGATAGATCCACGTCATGACGCCGAACTTTACCGAAAGCGGGAGGCCGAAATATCGGGGTTGGGGCTTTACGGGGTGTTCGGACGCCCGGTCAGTGCGCCGACTCGTACAGGGCCAGCGTGCGGGAGGCGACCTCGTGGACCCGCCGCGCCAGCGACTCCGGGGCCAGCACCCGGCCGCCGTCGCCGAGCCGCAGGGCCAGCCGCACCACCCAGCCCTGGTCGCGGGCGCGCAGCGTGACCCGCAGCCGCCCCTCCCCCAGCTCGGTGACCTCCTCGCAGGGGTAGTGCTCGGTGACCCAGCGGCCGGCGGGGGTGAGCTCCAGCTCCACCAGCTCGTCGGAGGGCGAGGGCCGGAACACCCCGTCGGTCACGTCGATGGGCTCGGCCTCGGCCGGAGGCTCGGCGGGGACGTCCAGCACCTCCACGCCGACGATGCGGTCCAGGCGGAACAGCCGCATGCCGTCCGCGCGGTAGCACCAGCCCTCCAGGTAGGAGCGGCCGTCCACCATGACCAGCCGCGTCGGGTCCACCTCGCGCGGGGTGATCTCGTCACGGCCCGGCACGTAGTAGCGCAGCGACAGCCTGCGCCGCCTGCGCAGGGCGTCGGTGACGGTGGCCATGGCGTCGGGCGCGGCGTCCAGCTCGAAGGCGACCTGGCTGCTGACCTGCGCGGCGCCCTCGCCCGCCGCGCTCTCCAGCTTGGCGACCACGCGGGCCAGCGCCTCGCTGTCCTCGAACTCGGGCAGCTCGGCGAGCATGCGCAGTGCCACCAGCAGCGCGCTGGCCTCGTCCACGCCGAGGCGCAGCGGCCGGGCGATGGTCTCGGCGTTGTCGATGAGGATCTCGCCGCCGTCCCAGGAGACGTCGATGAGGTCGCCGGGGGTGTGCCCGGGCAGCCCGCACATCCACACGAGCTGCAGGTCGTCGATGAGCTGCTTCTCGGTGAGCCCGAACAGCCGCGCCACCTCGGGGACCTGCGCGCCCGGGTGGGACATCAGGTAGGGGACGAGGGCGAGGAGCCGGGGCAGGCGGTCGGCGGTGCTCACGCCAGCGCTCCCTTCAGCCTGCGGATGACCGCGTCGCGGAGGTCGGGCGGATCGAGGACCTCGGCGTCGGCGGCGAAGCCGACGATCGACCCGGCGATCCACTCCGGGTCGGCGAAGTCGAGGGCGACCAGGTCCCAGCCGTCGTCGCCGGGGGTCACCTCGCCGGTCTGGCGCAGCCACTGGCAGGTGCCCTCGCGGACGCGGACGGTGGCCACGCGCTCGGGCACCAGGCTGTCGCGGTATCCGACCATGGAGCGGATGTCGACGCCGCCGGGCACGGTGACCGCGCCGGGGCGGCCGACCGGCGTGACCGGCCCGCTGACGCGGCTGAGGCGGAAGACGCGGGGCGCGTCGCGCTCGCGGTCGTGGCCGACCAGGTACCAGCGGCCGCGGCGGCTGACCACGCCCCAGGGCTCCACGGTGCGGGTGAGCGTGACCCCGCTGCCGGCGGCGCGGTAGTCGAAGCGGACGACCCTGCGGTCGCGCACGGCCTCCCACAGGCCGGGGAAGGCCGGGTCGCGGGTGTCCACGCGCAGCTCCAGCGGCCCCGCGGAGGACTCGTCGGTCTGGACGCCGCCCGCGCGGAGCTTGAGCAGGGCGCCGCTCGCGGCCTCGGCCAGCGTGGCGCGCTGCCACACCTGGGCGGCCAGGCCGAGCACGGCGGCCTCGTCGGCCTCCAGGGTGATCTCGGGCAGCTCGTAGGCCTCGCGCTCGATGCGGTAGCCGGGCTCGTCCTCCCAGGGGTCCTTGTGGACCTGGACCGGGATGCCGATCTCGCGCAACTCGGTCTTGTCGCGCTCGAACATGCGCTGGAAGGCCTCGTCGTTGGCGGCGTCGTAGCCGGGCACGGCATGGCGGATCTGCTCCGCGCTGAGCGGGCGCCGGGTGGAGAGCAGGCAGATCACGAGGTTCAGCAGCCGCTCGGTCTTCCGCCGGGACATGGGGCCTCCCTTCTCACGATGACGCTACCCTTGCCGGGTGATCAGGTGGCGCAAGGGCGAGGTGCTGTCGGTCCGGCGCGAATGGCCGGGAGCGGTCGAACTTCAGGTGAGCCTCCCCGAGGGGGATTGCCGGGCGCTGGCCTACCCCCCGTTGGTGGGCCGTCCCGAACCAGGCGACACGGTGCTGCTGAACACGACCGCGCTCGCCATGGGTCTCGGTACGGGAGGCTACGCCATGGTAGTGGCCGTACCGGACCGTTTGCCCGAAGATCCCGACGGACCGGGCCACCTGGTCAAGGCCCGGTACACCCCGCTGCAGGCCACCGTGCTCGGCGCCGACGAGCAGGACTCCCCGTACCACGAGGTCCTGCGCGAGGCCGACTCGCTGGACGGCATGCCCGTCGTGGTCGCCGACCTGCACTCGGCGCTGCCCGCGATCCTGTGCGGCCTGTACGGCACGCGTCCCTCGGCCAAGGTGGCCTACGTCATGCTGGACGGCGGCGCGCTGCCGGGCTGGTTCTCGATGTCGGCCGCCCGGCTGCGCGAGACCGGCTGGCTGTGCGGGGTGGTGACGACCGGGCAGGCGTTCGGGGGCGACGTGGAGGCCGTGACCGTCCACACCGGCCTGCTCGCGGCCCGGCACGTGCTGGGCGCGGACGCGGCGATCGTCGCCCAGGGGCCGGGCAACCTCGGCACGGGCACCCGGTGGGGCTTCTCCGGGGTCTCGGCGGGCGAGGCGGTCAACGCGGCGGCCGTGCTGGGCGGGCGCCCGGTGGGCGCGCTGCGGGTCAGCCAGGGCGACCTGCGCGAGCGGCACGTCGGGGTGTCCCACCACTCGCTGACCGCCTACGGCCGGGTGGCGCTGGCCCGCGCCCAGGTGGTGGTGCCCGGGCTGCCCGGGGACTTCGGCGCGCGGGTGGCCGCGCAGGCGGCCGGGCTCGCCGATCGCCACGAGCTGGTCACCGTGCCCGTGGACGGCCTGGAGGAGCTGCTCGGGCGCAGCCCGGTGCGGCTGTCCACGATGGGGCGGGGCCTGGCCGAGGACCTGCCGGCCTTCCTCGCCTCCGCCGCCGCGGGCCGCCACACCGCCGCGCTCCTCGGCTGACCCCTCCGGTCGTCTTCCTCTCTTCCTCCTCGGCGCCGGGCTCAACGGATCCTCAACATCGCCTCAACACGCCCCGGCCTACCTTCGGCACGCACGACAGAGGAAGCAGGCGGACCCGGCTCCAGGGGGAGCCGGTGGTCCACGACCGAAGGGAGTCCCCCATGGCGATCTCGATGAGGCGCGTCCTCGGCAGGGGCGCGGTGCTCGCCGCCGCGATCGGCGTGATCGGCGTCTCCGGCGCCACGCTCGCCGGCGCGGAGGGGCAGTTCACCACCAAGATGTCCAACGTCGCCGCGGGGTTCGAGTCCCGCACCTGGAAGGACCTCAACAGCGACGGCTGGAGGACGGCCATCGAGCTGACCGGGTGTTCGGCCAACTCGCGGGTGGCGGCGCCGCGGCTCGGCCTGTACCGGGAGCGCTTCGGCCCGGACTCGCACTACGGCACCAAGGGTTACCGGTGCGTCTCGCAGAAGGTGCGCGGCGACTGGGGGCGCGTCCGGTCCGGCAAGTACCACTTCACCGTGAAGAACATGGGCGCGGACTGGTACCGGGTCTCGGCCCGCAAGGTCCAGGTCTTCTGGTAAAGCCCGCGCGGGCCGCGGCCTGCCGTGTTCCCGGAACCCCCAGAACCCCCGGAACCCCGGGGCCGGCGCCCAAGGCGTCCGGCCCCGGCCTTCGGGGCGACGGGGCCTCCGGTGGCGGGCCGCGGCCCGGGCCCGACGCGATCGGAGGATTTCCGATGCCGATTTCCTTTCACGAGTGCGGGTTCGGCCATCGCCGCGGCTCCCGGCTCTTCACCGATCTCGACCTGCTCCTGCCCCAGGGGCGCACGGCGCTGGTCGGCCCGAACGGGTCGGGCAAGTCCACGCTGCTCGGCCTGGCCGCCTCGCTGTTCCACCCGCGCGCGGGCCGGGTCTCCTACCGGGGCCTGGACCCGGCCCTGCGCCGCGACCGGGCCCGCTACCGCGCCCTGGTGGGCTGGATGCCGCAGGACGTCCGGCCGCTGCCGGGCCTGACCGCGCGCGAGCAGGTGGGGTACGCCGGATGGCTCAAGGGCCTTCCGCGCCGCGAGGCCTGGCGGCGGGCGCCCGCGGCGCTGGAGACCGTGGGACTCGGCGAGCTGGCCGGTGAGAGCTGCGCCGCCCTGTCGGGCGGCCAGCTGCGCCGCGTCGGGCTGGCCCAGACGCTCGTGCACGACGCCGAGGTGATCCTTCTGGACGAGCCCACGGCCGGGCTGGACCCCGAGCAGCGGGATCGGTTCCGGGAGATCCTGGCGGGCCGGGACGGCCACGTGGTGGTGGCGACGCACGACACCGGGGGCCTGGCGGACCTGTACGACTCGGTGGTGGCGCTCGGCCCCGGCGGGGTCGCCTACGCGGGCCCGGCCGCGGGCTGGGCGGCGGCCGGCGGCCCCGCGCTGCGGGGGGTGTGAGCCGTGCCCGTGCTCTCCTGGCTGCGGTCCTGCGCGGCCGTGCTCGCCTTCCCGCTCATGCTCGCCTACATGTTCCTCGTTCTCGGCGGCTCGATCGACGGCCTGGAGGACAACTGGACGTCGGCCACGGTGCTCGCCGCCTCGGCGGCGGTGCTGGCCGCGGGCCCGGTGTGCGCCGCCGCGGGCGCCTGGGAGGGGGCCCGCCTGGCGCGTGGCCGGGTCCTGGACGGCGCCCCCGCGCGGGGACCGCTGACGGTGCTCACCTGGTCGCTGCTGCCCCTCCTCGGGGCCGCCGCGGTGACCCTGGCGGCGGCGCTCGGCGTGACGGCCGCCGCGATGGCCGGGGTCCCGGGGCTGCCGGACCCGTTCCTGGTGGCGGTGGCGGCGCTGGTGATCCTCGCCTGGACGCTCGCCGGGTTCGCGGCGGGCCGGTTCCTGCACCCGCTGGTGGGCGTGCCCCTGCTGCTCGGCGTGACCTGGCTGTGGCTGTCCTTCCCCGCGGCGCTGGAGACCTTCTGGGTGCGCCATCTCACCGGGAACAACCTGGGCTTCTGCTGCGAGACCGACAGCGTCTTCCGTCCGGGGGCGCTGGCCGCGCAGGCGACGCTGGCCGCCGGCCTGGCCGCGGCGGCGTGCCTGGCGTGGGCGCGGCGTTCGCGCCGGGCGTGGGCCGGGGTCGCCGTCCTCCCGCTGGCGGCCTTCGCCGTGGCGTTCCCGCTGGTTCGCGACATGGGGCCGGAGGCGCAGGCGCCGCGCGCCGGCGGGCTGGCCTGCGCCCGGCTGGACGGGACCGGCGTGTGCGTGTGGCGGGAGCGCGAGCGGCGGCTGGGCGCGGCCGCCCGGCTGGCCGTGCCGGCCGCGCGCCGGCTGGCGGCGGGGACCGGGCTGCCCGCGCCCACGCTGATCACGGAGGGACCGGCCGGTGGGCGGGCCTCGTGGCGCTTCGCGGTCCCGCCGGGGGCCGGGGAGGACGAGGTGCTGTTCGCCCTGGCGACGGGTCTGCTGCCGCCGGAGCCGCCGGTGTGCGGGCCCGGCTGGTCCGGCGCGGACGCCTACCGTCCGGTGAGCGCCTGGCTGGCGCGGACGGCGGGGGCCGCGCCCGCGCCGGTGGCGGCCCGGGCGGGGGCGGAGGCGGCGGACGTCGCCGCGCGCGTGCTGGCCAGGCCCGCGGCCGAGCAGGCGGCGTGGTTCCGGCGGAACCTGGCGGCGCTGACCCGCTGCGACGCCGCGCCCTCGGAGGTGACGCCGTGAGGACGTGGCTGCGGGTGCACCACGCCGGGCGGGTGGCCCTGGCCCTGGTGACGACGGCGGGGCTGGTGGCGGCGGCGGGCGAGGTGACCGTGCCGGTGCCCGCCCTGCCGGCGGGGGTGCCGCTGGCGCTGGTCCTGCCGCTCGGGGCGAGCGCCGTGCTGGTGCGGGGCGCGTACGCGGGCCCGGCGAGCCAGGAGGCGCTCGCCGTGCGTCCCGCGGGGGCGCTCCGCGACGGCATGGTGGCCGCGGTGTGCCTGCTGGCGCTGCTGGCGGCGCTGGCCGCGGCCGGCGCCGTGCCGTACGCGCTCGCGGCGGCACGCAACCTCGCGGGGTTCACGGGCCTGGCGGTGCTGGCCGCCCGGTGGCGGCGGGACGCGGCGACCGCGGTGCCCGCCGCCTACCTGGTCGGCGCGGCGCTGCTCGGCGGCGGGGAGGGGGCGGTGTGGTGCTGGCCCGTCGCCAGCGCGTCCTCGCCGGGCGCCTGGGTCGTTCCCGTGGCCGCACTGGTGCTCGGCCTGGCTTGGCGGTCGCCGGGGCCGGGCGGGCGCCTCAGCTCGGCTCGTGGAAATCCTTGAAGGTGAACGCCTCGGGGCCGGGGCCCTTGGCGCGCAGCAGGTCCAGGCGGGACATGCCGTCCTCCAGTGAGGGGATGTGCCCCTCGGGGACCCACCACATGACGCTGTAGGGCTCGGCGACGCGGGTGAACCACTCGCGGCGGCGGCGCAGGTACTCCAGGTGCGGGCTGCGGTAGACGAAGTTCCACAGCGACTCGCGGGTCTCCCACACCGAGAAGTTGATCAGCAGCAGGTCTCCGTAGGGATGCTTGACGGTCTCGGTGGGGTCGTTGCTCTCCTTCAGCCGCCAGACGAAGCCTGAGGCGGCGTCGGAGATCGCGTTGATCGGGCCGAGTGCCGCGATGAACTCGGCGATCTCGGGGGAATGGGCGGGGGCACGCAGATGGGCGACGTTGAGCTGAGCCAGGTGCATGGCCTCAGGACATCACGGCGATCACTCTTAAGTCAATCAGGTTTGTTTTTAGAAAAGGCGACGCAGCACTCCCCCGGCCGGGCGTCGAGCCGCGGCGCGAGGTCCTCCTCGCCCACCGCCGCGACCAGGCCCTCGCACAGCGCCAGGTTCATCGCGCAGACCAGCACCGGGCGGTCCTCGGCGATCACGTGGAAGGGGCAGTTGCGCAGGCGGATCGCCCCGCCGTCGTCGTCGTACGGCTCGTAGCCGCGCTCCCGCAGGGCCTCGCGCAGCCCCGGCGCCTTGGCCCGCTCCCCCGCCCGCCGGGCCGCGGCCTCGGCGGCCTCCTCGCCGCCGAGCTCCTCCACGGCCTCGGCCAGCACGAGGGCCAGCGTCCGGTAGTCGCGCGGCGGCACGCTCACCTGGTGCTCACGGCGCGAGCGGCGGTAGACCTTGGCCGGGCGCCCGCTCCCCGGCCCGGTGCGCCCGGTCAGCCGGCGAAAGCCCGCGTCCAGCAGCCCGGCCTCGACGAGCTTGTCCAGATGAAAGGCCGCCAGCGTGCGTCCCACCCCAGCCCCGCCCGCGGCCTCGTCCCGCCCCACCTCATGGTCCCGCCCGGCCACATAGTCATACAGCGCCCGCCGCACCGGATCGCGCAGCGCGCCCAGGGCGTCGAGGTCGTCACCACTCACGCCCCGAGTCTAGGCCGCGGCGGCGTCGGCCCCGGGCACGCGAAGGCGCCCGGGGCGATCGTCACGGCCCGGGCGCCTTTACAAAGTAGATCGGGTGCGTCAATACGCGCCTAGGACGTCCACGACGAACACGAGCGTGTCGGTGCCCTTGATCTTGTCGCCCTGGCCGTTCTTGCCGTAGCCCAGGTCCGGCGGGATGGCCAGCAGGACGCGACTGCCCACCGGCACGCCGACCAGGCCCTGGTCCCAGCCCTTGATGACCTTGCCGGTGCCGATCTGGAACATGACCGGCTCGCCCCGGCTCCAGCTGCTGTCGAACTCGGTGTCGGTGCCCCAGATCTTGCCCGTGTACTGCACGAGGAGGTTCTGCCCGGCCTTGACCTCCGGCCCGCCGCCCTTGATCACGGTCTTGCTGACCAGTTTCTTGGGCGCGGACTCGTCGGTCTTGGTGGTCAGCTTGGGCGCCTGCTCTCCCCCGGGGTTCTCCAGCTTGACGCCCTTGACGTCGGCGTCCTTGGCGTCGCCCTGGGCGGCCTTGACGGTGGGCACGCCGAGCACGTCCACGACGTAGACGCTCGCGATCGAGGTGTCCGCGCCCTGCGACTTGGCCTGCTCCATCTGCTCGCGGGTCAGGCTGTCCTTGGCGACGACGGCGAGGAACCGGCCGCCGACCTTGTTGGCCTGGAACGCCTTGTGCACGACGGTGGGCAGCTTGGAGTCGACCTTGATGAGCTGCGGCGCCCCCTCGTCGTATGTCGAGCCGGACATCGCGTTGGCCTTGCCGTCCCAGTTGTAGGCCGTGAGGTTCGCGACGACCGAGTCACCCTCCTTGAGCTGGGCACCCTGGCCCGGGGTGATGGTCTTGGAGGAGGAGGTCGCCGGAGGCTTGCCCGAGGGGAAGGCGACCTGCGGCTTCTTCCCGACCTCACCGGTCACCTTGACGTCGGCCGGCGCCGCGCCTTCGGTCTTGGCGGTGACGTCGCCTTCGGTGCCGCAGGCGGCGGCGAACAGCAACGGAAGGGCGGCGAGCAGGGCCAGTCGGCGCATGGGGTTCCCTCGGAGAGACGTCACGTCCGCGTAACACTACCCGAACCCCGGCGGCCCCCGGATCATCCGCCTCGATCTTGCCGAAGCGTGACCCTTCCTTCTAACTCCCCTGCTCAGCGCCCTGGAAGGCCGCCCGCCCGGCCCGTCCCGCGCCAGGGCGGAGACGGGCCAGGCGGCCCCGGCTCACATGCCGGCGATCAGCTTGTCGACCCGCTCGTCCACGCTGCGGAACGGGTCCTTGCACAGCACCGTGCGCTGGGCCTGGTCGTTGAGCTTGAGGTGCACCCAGTCGACGGTGAAGTCGCGGCGCTTCTCCTGTGCCTTGCGGATGAACTCCCCGCGCAGCCTGGCCCGGGTGGTCTGCGGCGGCACCGACTTGGCCTCGAAGATCTTCAGGTCCGAGGCGACGCGCTCCACGGCGCCGCGCCGCTGCAGCAGGTAGAACAGGCCCCGCTTGCGGTGGACGTCGTGGTAGGCCAGGTCGAGCTGGGCGACCCTCGGCGAGGACAGCGGCAGGTCGTACTTGTCGCGGTAGCGCTCGATGAGCTGGTACTTGGTGACCCAGTCGATCTCGCGCGAGACCAGGTCGAGGTCGCCGGTCTCCACGGCCCGCAACGTGCGCTCCCACAGCTCCAGCACCCGGCGCGTGGTCGCGTCGCCGCCCCGGCGCTCGACGAAGTCGCGCGCCTTGGTCAGGTACTCCTGCTGGATCTCCAGCGACGACGCCTCGCGGCCGTTGGCCAGCCGCACACGCCTGCGGCCGGTCATGTCGTGGGAGACCTCGCGGATCGCCCGGATCGGGTTCTCCAGGCTGAGGTCGCGCATGACCGTGCCGGCCTCCACCATGCGCAGCACCAGGTCGGTGGCGCCGACCTTGAGCAGCATCGTGGTCTCGCTCATGTTGGAGTCGCCGACGATGACGTGCAGCCGCCGGAAGCGCTCGGCGTCGGCGTGCGGCTCGTCCCGGGTGTTGATGATCGGGCGGGAGCGGGTCGTCGCGCTCGACACCCCCTCCCAGATGTGCTCGGCGCGCTGGGAGACGCAGTAGACCGCGCCGCGCGGCGTCTGGAGCACCTTGCCCGCCCCGCAGATGATCTGCCGGGTCACCAGGAAGGGGATCAGGACGTCGGCCAGGCGGCCGAACTCGCCGTGCCTGCCGACCAGATAGTTCTCATGACAGCCGTAGGAGTTCCCGGCCGAGTCGGTGTTGTTCTTGAAAAGGTAGATGTCCCCGGCGATGCCCTCCTCGCGCAGACGCTTCTCGGCGTCCACGAGCAGGCCTTCGAGGATGCGCTCGCCGGCCTTGTCGTGGGTGACGAGCTCCACGACGTTGTCACATTCGGGGGTGGCGTATTCGGGGTGGCTGCCGACGTCGAGGTAGAGGCGGGCACCGTTTCGCAGGAACACGTTGCTCGATCGGCCCCAGGACACGACTCTGCGGAACAGGTACCGCGCCACCTCGTCCGGGGACAGCCTGCGCTGGCCCCTGAACGTGCAGGTGACGCCGTATTCGTTCTCCAAGCCGAAGATGCGACGATCCATCACATCACACTATGTTCTCCGAGCCCGCGAGGGGAGGGATCTTTCCGGGGTTTCGGGAGGAGGACCCCGCACCCGCACGGGAACGCGACCCTGGATCTTCTCTGCGGCGCATGGATCTCCACCCCCTTGACGCTCCGGCCCTCCGGCCTCGCGAGGGCCGGCGGCCCTCACCGGATCTGTACCCGAAACGGCGCGTCCCGGACCCCGCGCGGGCGGAGACCGGGACGTGAGACCGGATCGTGATATCGGGGCTCGGGCGGGCCGCTACTCGCCCGAGCCGGTGTCGATGTCCCCCTCGGGGGCGGTCGCCGGGGTGTCCGGCCCCTCGGGGGAGGTCTCGGGCTCGGAGCCCTGCGGCGGGGTCTCCTCCGGGGCGGAGGAGCCCAGCAGGCGCTCCAGGCGCGGGCCGGTGAGCCGCTGGAACTTGCGGTGCTCCCTGGTCCGGTCCAGGACGGCGACCTCGAGCTGGGAGACCGGCGGACGCTCGCCGCCCGGCTCGGTGAGCGCGGCCAGCGCCGCGTCCAGCGCCTCGTTGAGCGAGAGGCCGGCGCGGAAGCGGTCCTTCAGGCGGGCGGCGACGGCGTCGGCCACGCCGCCCATGACCACGAAGCCGTGCTCGTCGGCGACCGAGCCGTCGAAGGTGAGGCGGTAGATCTGGTCGTCCTCGGGGGCCTCGCCCACCTCGGCCACGACGAGCTCGACCTCGTACGGCTTGCGCGACTCGGTGAACACCATGCCGAGCGACTGGGCGTACAGGTTGGCAAGGCCCCGGGCCGTGACGTCGCCGCGGTCGTAGGTGTAGCCGTTGATGTCGGCGTAGCGGATGCCGCCGAGGCGCAGGGCCTCGAACTCGTTGTACTTGCCGACCGCCGCGAAGCCGATGCGGTCGTAGATCTCACTGATCTTGTGCAGCGCCCGGGAGGCGTTGGGGGCGACGAAAAGAATGCCTTTCTCGTACTGCAGCACCACGACGCTGCGGCCGCGCGCGATGCCCTTCCGCGCGAAATCGGCCTTGTCCCGCATCTCCTGTTCTGGGGACACATATCCAAAGGGCATGGACACCGGTGGTGATCCTCTCGTGGCCGTGGGTTGTGACTAGCGCAGCGGGGCCGTGGGGCCGTCTGGGTCGGCCATGCGGACGTCGAGCAACTGGCGGACGTGCCGCTCGACCTCCTCGTCGGGCAGGCGCCGGAACCCCTCGTCGTCGATCACGGCCACCATGGGCCAGATCCTGCGGGTGACGTCGGGGCCGCCGGTGGCCGAGTCGTCGTCGGCGGCGTCGTACAGCGCGTTCAGGGTGACGGTGACGACGTCCTCGGCGGAGGCGCCCTCGCGGTACAGCTTCTTCAGCGAGCCGCGCGCGAAGATCGAGCCCGAGCCGATGGCGGCGTAGTTGGTCTGCTCATAGGGGCCGCCGCCGACGTCGTAGCTGAAGATGCGGCCGGCGTCGCGCTCCTCGTCGTAGGCCGCGAACAGCGGCACCACCACCAGGCCCTGCATGGCCATGGGCAGGTTGCCGCGGATCATGGTGGCCAGCCGGTTGGCCTTGCCGACGACCGACAGCGTGCGGCCCTCGCGCTTCTCGTAGTGCTCCAGCTCGACGCAGTAGAGCCGGGCCAGCTCGATGCCGGTGCTCGCGGCGCCGGCGATGCCCATGCACGAGTAGTCGTCGGTGCGGAAGACCTTCTCCATGTCCTTCTGGGAGATGTAGTTGCCCGCGGTGGCCCGCCGGTCGCCCGCCATCACCACGCCGCCCGCGAACGTCGCGGCCACGATCGTGGTCGCGTGCGGGATGGTCTCGCCCGCCGCGCCCGCCGCCTGAAGCCGCCCCGGAAGCAACCCTGGAGCGTACGACCCGACGAACTCCGTGAACGATGTCGACCCAGTGTCCAGGAACAGATTGCCCATCCAGCCCGGCTGTGCTGCCACGCCACTCCCTCCAAAGGACCTTCCGGCTACAACGCCGACCCTACTCGTGGTGCTGTGCTCGTTGCACTTCCCACGATCAGCTCAACGCGAACCGCTTCCGCCCATCGGGCCTCATGTTCCACAAAAATCATCTTTACGCGTCAGACCGGGCATGCGATTGTCGAGTTGTCGTGACATGAAAACACGTACGCCTCCAGCGTAGGAGGTCCCCCGTGACATCAGCGCGTACGCTCTCCCCGCCGGCCGCGGTCACCGTCTCCCTGGCCCTCTTCCTGGCCGCCTGCGGCTCCGGCGGATCCCCCGCAACGGATGGCACGACCCTCACCGTCACCGCCAACGCGATCTCCGGCGGCAAGAACTCCGCGACCGCCGACTGGACCGCCAAGTGGCTCATCCCCAGGTTCGAGCGGGCGCAGAAGGCCGCGGGCCGTAACGTCCGGGTGGTGTTCCGGCCCAACGGCGTGGACGACGAGGAGTACAAGACCAAGATCGCCCTGGACCTGAGGTCCGGGACCGGCGCCGACGTCATCGACCTGGACGGCATCTGGGTCGGCGAGTTCGCCCAGGCCGGGTACATCAAGCCGCTGTCCGACACCGCCGGCCCCGCCGTCGCGCGGTGGGAGGGCTGGACGCGGATTCCTCAGGCCGTGCAGGGCCTCGGCGTCTTCGAGGGCCGCACGTACGGGCTGCCGCAGGGCACCGACGGCCGCGTGCTGTTCTACAACAAGACCCTGTTCGCGCGGGCCGGGCTGCCCGCCGCCTGGCAGCCGCGAAGCTGGCAGGATCTCCTCGACGCGGGCGCGGCGCTGAAGAAGGCGGGCGTGCCCACGCCGCTGCAGATCAACGCGGGCACGGCGATGGGCGAGGCCACCTCCATGCAGGGCGCGCTGCCCCTGCTCGCGGGCGCGGGCGCCGAGATCTACGCGAACGGAAAGTGGACGGGCGCCTCCCAGGCCCTCAAGGACGTGCTCGGCCTCTACCGGCGCATCTACACCACCGGCCTCGGCGACCCCCGGCTCCAGCAGGAGGCCAAGGGCCGCGACAAGTCCTTCCAGGAGTTCGCCGACGGCCGGATCGGCGTCCTGGCCGAGGGCGACTACTTCTGGCGGTCGGTCATCGAGCCCACGGCGGGCGTCGCCCCGATGAAGGACCGCGACCGGGAGGTCGGCTACGCGCTGATCCCCGCCGAACGGCCGGGCGCGGGCGTGCGCGGGCAGGACTTCGTGAGCATGTCCGGCGGCGCGGTGCGGGTCCTGAACCCCCACTCCAAGAACGCCGCCCTGGCGTGGGAGCTGCTCGCCTTCATGCACTCGGCCGAGGCCACCAAGGCCGGCCTCGCCGGCGAGGCCAGGATCACCTCCCGCACGGACGTCAACGACGAGGTCCTGAAGGGCGACCCCATGCTCTCCTTCGTCGCCGGCCGCGTCCTCCCCCTCACCGCCTACCGCCCCGGCCTCGCCGTCTACCCCCAGGTCTCCACGGCCCTCCAGCAGGCCACCGCCGCCGCCACCGCCGGCACCCCCGTCGACGAGGCCGCCACCGCCTACGACACGAAACTCCAGTCCCTGGTAGGCCCCGCGGCGGTCTCCCGCTGACCCATCCGAAGACCTCCGTGCGTGGGCGCGCCGGTGGTCTGGAGGAGGAGGGAGGAAGGGTGAGGAACGAACCCTTCCGAGTGACGACGGAAGACCACCGGCACAAGGGCGCCCACGCACCGCGCGACCGGAGGGAGCGCCATAGGCACAGCGCCCGGGCGAGCGGAGCGAGACCCATGAGCACGGACGCGGCGGGGTTGGGGACACGGCGGGCGGTCGGGTTCGTGGTGCCGGCGGTGGTGTTGGTCGGGGTTTTCCTGGTGTTTCCGGCGTTGTGGACGATCTATCTGGGGGTGACGGACTTCGCGCTCACGGGGCTGTCGGCCGCGGACCCGCGGACGGTGGGGGTGGACAACTACGCCGAGGCGCTCGGGGACGAGCGGTTCCACGCCTCGCTGTGGCTGACGGCGCAGTACGTCGCGGGGTCGGCGGTGATCGGGCAGGCCGGGCTGGGGTTCGCGGTCGCGTGGGTGCTGCGCGACCGCCCGGGCCCGGTCAGAAGGGTCGTGGAGGGGCTGATCCTGCTCGCCTGGATCCTGCCGTCCTCGGTGGTGGCGTTCCTGTGGATCGCCCTGCTGGACCGCGACGCGGGCACGCTCAACGCGCTGCTGCACACGCCGGGCGCGGCCTGGCTGCTGGACCACCCGATGGCGTCGATCATCATGTTCAACGTCTGGCGCGGCACGGCGTTCTCGATGATGTTGTACGGCGCGGCGCTGGAGAACGTGCCGCCGTCCCACCTGGAGACCGCGCGCCTGGCGGGCGCCTCGGCGTTCCAGCAGATCAGGGACGTGGTGCTGCCGCGGATCCGCGGGCACGTCCTGACCAACCTGCTGCTGATCAGCCTGTGGACGTTCAACGACTTCACGAGCTTCCAGATCACGGCGGGCGGCCCCGAGGGACGCTCGGAGATCGTCCCGGTCTACATCTACGACGTCGCGCTGCGCGGCGGACGGCTCGGCTTCGGCGCGGCCGTGTCGTTCCTCGTCCTGCTGGTCAACCTGGTGGCCGCCCTGCTGTACCTGCGCGCGGCGCGCTCCCGGGGCGGGGTGGCGGCGTGAGGGGCCCGGAGGCGGCGGCCCGGGCGCGGCACGCGGCGGCGGCGATCGGGCGGGCGACGTTCCTGGCGGTGGTCTCCGGGTTCTTCGCGCTGCCGATGCTGTGGCTGGCCACCGCCCCGTTCGACGCCCACCCCACGATCACGGTGTCGGTCCCGGAGTTCACGCTGGCGGGCTTCCGCGAGCTGCTGGACAACCCGTACGCGTTGCGCTCGCTCGGCAACTCGGTGCTGCAGGCGGCGGGCAGCGCGGTGCTGGTGGTGGTGCTCGCGGCCATGGCGGCGTACGCGCTGTCGCGGGTGCGGGTGCCGGGCTGGGACGTCCTGCTCTACCTGCTCCTGCTGCTGTCGTCGGTGGTGACGGGCACCGCCGCCATGGTGCCGGTCTTCGAGCTGGCCACGCGCCTGAACCTGGTCGACACCCATCTCGGCGTGGTGCTCACCCTCTCGGGCGGCCTGCTGCCCGCGGCGATCTTCATCCTGAAGGACTTCATGGACGGCACGCCCACCTCCTACGAGGAGTCGGCCCGGGTGTTCGGCGCGAGCCCGTCCCAAATCCTGCGGCACATCGTGGTGCCGGTGATCAGGCCGGGCCTGGCCACGATCGCCGTCTGGACGGTCGCCTCGGTGTGGGGAAGCTTCCTGACGCCGTTCATCCTGCTGCGCGACCCGGACAAGGCGCCCGGGGCGGTGATCCTCTACACCCTGTACACCGAGGGCGGCTCGCCCCGCCTGGAGCTGATCTCCACGTTCTCGCTGCTCTACTCCCTCCCCGTCGTCCTGATGTACGTCTTCGTGAGCCGCAGGTACGGCTTCCGCTTCCACGGAGGGATCAAACGGTGATCGCGCTGCACGGCCTGACCAAGGAGTTCCCCGGCGGCGTCCGCGCGGTGGACGGCCTGGACCTGGAGATCGCCGCCGGGGAGTTCTTCGCGCTGCTCGGCCCCTCGGGGTGCGGCAAGACCACCCTGCTGCGCACGATCGCCGGCCTGGAGACGCCCACCGCGGGGCGGATCGTCATCGGGACGTCCGACGTGACCGCCCTTCCCCCGGGCAGGCGGGACGTGGCGATGGTCTTCCAGGACTACGCGCTGTTCCCGCACATGGACGTCACCGCCAACATCGCCTACCCCTTGCGGATCAAGAAGACGCCGCGCGCCGCGCGGGAGGCCACGGCGGCGGAGACCGCGGCCCGGCTCGGCCTGTCGGAGCTGCTCGCGCGGCGGCCCGGGCAGTTGTCCGGCGGCCAGCAGCAGCGGGTGGCGCTGGCCCGGGCCATCGCCTGCCGCCCGTCGGCGTTCCTGTTCGACGAGCCGCTGTCGAACCTGGACGCGCGGATGCGGCTGGAGGCGCGCACGTTCCTCAAACGGCTGCAGCGGGAGCTGGCCGTGACGACGGTGTTCGTCACCCACGACCAGGCCGAGGCGCTGGCGATGGCCGACAGGATCGCGGTGATGACCGCCGGGCGGATCGCCCAGGTCGGCACCCCGTCGGAGGTGTTCCACCGCCCGGCCACCACGTTCGTGGCCTCCTTCATCGGGTCCACGCCGATGAACCTGCTGCCGGGCGTGGTGGCGGACGGCGCCCTGCGCGTGGCCGGGGCCGAGCTGCCGTCCCCGCCGGGGCTGCCGGACGGCGCGGAGATCGTGTACGGGCTGCGCCCGGAGTACATGGACCTGGCGGGTTCGTCCCGCGAGGACGCCTTCGCGGGGGAGGTCTCGGTGGTGGAGAACATGGGCACCTCCTCCCTGGTGACACTGCAGGTGACGCGGGGCACGGCGCTGGAGGGGACGCGGGACGCCGGGGGGACGCCGGTGGTGGCGCCGGGCGAGGGCGCGACGCTGGTGCGGGCCGTGGTGCCGGAAGGGGGCGAGCCCGCTCCCGGGGACCGGGCCTGGGCCGTCCCCCGCCACGGGCGGGCGCTGGTGTACCGCGATGACGTGCTGGTGTCCCCGTGAGGGGGCCGATCCGGCTGGGCGGCCGGTGGACGCTCGGCCAGCGGCTCGACCGGCCGGTGCGGGAGCTGCGCGTGGAGTTGCCGCCGGGCACGCGGGCGTTCACGGTCGAGCTGGCCTACGACCGGGCCGCGGGCGTGCTGGACCTCGGCTGCGCGGGACCGGCCGGGTTCCGCGGCTGGTCGGGGGGCGCGCGGGAGCGCTTCACGATCGCTCCCGCGTGGGCGACGCCCGGCTACCTGCCCGGTGAGCCCGAGGAGGGCGTGTGGTCGGTGCTGGCGGGCCTGCACCGCGTGCCGCCGCAGGGCCTGCCGTACGAGATCACCGTGACGCCGCACGCCACTCCCCCGCCGCCGCCCGCCCCGCCGGTCCCGCCCGCCGGGTTCCGGCCGTCCACGGCCTCGACGTCGTCCGAGGCGCGGGTCCCGGCGGCCACGCGGCGCGGCCTGCCGGAGATGTCCGGCATGCGGTGGCTGGCCGGGGACCTGCACGCCCACACCGTCCACTCCGACGGGTCGCTGACCGTCTGGGAGCTGGCCGCGCTGGCCGCCGGGCAGGGGCTGGACTTCCTCGCGGTGACCGACCACAACACCGTCAGCCACCACGCCGAGCTGCCCGCGGCCGCCGCCGCGGCCGGGATCACGCTGGTGCCCGGCCAGGAGATCACCACCGACCTCGGCCACGCCAACGCCTTCGGCCCCATCGGCTGGATCGACTTCCGCGAGCCCGCCGACGCCTGGGTGCGGGCCGTGGCCGCGCGGGGCGGCCTGCTGTCCCTGAACCACCCCCTCGGCGCCGACTGCGCCTGGCGCCACGCCCTCGCCGAACGCCCGCGCACGGCGGAGGTCTGGCACTCGGGCTGGTGGGACCGCACCTGGGGGGCACCGCTCGCCTGGGCGCAGGCCTTCGGCCCCTCCCTCGTGTACGTCGGCGGCAGCGACTACCACCACCCGCAGGAAGGACTCTCCCCCGGCACACCCTGCACCTGGGTGCTGGCGGCCCCCGGGGACCCGCGGGACACGGCCGCCGGCACCGCCGCACCGCAACCGGACGGCGCCGGAGATCCGTACGGCGCAGGAGGTCCGTACGGCGCGGGCGCGGTCGTGGCGGCCGTCCGGTCCGGGCGCACGGCCGTCTCCGCCGGTCCGGGCGGGCCGCTGCTCGTGCGGCACGGCGAGGATTTCCTCGTCCTGGGCGCCGCCGGACTCGTGCTGTGGGGGCCGGACCTGCGCACGGTGATCCGCGACGACCGCGTCCGCCTCCCCGCGCGCCCCGGCCCCCACCGCCTGGAAACCGCCCGCAACGAGGTCATGGCCCTGTGCACGTGACCCCGTCCGCCTGGAACGCCTGGAGGCCCTGTCGTGAGCGCATCCACACCGGCGATGCCCGTCCCCCCGATGCCCTCTCCCCCCGGCGAGGCGGACCGCGTCGTCGTGGTCCCGCACACCCACTGGGACCGGGAGTGGTACCTGCCGTTCCAGCGGTTCCGCATGGGACTGGTGCGCATGCTGGACGAGGTGCTGGACGCCATGGACGCCGACCCCGCCTACCGGTTCACCATGGACGGCCAGCTCGCCGCCGTCCACGACTACCTGGAGATCCGCCCGGAGCGCCGCGCCGCGCTGGCGCGCCTGACCGCGGAGGGCCGGTTCGCCGCGGGCCCGTGGATGATCCTGGCCGACGAGTTCCTCTGCTCGGGCGAGACCTTGATCCGCAACCTGGAGTACGGCCTGCGCGGCGCACGGGAGCTGGGCGGGGCCATGGAGGTGGGCTACCTGCCCGACCAGTTCGGGCACTGCGCGCAGATGCCGCAGATCCTCGCCCTGGCGGGGCTGCGGGTGGCGTGCCTGTGGCGCGGGGTCCCGGCCGCGGTCCGGCGCGACGCCTTCGCCTGGAAGGGGGCCGACGGGACCGTGATCCCCGTCAAGTACCTGCCGGGCGGGTACGGCAACGCGGTCGCGCTGTTCTCCGGGCCCGAGGAGGGCCTGCCCGACCGGGTGGCCGCGTTCGCCGAGACCATGCGTCGCTGGCAGGCGGACGGCCCGCTGCTGGCGATGTACGGCGCCGACCACTCCGCGCCCGCGCGCGGGATCACCGGCTCCGGGCTGCGCCTGGCCACCCTCGGCGAGTACCTCTCCCTGCCCGGCGCGCTCACCGTCCCCGGGGACGCGCCGGTCGTGGACGGCGAGCTGCGCTCGCACGCGCGGGCCAACATCCTGCCGGGCGTGCTGTCGGCGCGCGTGCCGCTCAAGCAGGCCATGGGCCGGGCCGAGCGCGTCCTCACCCGCTACGCCGAGCCGCTGGCGGCGCTGTGGCTCGGCGGCGGCGAGCGGGCGGCGGCCGGGCGGCTGATCGAGCTGGCCTGGCGTCAGGTGATCGCCTGCAGCGGGCACGACTCCATCACCGGGTGCGGCGCCGACGAGACCGCCGGGCAGGTCGCGGCGCGGATCGCCGAGGCGGAGCAGATCGGGCAGGCCGTGACCGACCTGGTGAGCGCCTCGCTGGCGGAGGCGGCGGGGCCGGGGCGGCTCGCCGTGGTCAACCCCTCGCCCGTACGCAGGACCGGGCTCGTGCTCGCCGACCTGCCCGGTGACCTGGCCGGGCTCGCCGCCGAGGACGGGACCGTGGTGCCCGTCCAGGTGCTGGACCACGCGCCGACGCTGCTGGACGAGACCCGCATGACGGACCTGACCCGGCTGCTCGGCCGCGTCCACGAGCGGGAGCTGTTCGGCCAGGAGATCGTGTCCTGGTCCGCCGAGGACGACGTCTTCACGGTGGTCGTCGCCCGCCACCCCACCGGCGGCTACCGGTACGCCGACCTGAAGGCCGCCATCGCCGAGGCGGCGGCCCGCCACCCGGGTCCCTGGCTGGTGCGCACGGTCGCCGAGCCCACCGTCACCGTGGCCGCCCTCGTCGACGTCCCCCCGCTCGCCCGCGCGTTCCTCACCACCACCCCGGCCCCTGTGACCGCCCCGGTTCCGGACGCGCCGCCGTTCCCTCCGGCGGCCGTCCGGGTGCCGGAGGACGGCGTGCTGGACAACGGCCTGCTGCGGGTGGCGGCCGAGGCGGACGGGACGCTGACGCTCACCGCGCGCTCCGGGCTCACCGCGCGGGGCGTGGGGCGGATCGTCGACGGGGGCGACGCCGGCGACACCTACAACCACGCGCCGCCCGCCGCCGACCGGCTCGTCGCGACCCCTGGCCGGGCCGGGACGCGCCTGGTCTGCGCCGGCCCCCTGGTCTCGGTCCTGGAGATCGCCCGGATGTACGCGTGGCCGGTCGGCGCGGAAGGCGAGGGACGCGCGGCGCGCGCCGCGGAGGTCACCGTGACCACGCGGGCCGAGCTGCGGGCCGGAGAGCCGTACCTGCGGCTCGCCGTCACGTTCGACAACCCCTGCCGTGACCACCGGGTGCGCTGGCACGCGCCCACGCCCCGCCCGGCCGCCGAGTCGTTCGCCGGCGGCCAGTACGCGGTGGTGCGGCGCGGCACCTCGGCCGAGGGCGGAGGCGGCGAGGAACCCCTGCCCACCTTCCCCGCCTCCGGCTTCGTCACCGCGGGCGGCCTCGCGGTCCTCCCCGGCCACACCGTCGAGTACGAACTGCTCCACTCCCCGGCGAACACGACGACCGCCGAACCCGCCGCCGAGTTGGCCGTGACGTTGCTGCGGGCGGTGGGGTATCTGTCGCGCAACGGCAACCCCCTCCGGGACGAGCCCGCCGGGCCGCAGGTCGCCACGCCGGACGCCCAGTGCCCGGGCCCGGTGACGACGCATTTCGCCGTCCTGGTCCACGAGGAGGACTGGGACCGGGCCGGGCTCGCGCGCCTGGCCGAGGAGTACCACCACGACCTGCTGGCCGTCCCCGGAACCACCACGCCCGACCCCGCCGCACGGGAGGCCTGGCGGCACGCGGCAGGGGCGTGGGGCCAGGAGGCGGGGGTGCTGGAGTTGGGCGGGGACGGGGTCGTGCTGGGGGCGCTGCGGTGGCGCGGGGAATGGCTGGAGGTGCGTCTGGTGGCGCTGCGGTCCGTGCGCACCGAGGCGGTGCTGCGCGGCGCGTTCACGGCCGCCCGGCTCGCGGACACCCTGGGCCAGGGGCTACGGCCGCTGGAGGTGACCGAGGGCGTGCTCCGCCTGCCCCTGAGGCCGTTCGAGATCGCCACGGTGCACGTCCGCTGACCGCGGACCGGCCGTGGGACCGCTGATCGTGGGACGGGGCCGGCGTCGTGGACGTGTTCGCCTTGGGGCGTATATGTGGGCGCGGCGCGCGCCTCGGGTGACGGCGGGGTGCGAGTCCGCCGTCACCACCCGAGGGCGGGCGCGTTCAGAGGTCGGGTTTCCGGTCGTGCTTCGCTGATCACACCGTCAAAGGGTCATCCCGGGTCGCCTGCGCGGCCGGGTCACCTGCCGCTCCGCCCGCGTGGGTCGCGACGTCCGCCGGAGCGGAGCGACGCGCGTCATCGAGGGCGGAGCGGTTCCGCCGGGCGCCGGCACGTTCACCGGTCGCCCGCCGCGCGGGCCTACTGGCCGCCCTTCTGCACGTAGCTGCGCACGAACTCTTCGGCGTTCTCCTCGAGGACCTCGTCGATCTCGTCGAGGATCGCGTCGACGTCGTCGGTGAGCTTCTCCTGACGCTCCTGGACGTCGGAAGAGGACTGGCCCTCGGTCTCCTCGACCTCGGACTCCTGCCGACTCGTGTGCTTCTGACCGCCGGTGTCCTTCGTCGCCATGTGGTACCTCCGCTTGGGGGACGCATCTGACTCATATCTTCCCCGAACCGGACGACATTTCGCGCGGATCGTCCGGTGATCTGCGCGTGACCGGCTGGAGGAGGCCGTTCTGCTTGACAGCCTCCCCGGTACTGGGCCCGGCAAATCCGCAGAAATGCGCTCAATTCAACCAACTAGACAGTGCTCCTATCCAATGATTAGATAGGAGCACTGTCCAACGCCCGCCCGGCGCCGGGCGGGCGGACCGGAAACCCCTCAGGAGGAGCAACGATGTCCCCGGCGTCCCTCACCACCGCAGGAGTGGTGCTCATCACCGTCACGGCCGTCGCGATCGGCGGCGCGTCCCTGCTGTCGTTCATCGGCCGGCGCACGCCCGGCTACCTCGACAACCCGGTGCGCCGCGGGCTGTGGCGCGCGGGGCACGCCCACGCGGGCGTCCTGGTGATCCTCGCCCTGGTGGCGATGGTCTACGTCGACCACACCGGCTACGGCGACGGCCTCAAGACGCTCGTGCGCTGGCTGATCGTCGCGGCCCCGATCCTCATGCCGCTCGGCTTCTTCCTGTCGGTCGTGCGGCCCTCCGACACCAAGCCGAACAAGCTGATCTGGCTGACCGGCCTCGGCGGGGCGAGCCTCGCGGCGGGTACGCTGATCTTGGGATTCGGCCTCCTGTAGATCAGATCGTTATCTGACCCTTTCGGCATTTACCGGTGATCCGCGGGTGACCATCCCTCTCCAGACGGAAAAATGGAGCGGCTATGGGGCAGAGCAGGACGCCGAGTGAACGGGTGACATGAGAGCGGACCACGCGCAGCTGCTCGGAGATCGATACCGGCTGATCTCACCGCTGGGACAAGGGGGCATGGGCATCGTCTGGCGGGCGCACGACCGCCGGCTCGCCCGCGACGTCGCGATCAAGGAGCTGCGCCCCGCCCGGCAGGACGAGGAGTTCGACGTCAGGACGGCCAGGCGGCACGCGCTGCGCGAGGCGCGGTCGGCCGCCCGGCTCAGCCATCCCGCGATCGTCACCGTGCACGACCTGCTGGAGGAGGACGGGCGGCTCTGGATCGTCATGGAGCTGGTGGAGGCCCTGACCCTCCAGGCGACGGCCTGGCACCTCGGGCGCCTGCCCGTCCACTGGACCGCCTGGATCGGCTTCCACCTGCTCAGCGGCCTGCGCCACGCCCACGCGGCCGGGGTGCTGCACCGGGACATCAAGCCCGGCAACGTCCTGCTCACCGGCGAGCGCGTGGTGCTCAGCGACTTCGGGATCGCGGTGCTCCAGGGCGAGCCGACGCACCACAACACGATGCCGATCGTCGGCTCCCCCGGCTACATCGCCCCCGAGCGCATGCGCGGCCACCCCGCCACCCAGGCGGCCGACCTGTGGTCCTTCGGGGCCACGCTGTACTTCTCGGTGGAGGGCAGGCCGCCCGTCACGGGCGGCGACATCCTGACCGACACCCCGGACGAGGCACGGCCCTCCCACCGCGCCGGGGCCCTGCGCGGCCTGCTGGAGGGACTGCTGCACGCGGACCCGGCCGAGCGCCTCACCAGCGACCAGGCCGCCGTGCTGCTGTCGGACATCCTGCGCAAGGAGGGCATCGCGGTGCCGCCGATGCGGCTCACCGGCAGCGGCCTGTTCCCGCCGGGCGCCTTTACGATGTAGATCCCGTGAGGGCGGCGACCAGCTCGGAGGCGGTACGGCAGCGGTCGAGCAGCTCGCCGACGTGCGCCTTGGTGCCGCGCAGCGGCTCCAGGGTGGGCACGCGCTGCAGCGACTCGCGGCCGGGGATGTCGAAGATGACCGAGTCCCAGGAGGCGGCGGCGACCGACTCGCTGTACTGCCGCAGGCACCGGCCGCGGAAGTAGGCACGGGTGTCGTTCGGCGGCAGCTCGATCGCGCGCTGGACGTCGTCCTCGGTGACCAGGCGCTGCATGCGGTCGCGGGCGACCAGGCGGTTGTACAGGCCGCGGTCGGGGCGGATGTCGCTGTACTGCAGGTCCACGAGCTGGAGCCGCGGGTGGCCCCAGGCGAGGCCGTCGCGGGTGCGGTAGCCCTCCAGCAGCTCCAGCTTGGCCACCCAGTCCAGCTCGCGGGAGAGCTGCATGGGGTCCTCGGCGAGGCGGGTCAGCACCGACTCCCAGCGGTTCAGCACGTCCTTGGTCATGTCGTCCACGGCCGAGCCGAAACGGTCCTCGACGTACTTGCGGGCCTGCTCCAGGTACTCCATCTGGAGCTGCACGGCGGTCATCCTGCGGCCGTCGCGCAGGGTGACCTCGTGCTTGCAGGTGGGGTCGTGGGAGACGGCGCGCAGCGCGGCCACGGGGCTCTCGACCGACAGGTCGCCGGTGAGGAAGCCGTCCTCGATCATGGCGAGCACGAGCGCGGTGGACCCCAGCTTGAGGTAGGTGGAGATCTCCGACATGTTGGCGTCGCCGATGATGACGTGCAGCCGGCGGTACTTCTCGGGGTCGGCGTGCGGCTCGTCGCGGGTGTTGATGATGGGCCGCTTCAGCGTGGTCTCCAGGCCGACCTCGACCTCGAAGAAGTCGGCGCGCTGGCTGATCTGGAAGCCGTCGCCCCGCGAGTCCTGCCCGATGCCGACGCGGCCGGCCCCGCACACGACCTGGCGGGAGACGAAGAACGGCGTCAGGTGCCTGACGATGTCGGCGAAGGGCGTGGCCCGGCGCATGAGGTAGTTCTCGTGGCAGCCGTAGGACGCGCCCTTGTTGTCGGTGTTGTTCTTGTAGAGCTGGATGGGGGCGTTCCCCGGCATCGCGGACGCGCGGACCGCGGCGTCGTGCATGACGCGCTCGCCCGCCTTGTCCCAGATGACCGCCGCGCGGGGGTTGGTGCACTCGGGGGTGGAGTATTCGGGGTGGGCGTGGTCGACGTACAGCCGCGCGCCGTTGGTGAGGATGACGTTGGCGAGCCCGAGATCCTCGTCGGTGAGCTGGGTGGGATCGGCGATCTCGCGGGCCAGGTCGAAGCCCCGGGCGTCGCGAAGCGGATTCTCCTCCTCGAAGTCCCATCTGGCGCGCCGTGCCCGCGCGGCCGAGGCCGCCAGGTAGGCGTTGACCACCTGTGAGGAGGTCACCATCGCGTTCGCGCCCGGCTGACCGGGTACGGAAATTCCGTACTCGGTCTCGATGCCCATCACCCGCCGTACCGTCACGCTGCCAGCCCTTCGTCTGTGCTCCCTCGCACCCGGACCGCCGCCATCGCGCGACCCGTAACCACGAGCCTAGACCGTCGCGCGGCCGGGGGGACCGCCCGGTCCGCCGCCCGCGCGCCCACGCCGCGACCTCCTCCGAAACGGCGACGGCGCGGCCCGCCCTGGGAACCACGCCGTCGCATTTGCGGTCTCAATCAGAGGTACTGGCCGGTGTTGGCGACCGTGTCGATGGACCGCCCGGCCTCGGTGCCCTGCTTGCCGGAGACGAGCGTGCGGATGTAGACGATCCGCTCGCCCTTCTTTCCGGAGATGCGGGCCCAGTCGTCGGGGTTGGTGGTGTTCGGGAGATCCTCGTTCTCGCTGAACTCGTCCACGCAGGCGGCCATGAGGTGGGAGATGCGCAGACCCTTCTGCCCGGTCTCCAGGAACGCCTTGATGGCCATCTTCTTGCCCCGGTCCACGATGTTCTGGATCATGGCGCCGGAGTTGAAGTCCTTGAAGTACAGGACCTCCTTGTCACCGTTGGCGTAGGTCACCTCGAGGAAGCGGTTCTCCTCGCTCTCGGTGTACATGCGTTCCACGACCCGCTGGATCATGCCGCCGACGGTGGCCTCGCGCGAGCCGCTGTGCTCGGTCACGTCGTCGGTGTGGAGGGGCAGGCCCGTGGTGATGTACTTCGAGAAGATGTCCTTGGCCGCCTCGGCGTCCGGCCGCTCGATCTTGATCTTCACGTCCAGGCGGCCCGGCCGCAGGATCGCGGGGTCGATCATGTCCTCGCGGTTGGAGGCGCCGATGACGATGACGTTCTCCAGGCCCTCGACGCCGTCGATCTCGGACAGGAGCTGGGGGACGATGGTGTTCTCGACGTCGGAGGAGACGCCGGAGCCTCGGGTCCGGAAGATCGAGTCCATCTCGTCGAAGAACACGATCACCGGGGTGCCCTCGGAGGCCTTCTCACGGGCCCGCTGGAAGACCAGGCGGATGTGCCGCTCGGTCTCGCCGACGTACTTGTTGAGGAGCTCGGGGCCCTTGATGTTGAGGAAGAAGCTCTTGCCGGACTGTCCGGTCTTCTCGGCGACCTGCTTGGCCAGGGAGTTGGCGACGGCCTTGGCGATGAGGGTCTTGCCGCAGCCGGGAGGGCCGTAGAGCAGCACGCCCTTGGGGGGACGCAGGTGGTGCTCGCGGAACAGGTCGGCGTGCAGGTAGGGCAGCTCGATGGCGTCCCTGATCTGCTCGATCTGCCGCGAGAGGCCGCCGATCTCCTCGTAGGAGATGTCGGGGACCTCCTCCAGCACCAGCTCTTCGACCTCGGACTTGGGGATGCGCTCGTAGACGTGGCCCGAGCGGGGCTCGAGCAGGAGGGAGTCGCCGGCGCGGATGGGCTGGTCGAGCAGGGACTCGGCCAGGCGCACGACGCGCTCCTCGTCGGCGTGGGAGATGACGAGCGCGCGCTGCCCGTCCTCGAGGAGCTCCTTCAGCATGACGATCTCGCCGACCGTCTCGTACCCGAGGGCCTCGACGACGTTGAGCGCCTCGTTGAGCATGACCTCCTGGCCACGCTTGATCGACGCGGCGTCGACCGCGGGGCTGACGTTCACCCGGAGCTTGCGCCCGCCGGTGAACACCTCCACGGTGCCGTCCTCGCGGGCCTCCAGGAAGACGCCGAACCCGGACGGCGGCTGCGCCAGCCGGTCGACCTCCTCCTTCAGGGCGACGATCTGGTCTCTGGCCTCCTTGAGGGTGGCCACCAGCCTCTCGTTCTGACCGGTGACGGCCGCGAGATTGGCCTGCACCTCATGGAGACGTTCCTCCAGGACCCTGGCTTGCCGGGGGGACTCGGCCAGCTTCCGGCGCAACGCGGTGATCTCCTCCTGGAGGAAGGAGACCTGAGTTGTGAGGTCGGCGACCTCCCGTTCGCGCTGGGCGGCTCTGGCCTCAGCGTCCTCGCGAGCTGCCACAGTCACCTCCTTCCCAGTCGAGGGCGACTACTCAAGACCCTACCTATCTCGGGGGCATCCGTAACCTGGCCGGGGAGTGTTCGTGTCATTACATCCAGTGTTCAGCGTTTAGGGCCCTATTGGCGGCTCATTGCTTGTAAGCAGCTACTCAATCGGTTCTGTTCCCATACGCCGACCCCAACCATGATTGTTTACCGAATCGCCACACGCGGATGCCAGAGGTCATATGGCCGTCTCCTCCCCATACGCGCCCTTGGCGGGGCGGCGGCGCTTGGGCGGGGGCGTGACGCCGTCCGCCATGCGACGGGACGTGATGAGAAAGCCCGTGTGCCCCACCATGCGGTGGTCGGGACGGACCGCGAGCCCCTCGACATGCCAGTCGCGGACCAAGGTTTCCCACGAATGCGGCTCGGTGAAACTTCCGTGATCGCGCAGGGTTTCGACGGTGCGCGAGAGCTGCGTCGTCGTGGCCACATAACAGCAGATCACGCCCCCGGGCGTCAGCGCCTTGGCCGCCGCGTCCACACATTCCCAAGGAGCGAGCATGTCCAGGATGACGCGGTCGACGTCGGTCTCGTCCAGCGAGGCCACCAGGTCGCCCACCACCAGCCGCCACTGTTCCACAGGGCCGCCGTAGAACTTCTCGACGTTCTTGCGCGCGATGTCGGCGAAGTCCTGCCGGCGCTCGTAGGAGGTGAGGCTGCCGGACTCGCCCACCGCCCGGAGCAGGAAGCAGGTGAGCGCCCCCGACCCGACGCCGGCCTCCACGACCCTGGCGCCCGGGAAGACGTCGGCCATGGCGACGATCTGGCCGCAGTCCTTGGGGTAGACGACGGCCGCGCCCCGCGGCATGGAGACCGTGTAGTCCTGGAGCAGGTGGCGGAAGGCCAGGTAGGGGGTGCCGCCGGAGGAGCGGACCACCGAGCCCTCGGGCGAGCCGATCAGGTCGTCATGAGGGATCGAGCCCTTGTGCGTGTGGAACTGAGCACCCTCGCGCAGCGTCACCGTATGCCGCTTGTCCTTGGGATCGGTGAGCTGTACCTGATCGCCGGGCTGGAACGGCCCGTGCCTGCGAAAACCCATGCCCGTAAGGCTATATGCGCCCACGGCCCGCCGGTGAAGGGCGGCGGGCCCGGATAGGGGGGACCGCAACCGGCGGAAAGCCGTTCGACCTTCGCGCGCGATGCTGGTAGCACTGGGGCATGCTCCCCCGTGCCCCCATCCCCGCAGGACCGATCGTACTCCGCGAGACGGTCGCCGCGGACGCCGAGGCCCGTGTCCGCGCCTGCGCCGACCCCCTGATCGTACGGTTCAGACCCGGGATCCCTTCGCCGTGCACCCCGCAGGACGCGCTCTTCCACATCACCCAGACGGCGCCGGGGTTCTGGAGCGGCGGGGGCGCCTCGTTCGCCATCGCCGACGCGGCGAGCGGCGCGTGGCTCGGCGACTGCTCGCTGAAGCCGCCGGACTCCCGCGGGCGCGGCGCGGAGATCGGCTACCTGGTCGCCCCATGGGCGCGCGGGCGGGGCGTGGCGACGGCGGCCGTGCGGGCGCTGGCCGAGTGGGCGTTCGCCCAGGGCATCCATCGCTTGACGATCTTCGCAGAGGTGGAGAATCCGGCGAGCCAGAGCGTGGCGATGGCGGCGGGGTTCCAGCGCGATGGGCTGCTGAGGGACGCCCGGCCGCTCAGGGGCGGCGGGTACGCCGACCTGGTGACCTTCGCCCGCCTGGCCGGCGACTCCGGCGAGCCGCAGCGGTCCTACCTGCCCGCCCTGCCCGGCGGCGAGCTGACCGACGGCGTCGTGCGGCTGGTCCCGCTGACCATGGACGACGTGGACGCCTACCAGGAGATGGCCGCCGAACCCGACTCCTACGCCTACAGCGTCCCTCCCGAGCCTCCGTCGCGCGCGCAGACCGAGCACCGCTGCCGGTACACCCCGACGTGGTGGCTGGCGGGCGAACGGGCCGAGCTGAGCGTCAGGGACGCCGCCTCGGGCGCGTTCGCGGGGCACATCCAGCTCATGAACATCGTCCCGCCCCTGGCGCAGGGCATGATCGGCTACGGTCTGCACAGCCGGTTCCGCGGCCGGGGGTTCATGACGCGGGCCGTGCGCCTGCTGGCCGACTGGGCGTACGCGGCCACGCCGCTGCACCGGCTGGTGGCCGGCACCGCCGTGCACAACACCGCCTCCCAGTCGGTGCTGGAACGCGCGGGGTTCACCCGGGAGGCACTGATCAAGGAGCTGCTGCCCGGCCCCGGCGGCGAGCGCCACGACGACGTCCAGTGGGTCCGGCTGCGCGGCTGACGCCGCGGGCCCGGGCGAAGCTCAGTCGCCGCCGTACCTCGCCCGCAGCTTGGCGAAGGCGGCGTCGGTGCCGGCCAGGGCGCGGTCGACGTCGGCGTCGGTGTGCGCGGCGGACATGAACCAGTTGTGCCACGGGTGCAGGTAGACGCCCTCCTCCAGGCAGGCGGAGGCCCAGTGCATGCCCTTCTCCAGGGTCGCGTCGCCCTCGAAGGACAGCCAGGGGATCTGCACGGGGCCGGTCTGGCGCACCGTGAAGCCGTGCGCGGCCGCCTGCGCGGCCAGGCCCTCGCGCAGCCGGGCGCCCGCGCGCTCCATGAGCGCGACGCCGCCGATGTCGCGGAGCGTCTCGATCGTGGCCTTGGCGGCGGCCATGGGCACCGCGGAGAACCAGAACGAGCCGGTGGAGTACAGCGTCTGAGCCGCGCCGCGCAGGGCGTCGGCGCCCGTGACGGCGGCGATGGCGTACCCGTTGCCCATGGCCTTGCTCCACGCCGTCAGGTCGGGGCGCACGCCGAGCGGCTCCCAGGAGCCGCGCGGGTCCAGCCGGAACCCGGCGCGGACGTCGTCGAGGACCAGGGCGGCGCCGATCCGGTCGGCCAGGGCGCGCAGGCCGCGGGCGAAGGCGGGGTCCACGGGCTCCTGGTCCTCGAAGGAGTCGTGCTTGAACGGGGTGGCGAGGATGGCGGCCACCTCGCCGTCGGCGTACCCGGCGGCGGCCTCGGCGCCCTCCAGGTCGTTGTAGGGGTACTCGACGAGGTCGGCGCGCTCGGCGGCGGTGGTGCCGGCCGTGCTCGGCGTGCACCAGGGGTCGGCGCCGTGGTAGGCGCCGTGCGCGACGAGCACCTTGTCGCGGCCGGTGGCGGCGCGGGCGACCATGAGGGCCTGGGTGGTGGCGTCGGTGCCGTTCTTGGAGAACATGACCCAGTCGGCCGAGGGGATGGTGTCCACCATGAGCTCGGCCAGCTCGACCATGACCGGGCCCGGCCCGTTGAGGCAGTCGCCTTGGGCGCGCTGGGCGGCGGCGGCCTCCTCGACGGCCGGGTGCCGGTGGCCGAGGATCATCGGGCCCCAGCTGCACATGAGGTCGACGTACTCGCGCCCGTCGGCGTCCCACTGGCGGCAGCCCTCGCCCCTGACGAAGAACTGCGGGTAGGCGGGGGTGAAGATCGCGGCGTTGAGGTGGCCGTACATGCCGCCGGGGACGACCTTGGCGGCCCGCTCGCGCAGGGACGCGTCGCGCCCGGGGGTGGTGTGTGACATGTCAGATCCCTTCGATACCGGGGAGGGCGCGCTGGGCGAGGTCGCGGACGGTCACCCCGTCCAGCCCGGCGTCCGAGCCGAGCCCTCCGGCGACCCGGGCGGCCACGGCGGCGCCGAGGCGGGCGGCGGTGGTGAGGTCCTGGCCCTCCAGCAGTCCGGCGATGAAGCCCGCGCAGTAGGCGTCGCCGCAGCCGGTGGTGTCGACGACGGGCGTCTCCAGGGCGGGCACGCGCACGAGGCCGTCGAAGGTGGCGACCAGGCTGCCCTCGGCGCCGCGCGTGACGAGCACCCCGGCGGGCCCGTCCTCCAGCAGCAGCCGGGCGGCCTCCTCCACGCCGGGGGCGCCGCTGATCAGCAGCGCCTGCTCCTCGTTGGGCAGGAAGTAGTCGACGTAGGGCAGGAAGGCGCGGGCGCCGGGCATGAGCTCGGCCATGTTCGACAGCAGGTCCATGGTGACCACCGCGCCGGCCTCGCGGGCGGAGGCGAGCAGCTCGAGGAACGCGGGGTCGTGCAGGCCGAAGGTCACGTCCACGCCGCCGAGGTGGATCACCCGGGCGCGGGTGAGCGCGCCGGGGTCCAGGTCGGCCAGGGCGTAGACGAGGTTCGCGCCGGGGACGTGGAAGGAGGGGCGGCCTCCGTCGGGACGGATCGGCAGGATCGAGGCGGCGGTCTGCTCCCCGGGCTTGCGCACCACGCCGCCCACGTCGACGCCGTGCCTCGACATGATCATCAGGAGCAGGTCGCCGAGCTCGTCCACGCCGACCGCGCCCGCCGAGGCGACCGGCACGCCGAGCTTGGCCAGGGCGACCGCCGTGCCCGCCGCGGCCCCGGCGGCGGTGACGCGGATCTGCTCCACCAGATGGGTGTCCTGCCCTGGCGGGATGGACTCCACGGGCCTGGCGAGCACGTCGACGATGTGGACACCGAGCGTGAGGACGGTCATGTCGGTACCTTCTTGGATGCGGATTCCGGGATGATAGACGGGCGTCCGACTAAAATGTCAAGCCGGGTGGAGGGACGGAATGCCGAAGATCGTCGATCACGACGTGCGCCGCGAGGAGGTGGTGGACGCCGCCCGCAGGGTCATCCTGCGCGAGGGGATCGACGCGGCCACCACCCGCGCCATCGCCAAGGAGGCGGGCTACTCCAACGGCGTGCTCACCCACTACTTCGCCGACAAGGACGACATCCTGCTGTCGGCGCTGCGCTCCTCGCACCGCCGCATCGTGGAACGGCTGCGCGCCAAGCTGGCCGGGCTCACCGGCCTGGCGGCCCTGCGCGAGCTGCTGCTGGACAACCTGCCGCTGGACGAGGAGCGGGCCCGCGAGACCGCGCTCGAGGTCGGCTTCTGGGGCAGGAGCCTGACCGGGGGGACGCTGCTCGAGGTCCAGCGCGAGGAGGCCGCCGAGCTGCGCCACCTGGTGCGCGCCCTGCTCGACGCCGCGGAGAGGGCCGGGGAGATCGCCCCGGGCCAGGACCTGGACGACGCCGCCGAGCGGCTGCTCGCGCTGGTGGACGGGCTCAGCCTCCACCGGCTCCTCTACCCCGACCGCCTCTCCCCCGAGACCCTGCGGCGGCTGATGACCGCCGAGCTGGACCGCCTCGGCGGGGCGTCGTGAGGCTGGCCGAGGAGCGCGCGCTGCTGTGCGAGACCGGCCGGCGCATGGTCGGGGACGGCCTGGTGCTCGGCACCTCCGGCAACGTCAGCGTGCGGCGCGGCGACCTGGTCGCGGTCACGCCCGGCGGGGTGGCCCTGGACGCGCTCACCCCCGGGGACTGCCCGGTGCTGGACCTGTCCGGCGAGGTGGTGGAGGGGGCGCGCGACCCGTCCTCGGAGGTGCCCATGCACCTGGCGATCTACGAGAGCACCGGCACGGCGGCGATCGTGCACACCCATTCCACCTACGCGGTGGTGGTGTCGGCGACGATGCGCGAGCTGCCGCCGATCCACTACAACACGCTGCTGCTCGGCGGCACTGTCCGCGTGGCCCCCTACGCGACCTACGGCACCCCCGAGCTGGCCGCCCACGTCGGCGCGGCGCTGGAGGGCAGACAGGCGGCCCTCATGCAGAACCACGGGGCCGTGGCCGTCGGCGCCGACCTCCCCCGCGCCCTGGAGGGCGCGCGGCTGCTGGAGTGGCTGTGCGCGGTCTACGTGCAGGCCAAGGCGATCGGCGAGCCGCGCGTGCTCACCGAGGAGGAGCTGGTGGCCGTGATCGGCCGCGCCGCCCAGGGACCGCGGGGCGCCACCCCGCCGGGCGGCCGGTAGGCGCCCGGGACGGGGAGGCGCGGCGGGTCAGCCCTGCCGGTGGCCGTCGTAGCGCATGGTGCGCGAGACGCCGATGCGCACGGTCGTGCCCGGCAGGATCGGCACCGGCTCGTTCGGCGGGATGTCGTAGAAGTTCGGATCCCCCGGCGGCTGCACCTGGGTGCCGTTGACCGATCCGAGGTCCACCAGGTTGACGTCCCAGCCGTCCAGCCGCACGCGCAGGTGGCGGCGGGAGACCGAGCCGTCGGGGCTGGTCACCCGGGCCGGGCGCGCCTCGCCGGAGGTGACCTCGGGCGCGCGATCGGGGTCGCGGCCGAGCAGGTAGTCGGCGTCGAGGGCCAGCGTCATGCCGTCGTCGAGGGCGAGCACCCCGAGCGAGGGCCGCTCCCCCTTGTAGGGCACGAGGTTGCGCTGCACCAGGGCCACCCCGCACACCGCGCAGTAGGGCACCCGCGGGTCGTTGAAGTGGTCGTTCTGGCAGTCCACCCCGTACACCATGGGACGGCTCGGCGGCTCGGGCGTGGGCCCCATCTCGGTGGGCTCCAGGAGCGGGCCGGAGGCGTGGTCGGGCTCGCCCGCGGGAGGACCGGCGGGCGGGAAGGGGTCGAACTCCTGGGCGCCGGTGTGGCCGCCGCCGGGGGCCTGCCGCGGCGCCTCGGGACCGGGGACGAACGGCTGCTCGTACTCGCGCGGCGGGCCGGGCAGGTCGGCGGGCGGCGGGGGCGCGCTCACGCCGGGCGGGGAGGAGATCGGCGGCGGCGCCTCCACGCCGAACGCGGCCGGGCCGGGCGCCGGCTCGGGACGCGCGGCCTCGGCGGCGGGGAACGGGTCGTGGGCCGCCGGGCGGGGCGCGGGCTCCGGACGCGGCGCGGGACGGGCGGGCAGGCCGCCGTCCGCCTCGGCGAGGTCGGAGACCAGGCCGCCGCCGGGGACCACGCCGGCGTCCAGCCGGGCCTGCCTGAACGGGCGGCCCGCACTGGGCAGCCGCAGCTCGACCGTGCTCACCTGCGTGGTGACCAGGCGGTCGGTCCAGGTGAGCGCGTCCTTGCCGTCCAGGCGGACGTCGGTGCCCGGCCCGGTGATGGCCGCCTGGGCGTCGCCGCTGACCAGCACCGCGATGCCGCCGCCGGCGCGCCCGGCGACCGCGCAGGCGACCGGCTCGGCCGTCATCGCCCGCGCGAGGACCTGGGCGACGCGCCGGGCCAGCGCACGGCCGTCACCTCCGGCCGCCGCGGTGTCCCGCAGCGCCGTCACCAGCTCCTCGGCGACGCCGTCGGCCGCGTCGCACACCAGCAGCAGGCCGCCCATATGAGCGATCAGCCCGTCGCCGGGGAGCGGACGCACCACCCCCACGCCTTGCTCCGTCACAGAAACTCTCCTCCCCGGACTTCACGACCGGACGAACGGCACCCGCGTCAGACCCTCGGCCGCCGGCCGGCGCCGGGACGAGCATGCGTCCAGGGCATGGCGGCGGGACGAGGCAGAACACATATCCAATGGCACCGGACCGTAGCAAAAACCACCGAACAATTCCTTCCTGCACCTGGGGCGGCGAGCCAAACGGCCGGCCGCGAAGTCCCAGATGCCCTGCCACGCCGGGCGAACGGGCGGCGCGCCGCGGGACCGTAGGTCAGACGCCGGCGAAGACGCGGTTGACGTCGGCGGTCACCAGCACGCCGTAGACGTCGCCGCCGCGCTCCACGAGCAGGTACTCGCCGGAGGGCGCGTCGCGCATGGCGTCGAGCAGGGACTCCCCCGACAGGTCGGCCGGCAGCACGAGCGAGGGCTCCAGGCTGCGCGCCAGCGAGCCGACCGTCACCCAGGGCCGCCGCTGCTCGGGCGTGGCCGTGACCGCCGACTCGTTGACGATGGCGATCGGATGTCCCTCGTGGTCGACGACGACCATGGCCCCCGCCTCCGCCTGCGTGGCCCTGCGCATGGCCTCGGCCAGCGGCACCTCGGCGGTGACCGCGATCGCCCGCCGGGCCAGCGCGCGGGCCTGGACGCGCGGCAGGCGGGCGCGGACCCTGGCCACGCGCAGCGCCTGCGAGGCGCCGATCCAGATGAACGAGGCCAGCAGCACCGACCAGAGCATGAGCCACAGGCCCGGGGGCTCCTGACCGGTCACCAGCGAGGACAGCAGCGGCACCGCGACCAGCGCCACGGCGAGGGCCCGGCCGAACCAGGCGGCGGCGATGGTGCCCGTGCCGGAGTTGCGAGTGATCTTCCACACACCGGCGCGGAGCATGCGCCCGCCGTCCAGCGGGAGGCCGGGCAGCAGGTTGAAGACGCCGACGATCAGGTTGGAGACCCAGAGCTGGAACACCAGGACATGAGGGATGGTGCCCTGGGGGATGAACTCGCTCAGGACGAAACCGATCCCGGCCAGGCCGAGGGACAGCAGCGGGCCTGCGAAGGCCACCAGGAACTCGCGCGTCGGCGTCTCGGGCTCGCGCTCGATCTCGGAGACGCCGCCGAGCAGGTAGAGCGTGATGCGGCGCACGGGCAGGCCGAAGTAACGGGCCACGACGCAGTGCGCCAGCTCGTGCAGCAGCACCGAGAGGTACAGGAAGACGGCGAAAACGAAGGCCACGAGATAGGTCACGACGGCGCCCTTGCCGGGCAGGCCGTCGGCGACCTGGGGCTGGAAGGTGTAGGTGATGAACGCCGCGACGATCAGCCAGGTCGGCGAGACGTAGACGGGGATGCCGAAGGGGCGCCCCATGCGCAGCCCCGGCGACTCGGGCCGTTGCGGGGTCTGGGTGCTCATGTTCGTCGTCTTCCCTCCTTGTGCCTCGATGCTACGCGCCTCCCGGAGGCCGTAGGCCGATCACGTGCGCCGCCCGCGCCCGAAGTGTCGGCGGGCTGACTTACAGTTCCCTCCATGAGCATCACGGAGCCGCCCACGGTCATCGGCAGCCTGTCGCCCTCGCGGGCGGGCGACTTCATGACATGTCCGCTGCTCTACCGCTTCCGGGTGATCGACCAGCTCCCCGAGCGGCCCTCCCCCGCCGCCGTGCGCGGCACCCTGGTGCACGCCGTGCTGGAGCGCCTGTACGACCTGCCGGCGGCCGAGCGCACGGTCGCCGCGGCGCAGGCCCTGCTCGACCCGCAGTGGGCGCGCCTGCTCGGCCGCACCCCCGAGTACTCGGCCCTGTTCGACGACGAGGCCGAGCGGGACCGGTGGCTGGCGCAGGCCCACCAGATGCTGGAGCGCTACTTCGCCCTGGAGGATCCACGGCTGCTGGAGCCGGCCCAGCGGGAGCTGTACGTGGAGGCGGTGCTCGACAGCGGGCTCATGCTGCGCGGCTACATCGACAGGCTCGACGTCGCCCCCACCGGCGACCTGCGCGTCGTCGACTACAAGACCGGCAGCGCGCCCGGCCCCGACTTCGAGGCCAAGGCCCTGTTCCAGATGAAGTTCTACGCCCTGGTGCTGTGGCGGCTGCGCGGCACGGTGCCCCGCGTGCTCCAGCTCATGTACCTCGGCAACGGCGAGGTGCTGCGCTACGCGCCCGACGAGGCCGACCTGCGGGCGACCGAGCGCAAGGTGCAGGCCCTGTGGGAGGCCATCGAGCGGGCGCTCACCACGCGCGAGTGGCGCGCCCGGCGCAGCCGGCTCTGCGACTGGTGCGACTACCAGGCCCTCTGCCCGGAGTGGGGCGGCACCCCCCCGCCGGTGCCCGACCGCCGTCCCGGCGACACGATCCGGGGTGCGCGCCGCTCCGCGACCGACGAGCTCTGAGGCGCGCCTGCGGGCGGCCGGCTGTGCGCCGCTCGGCGACCGGCGCGCCGTGCGCCCCGCGCCGCCTCAGGCCGGGGCGGGGCCGGTCAGCCCGCCGTCCTGGACCCACCGGGCGAGCGCCCGCATGGCCGTCTCGGAGGGGGAGCCCGGCTCGGCGGTGTAGACGAAGATCCGCTGGTCGGAATCCTCCGGCAGCGAGAGCGCCTGGTAGGTGAGCTCGACGTCGCCCACGATCCGGTTGCGGTAGCTCGTGACGCCGTACACCCGCTCGTGGACGTCGTGGGCGGCCCACGCCCGGCGGAAGTCCTCGCTCCTGTCCAGCAGCTCGCGGACCAGGGCCCGCGTCAGCGGGTCCTCCGGGTGGCGGCCGGCGTCGAAGTGCGGGAGGGCGGCGACGTGGCGGGCCACGCCCCGCCAGTCGCCGTAGAGGCCGGGGGCGCGCGGGTCCAGGAAGACGAACCTCGCCACGTTGCGGTCGCGGGCCGGGATGCGGTCGAAGTCGGCGATCAGCGCCCTCGTCAGCCGGTTGGCGGCCAGGATGTCGGTGCGGCGGCCTATCACGGTCGCCGGGGCGCCGGCGGCCTCCAGCACCTCCAGGAGCCTGACGGCCGTGGGGGGCACCCGCTGCGGCGGGGCCGGGCGTCCGGGCCGCCGGGCGCGCGCCGGGCGGGACAGGTGCCGCATGTACGCGCGCTCGGTCTCGTCGAGGCGCAGCGCGTCCGCGATCGCGTCGAGCACCTCGTGGGAGGCGTTGCGGCTGCGGCCCTGTTCCAGGCGGGTGTAGTACTCGACGCTGACGCCGGCGAGGCGGGCGAGCTCCTCGCGGCGCAGGCCGGGGACGCGGCGCCTGCCCGAGTCGGCGTCGATGCCGACGTCCTTGGGGCACAGCCGGGCACGGCGGGACCGCAGGAACCCGCCCAGCGCGCCTTCCTCCCTCTCCACGGCGGCCATATGCCCAGTATGTCCCTTATGTCAAGGCTGGAGGGTGGCCCTGATGGTCCCTGTCCGGCAGGGGCCAGTTCGGGCCGCTCCCGCCTGGTCCTGCCGTGTTTCCCTGAAGGAGGGACCGGCCGGGCGCGACGGCGCCGGCCGCCGGCGACCGGGAGGCGAGGCCCTGATGGAGCAGATCACCCGCACGCGCGGGCGGTGCGACCCCGCCCACGCGCGGCCGCTCCGCGCGCCGGGAGCCGCGCCCGTGATCACGCCGTGGGGATGCCCCTGCGCGGCGCAGGACATGCGGCCCGCGGCGGCGGGTGGACCTTTCGGACGGCGGGCCTCCGCCCGGCGGCCCGTCCCCTCCACCGAGGCGACGCCTGGGAAGGGGCCCCGGGCGACGGCCGAGGAGCGGCACCAGGCGACGGCCGAGGAGCGGCACCAGGCGGCGGCCGAGGAGGGGCACCGGTTCGACGCCGACGTCGCGCACGCGCTGCGGACGTCGGTGGCGGCGATCCGCGCCGAACTGGAGGAGGCGCGGCTGCACCCCGGCGAGACCGACCCGGGCGACCTCGCCGCCCGCGCGCTGGCCGGCGTGGACCGCCTGGAGGCGATCATCGGCGACCTGGCCGCGCTCGACGGCCCCCGGCACGGCGAGCCGGCCGCCCCCGAACCCACCGACCTGCTCACGCTGGCCGGGGAGCAGGCCGCCCGCCGGGCCGGGGTGCGGGTGTCCGGCACAGTGGGGATCCTGGTGGACGCCGTGCGCCCCCGGCTCGCCCAGGTCGTCGGCATCCTGCTGGACCTCGCGGCCCGCCACGACGGCGCCGTCCGCGTCGAGGCGTCCCGTGACGGCGACACCGCCCGGCTGACCGTCGGCGGCGGGCCGGACCCGCGGGGCCCGTTCCGGCGGTTCGCCCGGCTGGACGCCGCCGGGCTGCCGCAGAGCGAGAGCGCCGGTCTCGCGCTGGCCCTGGCCCGTGCCCTCGCCCACGAGGGGACGCTGTGGGTGCGCGGCCGGCCCGGCGGCGGGAAGAACGAGGACGCCGGGGACTCCGGCGTCGCCTTCCTGCTCTGCCTGCCCGCCGCACCCGCGGAGCGCGCCGAGGACGTGCGGAGCCGCGACGGCCGGGACCGCCCAGGCCGCCACGTCCGCTGAGACCGCGCGGGGAGGACCTCGCCCCGGTCGCGGGGGCCCCGGCGGATCCTTCCGCAGGATGAGGGGGATATCCGACCTCAGAGGGGTGGCCTACCGGGAAGTCGTCCTAAATTGAGAGGGTGCGCACCACCCCCGTAAGTCCGCGAGCCTGGCTCAGAAGCCATCCCCTCTTCGGCGACTCGGTCCTCGCGGTCCTGCTGGCGGTGCTCTCGCTCGCGTTCGCCGGGCTCGTCTCCGCCCAGGACGCCTCGCAGGGGCGGCTCCCGGCGTACTCGTTCAACGCCGTCGCCGCCGTCCTGGCCGTCGGCACCTGCCTGCTGACGGCGCTGCGCAGGCGGTGGCCGTTCGTCCTGCTCTGCCTGGCCCAGCTCCCGCAAATCGCGCTGGCGGCGCTGCGGTACGAGGGCGGGCTCGTCGGCCTGGTCACGCTGATCCTGCTCTACACCGTCGCCGCCTACCGCGGGCTGGCCCTCAGCCTGGTCGCGGCGGCCGTCGCGCTCGCCACCTACGCCGTGAGCGCCGTAATCGCCTTCGACGCCGGCGGGTGGACCCAGCACGCGATCGTCGTGGTGGTGACGATGACGGTCTGGGTGGGCGGCAGGTCCGTGCGGCTGCGCCGGGCCTACCTCGCCGAGCTGGTCGACCGCGCCGAGCGCCTGGAGCGGGCCCGGGAGGCCGACACCCGGGCCGCGCGCGCCGAGGAGCGCTCGCGCATCGCCCGCGAGCTGCACGACGTGGTGGCCCACCACGTGAGCGTGATGACCGTCCAGGCCGCCGCGGCCCGGAAGGTGCTGGAGACCCGCCCGGAGGCCGCGAGGGACGCGCTGGTGGCCATCGAGGAGATGGGCAGGACCGCGATGCGCGAGATGCGCGGCATCGTCGGCGTGCTGCGCACCGACGGCGAGAGCGGCGAGCTGGCGCCGCAGCCGGGCATGGTGGACCTGCCCGGCCTGGTGGACCAGATGCGCGAGGCCGGGCTGCGCGCCCAGCTGTGGATCGAGGGCGAGCGGCCGGTCATCCCGCCGGGCATCGACCTGGCCGCCTACCGTCTCGTCCAGGAGGCCCTGACCAACAGCCTGCGCCACGCGGGCCCGGCGGCCCGGGCGTGGGTCACCGTGCGCCACGAGCAGGGCGAGCTGCTGGTCCACGTCGAGGACGACGGGCACGGCGGCGTGGAAGCCCCGCAGCGCGGCCCCGGCGATCGTCCCGGGCACGGATTGGTCGGCATACGCGAGCGTGTCGCCCTTTATGGTGGAGTTCTGCGGATCGGCCCACGACAGGGGGGCGGATTCGAGGTACGGGCCCGTTTCCCCCTCAAGGACTGACACATGACGATCCGCGTGCTGCTGGTCGACGACCAGCCCCTTCTGCGCACGGGCTTCCGCCTGATCCTGGAGGCCGAGCCGGACATCACGGTGGTGGGCGAGGCCGGCAACGGGGCCACCGCCCAGGACCAGTCGCGGGCGCTGCTGCCCGACGTGGTGCTGATGGACATCCGCATGCCGGGCGTGGACGGCATCGAGGCGACCCGGCGCATCGTGCGCGACGCCGCCCCCGGCTCCCACGTGCCCCGCGTCCTGGTGCTGACCACCTTCGACCTGGACGAGTACATCGTGGAGGCTCTGCGGGCGGGCGCGAGCGGCTTCCTGCTCAAGGACGTCCCGCCCGACGAGCTGGTGCAGGCGATCCGGGTCGTGGCGGCCGGGGACGCGATCGTGGCGCCGAGCGTGACGCGGCGCCTGCTGGACAAGTTCGCCACCCGCCTGCCGTCGGCCCAGCAGCAGGCCACCCCGGCGCGCGTCAACCGGCTCACCGAGCGCGAGCTCGAGGTGCTGCGCCTGATCGCCAGGGGCATGTCCAACGCCGAGATCGCCGCCGAGCTGGTCGTCAGCGAGACGACCGTGAAGACGCACGTCGGCAACGTGCTGACCAAGCTGGCGCTGCGCGACCGGGTGCAGGCCGTGGTGCTGGCCTACGAGACCGGCCTGATCACCCCGGGCACGATCCCCTGACCGGCCCGGGGGCTCGCGCCGGGCCCGCGCGGCCCGGCGCCGCGCGTCAGGCGGGCACCTGCGCCCCCGCGTCGCCGGGCACGGCCTCGGCGGGGACGTTCTCCGGGAAGTGGCAGGCGACCTGGTGGTCGGCGGCCCGCTCGACGAGCGGCGGCTCCTGGGTCTTGCAGATCTCCTGCGCCTTCCAGCACCGGGTGTGGAAGCGGCACGCCGGCGGCGGGTTGAGCGGGCTCGGCACGTCGCCCTGCAGGCGGATGCGCTCGCGCGCGCCCCGCAGCTTGACGTCGGGCACCGGCACGGCGGACAGCAGCGCGTTGGTGTACGGGTGCATCGGCGCCTCGTACAGGCTCTTGCTGTCGCCGATCTCGACGATCTTGCCGAGGTACATGACCGCGACCCGGTCGCTGATGTGCCGGACGACCGACAGGTCGTGGGCGATGACGACGTAGGTCAGGTCGAGCTCGTTCTGCAGGTCCTCCAGCAGGTTGACGACCTGGGCCTGGATGGAGACGTCCAGCGCCGACACCGGCTCGTCGGCGATGATGAGCTTGGGCTTGAGCGCGAGCGTGCGGGCGATGCCGATGCGCTGCCGCTGGCCGCCGGAGAACTCGTGCGGGTAGCGGTTGTAGTGCTCGGGGTTGAGGCCGACCAGTTCGAGGATGTCCTGGACGGCCTTCTTCACGCCGTTCTGGGGCTTCACGCCCTGGATGCGGAACGGCGCGCCGACGATGGCGCCGACGGTGTGGCGCGGGTTGAGCGAGCTGTAGGGGTCCTGGAAGATCATCTGCATGTCGCGGCGCAGGGGGCGCAGCCCGCCCTGCGACATGTGGGTGATGTCGCGCCCCTCGAAGACGATCTCGCCGCCGGTGGGCTCCAGCAGGCGGGTGATCAGGCGCCCGGTGGTGGTCTTGCCGCAGCCCGACTCCCCCACCAGGCCGAGCGTCTCGCCCTTGCGGACCTCGAAGTCCAGGCCGTCCACCGCCTTGACCGCGCCGACCTGGCGCTTGACCAGGCCCTTGGTGATCGGGAAGTGCTTCTCCAGGCCCCGCACCGACAGCAGGGCTTCCGACGGGCGGCTCACACGGACTCCAGGGTCGGCTTGATCTCGTTCTCCCAGGCGGCGCGGCGTTCCTCGCGCGACATGTGGCAGCGCACCAGGTGGCCTCCCTCGGTCTCCAGGAGCTGGGGCACCTCGGTCTTCCCTCTGCCGCCGGTGCGCGGCTCGAACGCGCAGCGGGGATGGAAGGCGCAGCCGGACGGCACGTTGATCAGGGAGGGCGGGGTGCCCTTGATCGGGGTGAGGCGGTCGGTGCGCTCGCGGTCGAGCCGGGGCATCGAGCCCAGCAGCCCCCAGGTGTAGGGGTGCTCGGGCCGCTCGAAGATGTCCTCGGCCGCGCCGTACTCGATGCACTTGCCGGCGTACATCACCAGGATGTCGTCCGACAGCTCGGCCACGACGCCGAGGTCGTGGGTGATGATGATCAGCGCGGAGTTGAACTCCTGCTGCAGGTCGCGCATCAGGTCCAGGATCTGGGCCTGCACGGTGACGTCCAGCGCGGTCGTCGGCTCGTCGGCGATCAGCAGCTCGGGGTCGCACGACAGCGCCATGGCGATCATGGCGCGCTGGCGCATGCCGCCGGAGAACTCGTGCGGGTAGCTGTCCACGCGCCGGTCCGGCTGCGGGATGCCGACGCGGCCGAGCATGTCGATCGCGTGCTTGCGGGCGACCGCCTTGCTGACCTTGTTGTGGATGCGGTAGGCCTCGATGATCTGCGCGCCCACCGTGTAGTAGGGGTGCATCGCCGACAGCGGATCCTGGAAGATCATCGCCATCTTCTTGCCGCGCAGCGTGCGCACGTGCTCGGGCGAGGCGGCGACGAGTTCCTCGCCGTCCAGCCAGATCTCGCCCGAGATCTTCGCCCGCCCGCCCTTGTGCAGGCCGAGGATGCCGAGGCTCGTCACGCTCTTGCCCGAGCCGGACTCCCCGACGATGCCGAGGGTCTTGCCCCGCTCCAGCTCGAACGACAGCCCGTCCACGGACTTGACCAGGCCGTCATCGGTCGGGAAGTGGATGCTCAGGTTCTCGACGCCGAGAAACGCGGTCCCTGTCACGCAAGCCTCACCCTCGGGTCCACGACCGCGTAGAGCAGGTCGACTACTAGGTTGGCCACGATGATGAACGTGGCGGCGAGCAGCGTCACCCCCATCACCTGGGGAAGGTCGTTGTTGCTGATGGCGTCCACGGCGTACTTGCCCATGCCGGGCAGCGAGAAGGTGCTCTCGGTGAGCACGGCCCCGCCGAGCAGCAGGCCGAGGTCGAGGCCGAACATGGTGAGCACGGGGGTCAGGGTGGCGCGCAGGCCGTGCTTGACCACCACGACCCGCTCGGGAAGCCCCTTCGCCCTGGCCGTGCGAATGTAGTCCTCCGACATGGTCTCCAGCATGCCCGCCCTGGTGAGCCGCGCGTACCCGGCGGCGTACAGGAAGGCGAGCGTCACCCACGGCAGGATGAGGTTCTGCGCCCAGATGGCCGGCGATTCGGAGAACGGCACCCAGTCGGCGACGTCGCCCACCAGCCCGAGCTGGTCGCGGAAGATCGCCAGGGAGACGATGCCGGTGAAGAAGATGGGCAGCGAGACTCCGGCCAGCGCGACGCCCATGGACAGGCGGTCGAAGAAGCTGCCGCGCCGGAGGGCCGACACCACGCCCGTCGCCACGCCGAACACCACCCAGACGACCGCGGCGCCGAGCGCCAGCGAGAGCGTGATCGGGATGCGGTCGAGCAGGTCCGGCAGCACGGGGTTCTGGGTGACGTAGGAGTAGCCGAAGCAGGGGGCGGGGCAGTGCTCCACACCGGGGCCGTAGTTCCTCTCGATGCCCACGAAGATGCCCTTCACGAACCGCCCGTACTGCACGGCCAGCGGGTCGTAGAAGCCCAGCCTGATGGCGGTGTCGTGGATGACCTGGGCGTTGGCCGCCTTGCCCACGTACCGGGAAGCGAGGTCGTCAGCAGACATCCCCGCGAGCCGAGGCACGAGAAAGAAGATGGCGAACGTCGCGATGCTCACCACGAAGAGCAGCATGACGGCCGCTATCAACCGTCTGACGATGTATGTGACCACTGATCTCGGCCATGGCGGCCGGGCCCGGTGGGGCCCGGCCGCCGAAGCCTTCACCTGCTTTCGACGAGCGTTCCCGGGGTTCTCCCGGACCGGTTTACTGGGTGCTCAGCGTGAGGTACTCGTACGTGCCCCAGTTCTGGCTGACGAAGACGTTCTTCAGCGTGGCCGGCCGGTAGAACAGGCCGTGCGCCCACACGTACGGAAGGATGAACGCGTCGTCCATGACCTTCGCGTCGACCTGCGCCCAGACGTCGTTGCGCTTGGCGGCGTCGGTCTCGCCGGCCGCCTGGTCGATGAGCTTGTCGATCTCCGGGTCCTTCACCGTGAGGTTGGTGTTGCCCGCGGGGCGGATGACCCGGCTGTCGACGATCTGCTGGAAGAAGCCGAAGCCCTCGGGGTAGTCGGCGCCCCAGCCGTAGACCATGAGGCCCAGGTTGTTCTTCGTGGCGAACTCGGGCTTGCCGGCGTACAGCTTGAAGTAGTCGCCCTGCGGGTAGCCCTTGAGCTCCAGCTTGATGCCGATCCGGCCGAGCGACTGCTGCAGCGCCTCGGCGGTCTGCTTCTCGGCGGCCCGCTCGTTACGGAAGGAGATGCTGGTGCTGAAGCCGTTGGGCTGGCCGCAGGCCGTCAGCTCCTGCTTGGCCTTGTCGACGTCGCCGGTGGGGTGGGCTTCGACGCCGTAGGGGTCGATCTTCTTGTAGCCGGTCATCGTCTTGGGCATGAGGCTGAGCGCCACGTCGCCGCCGGCGTCGGGGCCGCCGTAGACGCCCTGGATGGCCGAGCGGTCCGCGGCGTACATCACGGCCTTGCGGCAGTGGACGTTGTCGAACGGCGGCACGTCACCGTTGATGTTGGTGAACCAAGTGCGCGCGATCGGCGCGGAGTCGGAGTACTGCTTGCGCTTGTCGTCGGTCAGGACGCTCTTGCGCGCGTTGGCGCCGACACCGGTGCTGTTCACCTTGACGTCGATCTTGCCGGAGAGCAGGCGCTGGTCGAGGTCGTCCTCGTTCTGGCCCAGCAGCACCTCGATGGAGTCGTTGAGCTGCTTGCGGTTGGGGTCGCTGGCCGGGTCCCAGTTGGGGTTCTTGACCAGTTCGATCCGCTTGCCCAGCTCGTGCGACTTGAACATGTAGGGGCCGCTGGCGACCGGGTGCTCCTTGTACTTGGAGCCGGTGTCCTTGGCCGCCGGCACGGGAGCCGTCTGCGGGAGCATCGCGAAGTAGTCGAAACCGCCGTACGCCTTCTTCAGGTGGAAGACGATGGTCTGGTCGTCGGGGGTCTCGATGCCCTTCCAGCCGTCGATCTTGCCCTTGTCCTTGTACGGGCCCTTGTAGTCGCCGGCGTCGATCCAGTCGTTGAAGTAGGTCGGGCCGCTCGGAAGGATGTCCTTGTCGAGGGAGCGGGCGACGGCGTACTTCACGTCCTTGGACGTGATGGGGGTGCCGTCCTCGAACTTCACGCCCGCGCGGAGCTTGTACGTCCAGGTCTTGCCGCCGTCGCTCGGCTTGCCGAGCTCTTCGGCGAGGTCCGGGACGAGCTGGAGGCCCTCCTGACCCGGCACGGGCTTGAACATGGTGAGCGCGCGGCTGTAGAGACGCGCGAAGTTCCACGCGTAGCCGTAGTACATGTCACCCGGGTCGACGGAGTCGAAGTCGCCCGGCATGCCCATGTGGAGGGTGCCGCCCGCCTTCTCCGAGGGGTTCACGACCTGCTCGACCCCGGCGTTGAACTTGCTGGAGGGAGCCGCCGCGTCACCGCCGCCGCTGGAGCCGCTCTTGGCGCCGCCGCCGCCACCGCAGGCGGCCACTACCAGGGCGAGGCCCGCGGTGGCCACCACCGCCGACGCCTTGGATTTGAGGTTCATGGACCTGACACACCCCTTGAAGCTAGGAGTACCGAAATTGCGAAACACTCACGCGCTCATCGGGCCTTGGGATCGAAGGCGTCCCTCAGGCCGTCACCGAGCAGGTTGAACGACAGCACGGTGATGAAGATCGCGAGACCGGGGAAGATCATGTAGTTGGGCGCCACCTGATAGTTGTGCACCGCGTCGGCCAGCATGCCTCCCCACGTCGGGGTGGGCGGCCGGACGCCGACCCCGAGGAAGGACAGCGCGGCCTCGAACAGGATGTTCGTCGGGATCAGCAGCGTCGCGTAGACGAGGATCGGCGCCAGCAGGTTGGGGAGGATCTCCTTGAACAGGATCGTGTGGCTGCGCGCGCCCAGGCTTCTGGAGGCGTCGACGAACTCCCGTTCCCGCAGGGACAGTGTCTGGCCGCGGATGATCCGGCCTATATAAGGCCAGTTGAAGAAGCCGATGATGAACACGAGCAGCGTGATCCTCAGCGTGTCCCCCGAGAGGCCGAACGCCTTGTCCGGGATCACCCCCGCCAGCGCCAGCGCGAACACCAGCAGCGGGAAGGCGAGGAAGATGTCCATCAACCGGCTGATGATCATGTCGACCCAGCCGCCGAAGAAGCCGGCGATCATGCCGAGCAGCGTGCCGAGCATCACGCACAGCAGGGTCGCGAAGAACGCGATCAGCAGCGAGATGCGCGCGCCGTACAGGACCCGGCTGAACAGGTCACGGCCGGTGGTCGGCTCGACGCCGAACAGGAAGTCCCAGCTCATGCCGCCGAAGGAGCCGATGGGAGCCTGGATGGCGGGGTCGATCTTCTCCCGGTGCCACTCCGCGGGCGGATGACCGAGCCACGACACCAGCAACGGCGCGAAGATCGCGATGAGGATCAGCAGGACGATCACCACGCCGCCGACCACGGCGACACGGTCGCGCTTGAGCCGCATCCATGCGATCTGTCCGAGCGACCGGCCCTGGATCGCCTTGGCCGGCCCGTCGAGCACGGCCTCCGGCGAGGCCTCCAGCTCCTTGCTGGAGGCGTCGAGCGGTGCGGTCATAAGTGTCGGCTCCCTGGATCCCAGACGACGTTGTCCGTCTGGCGCGGCCGCCCGTCCGGAGGTGGCGGGCGGGCGTCGCCCCATGTTGCATGCAGGGCCGTGTATATGGCCCCGGACGCAGAATCTACGTGCTGAGCTGCGATGACCAGTACCCTCGCACGCTATGTGGCTCAACTGTGATTCTTGCGAAATTCATTCGTATCGATCTTGGACCGAATATTCGGGACCTGTCCGGGTTGTGTCTCAGAACCGTGACACGGCACGCGAAACCCGGCCGCGCGCGCCCTCGTGACGCCCCGGCGCCGGCCCGGCGCCGGGCACGGCCGCGCGGACCCTGGGCGTGATCAAGGACTGTCGATCTTATCGAGGGGCGTCTCGGCCTATCCGGAGGCACACCGGCGTCGCCATACCGTTACAGAAACGTGATGACATCGCCACCGTACGCACAGATCCGCGCGCCGGGCGGCGGTTTCTCACGACCCCGGACGAACGGGCGCCGCCGTGGTCGCCGGGTACAGGGATGGGCGCGCATATCACAGATCTTCGGCACCGGGGTGCGCTCGCCCGCGATGTGGGGTATGTCTTGGTCGTCGCCGCCCGGACGGGGGCATGCCGTACGTGCCTCCGCCCGCGCGCGGCGGCGCTCGCCGCCGGCCCCTGTCAGCCCAACGCGAGAAAGCGGCCGCGGCGGATCCGGCCGCGCCGGCCGCACCCGTGCGGTGGAGGGCACGCCACCGTCCACCGCACGGCGAACTCACCGTCGGCGCGGGGGCGCGCTAGCTGATACCGCGGCGCTTGAGGATCTCTTCGATGTCCGACAGGTCGTCGTCGGCGGGCGCCGCCGCGGCGGCGGCGGGACGGCGGCGGGGCAGCGGCGGCCGGTTCGGCTGCGTCGGCGCGCCCGCGCTCACCGCCGGGGCGCCCGCGGCCTCAGGGACGGACTCCGGAGCGGCCTTCTTCCCGGACCGCTGCCGGGCGGCGCCCCGGCCCAGCATGACGCCGGACACCAGGTACAGCACGACGGCCAGCCCCGTCACGGCCACGCCCGCCCAGACCGTCGGCGAGAACACCAGCCCCGTGACGAAGCCCACGGCGGCCGTGCCCATCTTCCACAGCGTGGACAGCGCGCCGGTCAGGTAGGCGGCGACCGGGATCAGCGACCACGCGGCCAGGCGCAGGCCGGACGCCGCCCCCCGCCTGCGGAACGCCAGAAAGCTGAGCACCAGGCCGACGGCGGTCAGTCCTCCGCACAGCGGAAGCCAGGCGATCTGGTCGAACGACATAAAGGCTCGCCCCCTTGTTCACGGCTCTCCGTTCCATCCTGGCACGCGGACGCGCGCCGTCCCCTCCTCCCCAAGGAGGGGCCACCCCCTAGGGGAGGAGGAGGAACCTCCTCCGGGACGGGGGCGCGTAGCCTCAGGAGGCCGCGAGGGCGCGCAGCGCCGCCACGTCCACCTGCTTCAGCGACTCGACGACCAGGCGCCTCGGCGCCGGCGGGACGGGGACGACGCTCGGGACCGCCACGACCGCGCACCCCGCCGCGGTGGCGGCGGCGACGCCGTTCGGGGAGTCCTCCAGCGCCACGCACCGCGCGGGCGGCACGCCCACCCGCTCCGCCGCCAGCAGGTACGGCTCGGGGGCCGGCTTGAAGTTCCGCACGTCGTCCCCGGTGACGACGATGTCGAAGTGCTCGCGGCCGATGCCGTTCAGCACCGAGTCCGCCATCAGCCGGGCGGAGGAGGTGACCAGCCCCGTGGGCACCCCCGCCGCGCGGATCTCGCCCAGCAGTTCCAGGGCGCCGGGCATCGCGTCGAAGCCGTCCGCCAGCAGGGCGAGCACGCCGTCGAGCATCCACGCCTCGACCTCGGCGGGGTCGCGGTCCGACCCCGCGACCCTCAGCATGTACGCCACCGTCGCCGGCATGGAACCGCCGACCAGATTCTCCTGGTCGGCCTGGGTCCACGCGGCCCCCAGACGTCGCATGACGTCGGACTCGACCTGAAACCAGAGCTTCTCGGTGTCCACGAGAAGCCCGTCCATGTCGAAGAAGACCGCGTCCACTTAGAACCCTCCTGTCGGCTTTAGGTACACCATGACCGTACCGTCTGGCCGACAGGGGTCAGACGTTGAAGTATTTGGCTTCGGGGTGGTGAACGATCATCGCCGAGGTCGCCTGCTCGGGGTGCAGCTGGAACTCCTCCGACAGCGACACCCCGATCCGCTGCGGGTCCAGCAGCTCGAACAGCTGCCGCTGGTCCTCAAGGTTCGGGCAGGCCGGGTAGCCGAAGGAGTACCGGCAACCGGCGAAGTTGACCTTCAGCATGTCCTCCAGCGCCTCGCCCCCGCCGATGCCCAGCTCCGCCCGCACCCGGGCGTGCCAGTACTCGGCCAGCGCCTCGGTCAGCTGCACCGACAACCCGTGCAACTCCAGATAGTCCCGGTAGGCGTCCTTGGCGAACAACTCCGCGGTCGCCTGCGAGATCCGCTCCCCCATGGTGACCACCTGGAACCCCACCACATCCACCTGTCCCGACCCCGCCGGGCGGAAGAAGTCCGACAGGCACAGATGCCGGTCCCGGCGCTGGCGCGGGAAGGAGAACCGGGTCCGCTCCCGCCCCGCCTCATCCAGGATGATCAGGTCATCGCCGGCCGACACGCACGGGAAGTAGCCGTAGACCACCGCGGCCTGCAGCAGGTTCTCGGTCTGCAGCCGCTCCAGCCACATCCGCAACCGCGGCCGGCCCTCGGTCTCCACCAGCTCCTCATAGGAGGGCCCCGAACCGCCCTGGCCGCTGCCGCCGCGGGCGGGTTTGAGGCCCCACTGGCCCATGAAGGTGGCCCGCTCGTCCAGGAACGCGGCGTAGTCGGCCAGCGGGATGCCCTTGACCACCCGGTCCCCCAAGAACGGCGCGGCAGGCACCGGGTTGTCGGCGGCGACATCGGAGCGGGCGGGCAGCTCCTGCTCAGGGGTACGGACCAGGGTGGCGCCGGTCTTGACGCGGCGTTCACGCAGCGGCGGCAGCGCGGCGCCGGGGGTGCCGCGTTTGACGGCCATGAAGGCGTCCATCAGCCGCAGCCCCTCAAAGGCGTCCCGGGCGTAACGGACCTGGCCTTGGAAGGTGTCGGCCAGGTCCTGTTCCACGAACGCCCGGGTCAGCGCGGCGCCGCCCAGCAGGACCGGGAAGCGGGTGGAGATGCCGCGGGAGTTCATCTCCTGCAGGTTCTCCTTCATGATGACGGTGGATTTGACCAGCAGCCCGGACATGCCGATCACATCGGCGTCCTTTTCCACCGCGGCCTCCAAGATGGCCGACACCGGCTGCTTGATGCCCAGGTTGATGACCTCATAGCCGTTGTTGGACAAGATGATGTCCACCAGGTTCTTGCCGATGTCGTGCACGTCGCCCTTGACGGTGGCCAAAACGATCCGGCCCTTGGACTGGCCCTCCACCCGGTCCATGTGCGGCTCCAGATACGCCACCGCGGCCTTCATCACCTCGGCCGACTGCAACACGAACGGCAACTGCATCTGGCCCGAGCCGAACAGCTCCCCGACCGTCTTCATGCCCTCCAGCAACACCTCGTTGATGATCTCCAGGGCGGGACGGGTGACAAGCGCCTCATCCAGATCGGCCTCCAGGCCCTTGCGCTCCCCGTCCACGATGCGCGCCTTCAGCCGCTCGGCCAGCGGCATCGCCGCCAGTTCGGCGGCCCGGTCGGCGCGCATCGCCGCCGCGTCCACCCCCTCGAACAACTGCATGAACACCGCCAGCGGGTCGTAATCCTCACGCCGCCGGTCATAGACCATGTCCAACGCCACCTGGCGCTGCTCGTCGGGAATGCGCGCCATCGGCACGATCTTGGAGGCGTGCACGATCGCCGAATCCAGCCCCGCGTTCACGCACTCGTTCAAGAACACCGAGTTCAGCACGATGCGGGCGGCCGGGTTGAGCCCGAAGGAGATGTTCGACAACCCCAGGGTGGTCTGCACCTGCGGGTAGCGGCGCTTGATCTCCCGGATCGCCTCGATCGTCTCCAGACCGTCCCGGCGGGTCTCCTCCTGGCCGGTGGCGATCGGGAAGGTCAGGCAGTCGATGATGATGTCCTCGACCCGCATTCCCCAATTGGTGGTCAGGTCCTCGATCAGGCGGGAGGCCACCCGCACCTTCCAGTCCGCGGTGCGCGCCTGACCCTCCTCATCGATGGTCAGCGCGACCACGGCCGCGCCGTGCTCCTTGACCAGCCCCATGATCTTGGTGAACCGGGAATCGGGGCCGTCGCCGTCCTCGTAGTTCACCGAGTTGATGATCGCCCGCCCGCCCAGCATCTCCAGCCCGGCCCGCAACACCGCCGGCTCGGTGGAGTCCAGAACGATCGGCAACGTCGAGGCCGTGGCGAACCGGAACGCCAACTCCCGCATATCGGCCACACCATCCCGGCCGACATAATCCACACACAGATCCAGCATGTGCGCCCCGTCACGCACCTGGCCCCGGGCGATCTCCACGCACTCGTCCCAGTTCTCCGCCAGCATCGCCTCACGGAACGCCTTGGAGCCGTTGGCGTTGGTGCGCTCCCCGATCGCCAGATACGAGGTGTCCTGCCGGAACGGCACATGCTGGTACAACGACGACGCCCCCGGCTCCGGCCGCGGGCGGCGCTCCACCGGCTCATGGCCGCCGACCGCCTCCACCACCTGGCGCAGATGCTCCGGGGTGGTGCCGCAGCAGCCGCCGACCAGGCCCAGACCGTACTCGGCGGTGAACTGCACATGCGCCGCCGCCAGCTCCTCCGGCGACAGCGGATACCGCGCCCCATCGGCGGTCAGCTCCGGCAACCCCGCATTGGGCATGCAGGAGAGCGGCAGCCGGGCATGCCGGGCCAGATACCGCAGATGCTCGCTCATCTCGGCCGGACCGGTCGCGCAGTTCAACCCCAGCACATCCACACCCAGCGGCTCGATCGCCGAAAGCGCCGCCCCGATCTCCGACCCCAGCAGCATCGCCCCGTTGGTCTCGATCGTCACCTGCGCGATCACCGGCACATCACGCCCCGCCGCCTCGATCGCCCGCCGCGCCCCCACCACCGCCGCCTTGACCTGCAACAAATCCTGACACGTCTCCACGATCAACGCATCAGCCCCACCCGCGATCAACCCCGCCGCGTTCGCCTCATAAGCATCCCGCAACGCCTCGAACGCCACATGCCCCAGCGTCGGCAGCTTGGTCCCCGGCCCCATCGACCCGAGCACGAACCGCGGCCGCTCCACCGAAGCGAACCCATCCGCCGCCTCCCGCGCCAGCGCCGCCCCGGCCCGCGACAGCTCGAACACCCGATCGGCGATGCCGTACTCCCCCAGCGCCGCCAGATTCGCCCCGAAGGTATTGGTCTCCACGCAATCCACACCCACCGCGAAGTAGGCCTCATGCACCCCGCGCACGATGTCCGGACGCGTGACGTTCAACACCTCGTTACACCCCTCATGACCATCGAAGTCATCCAGCGAGGGGTCATAGGCCTGCAACATGGTGCCCATCGCACCATCGGCCACCAGGACGCGCTGGGAGAGCTCACGCCTGAAAGAGGAGGCTTCACGGTTCATGCGCCCAAGCCTAGCGGCCAGGGGAAAACGAAACCCGGCGCCGATGCGCGGCGTCCAATTCGGACGGTCTCGCGTACGGCTATCCCCCTCTCGGTGACACTGACCGCCCCTCAACGAATAGGCTTGGTTAGGCATAAGGCCGCCGCCGGCGGCCGAGGGGGCGATTCATCCCGCGAACGCCCTCAGCCAGGCCAGGAGGAGGCGGCGCGTGATCGAGCTCGAAGGGCTTCCCGAGCTCGTCGACCCGGTGCTGATCGCCGCGTTCGAAGGCTGGAACGACGCGGGCGAGGCGTCGAGCGGCGCTCTCGCGCATCTTGAGACGGCGTGGAAGGCCACCCCTCTGGTCGAGCTCGACCCCGAGGACTACTACGACTTCCAGGTGACCCGCCCCGTCGTCGAGCTCGGCGACGGCGTCGCCCGTTCGATCGTGTGGCCGACGACGCGCCTGCTGGTGGCGCGGCCCCCGGGCAGCGAGCGTGACGTCGTGCTGCTGCGCGGCATCGAGCCGAACATGCGCTGGCGCACCTTCTGCTCGGAGATCGTCGGCATCTCCCTGGAGCTGGGCGTGGAGACGGCGGTGCTGCTCGGCGCGCTGCTGAACGACTCCCCGCACACGCGGCCCGTGCCCATCGTGGGCAGCGTGAGCGATCCGGGCCTGGCCCGCGCCCTGAACCTTGAGCTCACCCGGTACGAGGGCCCGACGGGCATCGTCGGGGTCCTGCAGCACTCCCTGGGCGCGGCGGGCACCAAGACGATCTCGCTGTGGGCGTCGGTGCCGCACTACGTGGCCCAGCCTCCGAACCCGAAGGCCACGCTCGCGCTGCTGAGCCGCATGGAGGAGATCCTGGAGATCCCCATGCCGCTCGGCGACCTGCCCGAGGAGGCCCGGGCGTGGGAGCACGGGGTGGACGAGCTGGCCGCGCAGGACTCCGAGGTGGCCGAGTACGTCCGCGAGCTGGAGGAGCGCAAGGACGCCGCCGACCTGCCGGAGGCCAGCGGCGACGCCATCGCGGCGGAGTTCGAGCGTTACCTGCGCCGGCGCGACCGCGACAGCGACGGCTGAGCGGCCCTGGAACGCCCCCGTCCGCGCCGCGGGACGGGCGGCTCGGTGACGCGCTGTGACGGCCCGCGGCGCGTGAAGTTCTCGTTAATCTCGGCGCGCGCCGCCGATCTCGGGTAATAATTGGCCGCTGCGTCGTTCCGCACCCGCACGTCCGGGCGGCACCTCACACGCGGCGACGATTCGACAACGGAGACAGCCTCCGGCTCCGCGCACCCCCGGCCTCAACGCCACCCGCGTGCTGAACCTTTACATACTGCGCACCCTGGGATCCCCATGGCGATGACTCAATACCCTGACCCGCACAAGAAGGCACAGGAGACGCGGCGACGCGTCCTCGAAATGGCCGCATATCTGAAACAGGACGTCCGGGACGCGTCGCGTCCGCCGGACGGCGCCGCGTACCCGCAGCTCCGCGGCGCGACCCCCGCCCAGGCGGTGGACCTGTTCCTGGTCCTGCTGCAGGACCGCCTGCCCGTCTGGCTGCGCACGCTGGACGCTCTGCTGCAGAAGGCCGGCAAGGGCCGGGTGAACGACAACCTGCTGCCGGTGGCGCGGGCGGGCATCGACTACTACGCCGAGGTGCAGGCCGCGGCGATGCCCGCGTTCATCTCGCCGTCGATGACCGTGCGCTTCCGCGAGGCCCTGCGCGAGACCGATCTCGGCCCCGCCGCCGAGATCGCCCCGCTGGCCGAGTACCTGGCGATGGAGCGGAGCCTCGGCCGGGTAGCGCCCGACGTCACCCCGGAGGCGAGCGCCCGGTTGCTGCTCGCGGGCTGCTTCCGCCACGCCTACTACGAGGCGTTCATCGGGGCGGGCTCGGGCCTGTCGCGCGACGACTGCGCGGCCGAGATCGTGCGTGAGCTGCGGCTGGAGGCGGTCAGTTCTCCTTCGGCCGCGCTGTCCTGACCGCTGCGGCCGTCCGCCGGTCGCAGGCCAGCCGGTAGCCGCGCTTGACCACGGTCTCGACGATGCCGGCGCGGCCGAGGGCGCGGCGCAGCCGGGTGACGGCCATCTCGACCGCGTGCTCGGCCGAGTCGCGCTCGGGGCCGCCGGGCAGCACGACGCGCAGCTCGGCGCGGCTGACGACGTGCCCGGGGCGCTCGGCCAGCCGTTTGAGCACGGCCATGGGCGCGGGCGGCAGGGGTTGCAGCTCGCCGTCGACGGCGACGGCGTGCCCGCGGATCTCCAGGCGGTGGGCGCCCGCGGTGAGCCGGGTGACGCCGTGCTCGGGCAGATGCCCGGCCAGGGCGTGGGCGAGCGCGCCGAGCCGTGACGTGCCGGGCTGGACCACCGGGACGCCCCTGGCGCGCAGCGGCGCGGCGGTGACCGGGCCGACGCAGGCGGCCACGGCCGAGCCGGCGAGCGCCGTGAGCAGCGGCTCCTCCAGGTGCCCGGCGCGGGCGGCGTCGAGCGTGGCGCGCACGGCGGGCGCGCTGGTGAAGGCGATGGCGTCGATCGAGCCCGCGATGGTCCTGACGATGAGGCGGTGCAGCGGCGAGGGGTCCCGGCTGGGCGTCCAGCGGTAGACCGGGGCCTCGATCACGGTGGCCCCCGCGGCGCGCAGGGCGGCGGCGAGCCCGGCGAGCGGCTCGCCCGGCGGCTGCAGGACGACGCGGCGTCCGCGCAGGTCCTGATCCAGCAGGTACCGTTCGATGTCCTCCAGGAAGTCGGCGGGCGGGCTCCGGTGCTCGGCGAGCCCGGCGGCGCGCACGGCGCCGCGGGACTTGGGCCCGCGGCACAGCAGGCGGGCCTGGGAGAGGCGGGCGGTCAGCTCGGCGCCGAGCCCCCAGCCGTCGGCGGCCGCCATCCAGCCGCGAAAGCCCGCGCCCGTGGTGACGACGACGTCGTGGACGGGGGCGTCCAGGCAGGCGAGGGTGGCGGCGAGCAGGGGCGCGTCGTCGGGCAGCGGGACCAGGCGGATGGCGGGGGCGCGCACGACGCGGGCGCCCCGGCGTTCGAGGAGGGCGGCGAGCTCCTCGCCGCCGCGGTCGGCGGTGACCCCGATGGTGAAGCCGGCCAGCGCGTCGGGCGCGGTCCGCGGGCGGAGGGCCGGGAGCGCGTCCGCCGCCCCTGCGGAGGAGGGCCGGGGGACGCGGGCCGGGGCGCCGGGGTCGGCGGCCCGCGCGGGCGGCATCACAGTCGCCTGCGGGGAGTGTGAGATCGGCATGGTTCCGATGGTGCTTTCCGGCCGTTTCGCCGCTGGGTCCCTCCTGTTACCTCTGTGCTACATCCAGGCGCCCCACGTCCGATTCGCGGACGGCGCCGGGGCGGCCTATCTTCGGCGACGATTGTGTTCGCGCCGATCCGGGAATCCCTCGGAGGCGTCCAGCCGTCCGCCGACACCCCCGGGAGCGCGCATGACCAGCGTCCAGCCGATCAGGCTCTTCGCCGACCCGGTGTTGCGCACCGTTGCCGAGCCGGTCACCGCCTTCGACCGCTCCCTGCGTGAGCTGGTCAAGTCCCTGCAGGTGACCATCCGCGCCGGGGCTGGCCGCGCGGGGCTGGCCGCGCCGCAGATCGGCGTGCCGCTGCGGGTGCTCGTGTTCGACCTGGACGGCCGCGCGGGGCACCTGGTGAACCCTCGTCTGGAGGCGTCCGAGCGCAGGATCGTCGCCGACGAGGCGTGCCTGTCGGCGCCGGGCGTGTGGTGGCCGCTGGAGCGGTCGTACTCGGTGGTCGCCAAGGGCCGTGACATGTTCGGCAAGCCGGTCACCGTCCGGGCGCTCGGCATGCTGGCCCGGGTGCTGCAGCACGAGGCCGACCACCTGGACGGCGTGCTGTTCAGCGATCACCTGCCTGAGGACGAGCGGGAGCGCTTCTTCGCCGCGCTGGCGTAAGGCCGGAGCGAGCACTTTCATCTTCTCCGCGTGCTATGTCCATTTTTTCCGGTCAAGCGCGTTCTGTGCTGATGTGGGCGGGTAGGGCAGCAACCGTCGATCCCTCAGCCGGAGAAGGAGGCAGTCGTGGTAAGCGGACTCAAGGTGGCCGCGGCGGTCGCCCTCGGCTACTTCCTCGGCAGGCATCGCAAATTCAAGCTGGCGATCGCCCTGGCGGTGGCGGGCGCGACGGGCAAGCTCGGCGGAGCCCGCGGCAACCTGCTGGAACAGGGGATGAAGCTGGCCAGCGCCTCCCCCGAGCTGGAGAAGATCCTCCAGAGCGTCCGGGGCGAGCTGTTCGAGGCGGGCAAGGCCGCGGCCAAGGCCGCCGCGTCCCGGCAGGTCACCGCGCTCAGTTCCAAACTGCAGGAGCGCGCAGAGGCACTGCAGCACGCGGCGGGCGTCGCGGCCGGGGCCGAGGAGGCCGCCGGCGAGGCGGCGGCGGAGGCCACCAGGACCGCGGCCGGAGCCACCAGGGCGGCGCGCGGCGGCGTGTCCGGCCTGAGGGAGCGCGCGGCGAGCGGTTTCCGGGGCGCCAGGGAGCGGGTGCGCCCGCGCCGCGAGGAAGCGGAAGAGGAAGAGGGCTACGAGGACCGCTACGCCGATTACGGCGAGGAGGAAGAAGAGGAGTACGAGGAGCCGCCGCGGCGCGGCCCCTCCCGTGCGCGGCGCCAGGCCGACCGGGCCTACGAAGAGGAGGACCGGGAGTACGAGGAGGAGGAGCCGGAAGAGGACGAGGACGAGGAACCGGCGCCGCGCGGGCGCGTGGTGCGCGAGCAGGCGCCGCCGCGGTCCCGGCCGGTCCGCCGGAGGGAGTGACGGGATGGCCGACGACGGCAAGGGCGGGCTGTCGAACCCGCTGAAGAAGCAGATTCGCGGCCTGGCCGGCGTCGCGGGCAAGCTCGCGCTGTCGGCGCTGCGGCGCAGGGTGGAACGTACCACCAAGCAGCTCACCAGCTTCGCCGAGGGGGACGGCTTCCGCACCCTGGGCCAGCTCGCGGGGGCGGAAGGCGGCGGCGGGCGCGTCAAGGGCCTGGCCAAGATGGCCTGGGGCGGGCTGAAACGGAAGCTCGGCTTCGGCAAGCGCAAGCTCAAGTTCGCCAACATCGTGGAGAGCGTCGACATCGGCGCGCCCATCAGCCTCGTCTACAACGTCTGGACGCAGTTCACCGACTGGCCGTCCTTCACCAAGAAGATCGAGAAGGTCACCCAGGACAGCGACGAGAAGATCACCTGGCAGGTGCAGGTCTTCCTGCCGCGCCGGACCTGGGAGGCCACGATCACCGAGCAGGTGCCCGACGAGAAGATCGTCTGGAATTCCAAGGGCGCCAAGGGGTACGTGGACGGGTCGGTGACCTTCCACGCGCTCGCCCCGGCCATGACCCGGGTGCTGATGTCGCTGGAATACCACCCCAAGGGCCTCATCGAGCACATCGGCAACCTGTGGCGGGCCCCGGGCCGCCGCGTCCGCCTGGAGTTCAAGCACATCCGGCGCCACATCATGGTGCACGTGCTGCCCGACCCCGAGGACGTCCAGGGCTGGCGCGGCGTGATCCACGAAGGCGAGGTCGTCAAGGACCACGACACCGTGGTGCGCGAGGAGGAAGAGGAGCGCGAGCGGGCCGAGCGGGAGGAGGAGCCCGAGGAGGAGGCCCGCGAGGCCGAGGAGGGCGAGGAAGAGGAGCCCGAAGAAGAGCTCGAAGAAGGCGAAGAGGCCGAAGAAGAAGAGGGTGAAGAGGCCGAGGAGCCCGAGGAGGAGCGCGGCCGGGCGCGGCGGCGGCTGGGCTGGGGCGGCAGGCGCGCAGAGCGCGGCCCGAGGTCCCGCCCGGCCGAGGAGGAGGGCCCTCCGGCCCGCCGTCGCCGTCCGGCCGAGGAGTCCCGGCGTGAGGAGCACAGCGAGCCGACGGAGTCCAGGGGGCGCGGCGGACGCGGAGAGCGCGAGGACGAGGAGGAGCGGCGGTCCTCGCGGCGCGGGTCCTCGGTGGCCGAGGAGGAGCCGCCCGCGCGGCGGCGCCGCGCCGAGGGCGAGAAGCGGCCCGTCCGGCGCCGGCGCGCCGAGGCGGAGGAGCCGCCCCCGCGCCGCCCGCGGCGCAGGAGCGAGGAGGGCCGGTGAACCGCGGCGCCCACGCTCGACGAGACCAACGAGACCAGCACGATAACGAGGACAAGGAGCAGGGCGAATGACGATCGTGCAGCCCTCAGGAGGTGGGGCGGCCGGCAGGCCGTCCTCGTCGGGCGGCGGATTGGCCGACGTCATCGACACGATTCTGGATAAGGGTCTGGTCATCGACGCGTACGTCAGCGTGGCGCTCGTGGGCATCGAGCTGCTGACCATCAACGCGCGCGTCGTGGTCGCCAGCGTGGACACCTACCTGCGCTTCGCCCAGGCGGTGAACCGGCTGGACCTCACCGAGGGCCAGAAGGGGCTGCCGGAGCTGATGCAGGACATGACGCAAGGCGTGGCCAAGTCGAAGACCAAGGGCATCGCGCAGGGCGCGCTGGAGGCGGCGGGCGACAAGCTGCGCGAGTTCGCCGGAGAGTACGCCGAGCAACCCGCGCGCCGCAGGCGCGGCCGACAGGAGGACTGACATGGCCCCTTCCACGCCCAAGGCCGCCTCGCGCGGGCGCAGCGCCTCCGCGGCGCGTCCCGACACCGAGGCGGCGCCCGCGACTCCGTCCTACGTGTACGGCATCCTGCCGGCGGACGTCGATTTCGACCCCGAGGAGCGCGGGGTGGGCGATCCGCCCGGCAAGATCGGCCTGGTGCGGCACGAGGACATCGCGGCCCTGGTCAGCGACCTGCACCCGGCCGGGCCGCTCGGCAGGCCCGCCGACCTGATGGCGCACCAGCGGCTGCTGGACGACGTCGCCGCCGAGGTGCCCGTGCTGCCGCTGCGCTTCGGCGCGGTCATGGAGAGCAGGGACGCGGTGGCCCGGGAGCTACTGGCCCCGCATCTGGACGAGTTCCGCGCCGCGCTCCGACGGCTGGAGGGGCACGCCCAGTACGTCGTCAAGGCCCGGTACGAGGAGGGGGCCCTGCTGCGGGAGGTGCTCCAGGAGCAGCCGGAGGCGGCGCGGCTGCGCGAGGAGATCCGCGGCCTGCCCGAGGACGCGACCTGGGACGCCAGGATCCGGCTCGGGGAGATCATCAACGGGGCCGTGGAGGCCAAGCGGGAGGCCGACAGCCGTGCCCTGGCCGAAGGGCTGGCCCCGCACTGCGCCGCGGTCGTCATCAGGGAGCCGACCCACGAGGAGGACGCGGCGCACCTGGCCTGCCTGGTGGACGCCGACCGGCAGGAGGGGTTCGAGGACGCGCTGGAGGACTTCGCCGCCCGCTGGGAGGGCCGTATCACGCTGCGCCTGCTCGGCCCGCAGGCGCCGTACGACTTCGTGTCCGCCAAGGAAGGGGACGGCTGACATGGGCCTGCTTGGCATGATCTTCGGCCTGCCGCTCGCCCCGGTCAAGGGTCTGATCAAGCTGGGCGAGGTGATCGAGGAGCAGGTCGAGACGCAACGGCGTGACCCGGCCGCGGTGCGGCGGCGGCTGGAGGAGGTCGAGCGGCTGCGCGAGCAAGGCCTGATCACGGCGGAGGACGAGGCGCGGGCGCAGGAGGAGATCCTCGGCCAGATGATGGGCTGACCGCGCGGAGCCGCCCGGGGTGGGGGTACCGGAAGGAGGTGGGGTCGTGCCGGTGAATCGCGGACGCCGGAGCGGGGGCGAGACACGCGGATACGCGCCCGACGACTCCTACGACGACGAGGACGACTACGCCGAGGACACCGGACGCGCCCGCCCGGCCGAGAGCGGGGGGCGGCGGCGCCTCACGGCCGTGTCGGCGGGCAGCGTGGCACTGCGGCAGATCGCCGAACTGACCGGCAAGGACGTCGAGGGCGTCACGCTGGTACGGCCGTCGGAGAACGGCTGGACGGTGGAGGTCGAGGTCGTCGAGGACCACCGGGTCCCCTCCTCGGGCGACACGCTCGGGATCTACGCGGTCGACCTGGATTCTCAGGGCGATCTGACGTCCTATCGCCGGGTGCGCACCTACAAGCGCGCCCGGGGCGACACGGGTGGGGTGGGGTGAGATGTCCGACCCGACGTCCGGCGTGATGTCGCCGTACGGCAGGCGGGCGCCCGTGGCGCGCGACTCCGGAGGCAACCTCGGCGACATCCTGGAACGGGTGCTCGACCGGGGCGTGGTGATCGTGGGCGACATCCGCGTCAACCTCCTCGACATCGAGCTGCTCACCATCAAGCTGCGGCTGCTGATCGCCTCGGTGGACACCGCGCGCGAGCTCGGCATCGACTGGTGGGAGCACGACCCGTGGCTCAGCTCCAAGGACCGCGACCTGATCGAGGAGAACCGCAGGCTGCGCCGCAGGCTCGCCACCATCGAGGAAGAGGAGGCCGCGCGGGGCCGGCCGACCATCGAGGGGCCGCGCCGGGAGCACGCCTTCGACGAACGGGACCTGCGGTCGCATGAGGAGCGGGAACGGCGCGGGTACGAGGGCCGGGAGCGGCGGGCCTACGAGGAGGGTGAACGGCGGGCTCAGGGGGGCCGGGAGCGGCGCGGCTGACGTCCGCGCCTCTCCCGCCGACCGGGAGGAGGAAGACGGTGCCCGGCAGCGGAACGTACCTGTACGCGGTCAGCCGCGAGGAGGACCGGGGCTCCCCCGTGCCGCCGGGCGGCCTGGCGGGCGTGGCCGGGGCGCCGGTCCGCACGGTGGCGCACGGGGGCCTGGTCGCCTACGTGAGCACCGTGCCGCTGGAGGAGTTCGGCGAGGAGCCGCTGCGGCGCTCGCTGGAGGACCTGGAGTGGGTCGGTGAGACGGCCCGTGCCCACCACCGGGTCGTGGAGGCCGTGGCCGCCGTCGCCACCACCGCCCCGGTGCGGCTCGTCACGGTGTACGGCGGCGACGACCAGGTGCGCGACATGCTGGAACGGCGGCACGACGACTTCGCCGCGGTGCTCGCGCGGGTCGCCGGGCGCCGCGAGTGGGGGGTCAAGGTGTACGCGCGTCCCGCGGCGCCCGCCGCCGAGGAGAGCGTCCCCGCCGAGGCCGGAGGACCCGGGACGGCGTACCTGCGGCGGCGCAAGGCGAGCCTGCGCGGCCGTGACGAGGCGTGGCGGCGGGCCGCCGAGCGGGCCGAGCACATCCACGAGACGCTGACGGACATCGCGGCCGCGGGCGCGCGGCACCGGCCGCAGGATCCGCATCTGTCCGGCAGGGACGACTGGATGCTGCTCAACGGCGCCTACCTGGTGGACGACGCGCGGCGCGAGGAGTTCGCGGCGGCGGTCGACGGGCTGCGGGAGCCGGACATCGAGGTGGAGCTCACCGGCCCGTGGGCGCCGTACTCGTTCACCTCCCTGGAGTTCGCCGGGTCAGAGGGCCGCCATGCCGGGTGAACGCACCGGGGCCGCGACGGCCGCGCCCATGACCGTGCGGGAGCGTGAGCCGCGCGGGGCCGCGCTGGCCGCCGAGGGACGGCTGCCGCCCGAGCGCGTCGCGCTGGTGGACCTGCTCGACCGGCTGCTCGCGGGCGGCGTGGTGGTCACCGGCGACCTGGTGCTGTCCATCGCCGACATCGAACTGGTCCGCATCTCGCTGCGGGCGCTGATCATGTCGGTGCGCGGCGCGGAGCCTCTGGAGACGGGGGTGCCCTATGACGTCGAGCGGTACTGAGCCCACGCCGCCGCCGCCCGGCGACGGCGCGCCGGTGTCGGCGGGACGCTGGCACCTGAAGGCCGACCCCGAGACGGTCGAACGCGACCTGACCCGGCTGGTCCTCACCCTGGTCGAGCTGGTGCGCCAGCTCGTGGAGCGCCAGTGCGTGCGGCGCATGGACCAGGGCGACCTGTCGGACGAGCAGGTCGAGGCGCTCGGCGTGACGCTGATGCGCCTGGAGGAGGCCATGACCGAGCTCTGCGAGCGGTTCGGCGTCTCGCCGTCGGAGCTGAACCTCGACCTCGGCCCGCTCGGGACCCTGCTGCCGACCGACCGCTGACGCTACAGGCGGACGCCGAGCAGGGAGTCCGCCACGGCCCGGACCAGCCCCGGCGCCGAGGTGTCCGCGCCTTCCCCGGCGGAGGCGCGGGCCGCCCAGGCGTCCACGGCGGCCAGGGCGCCCGGCGCGTCCAGGTCGTCGGCCAGGCGCTCCCTGACCTCCCGCAGGACCGGCGTCGCGTCCGGCCCGGAGGCGAGGTTCACGGCCGCCCGCCAGCGCGCCAGCCGCTCGGTCGCCTCGCCGACCTGGCCGGCGGTCCACTCCCAGTCGGAGCGGTAGTGATGGGCGAGCAGGGCCAGGCGCACGGCCATGGGGTCGTGCTCGGCGCGCAGCCGGGACACGAAGACCAGGTTGCCGCGGGACTTGGACATCTTCTCGCCGTCCAGGCCCACCATGCCCGCGTGGACGTAGGCCCTGGCGAACGGCCACTCGCCGGTGGCCACGTGGCCCTCGCTGGCGCCCATCTCGTGGTGGGGGAAGATCAGGTCCGAGCCGCCGCCCGACACGTCGAAGCCGGTGCCGAGGCGGGCCAGGGCGATCGCGGTGCACTCGACGTGCCAGCCGGGCCTGCCGGGGCCGAACGCCGAGGGCCAGGAGGGCTCTCCGGGACGTTCGGCGCGCCACAGCAGCCAGTCCAGCGGGTGGCGCTTGCCCTCGCGGTCCGGGTCGCCGCCGCGCTCGGCGAAAAGCTCCAGCATCCGGCGCTCGGTGTACCCCGAGACCGCGCCGAACTTGGGGGCCGCGGCGGAGGAGAAGTAGACGTCGCCGCCGATCTCGTAGGTCGCGCCCTTGTCCTTCAGCCGCTCGATCAGCTCGGCGACCTGGCCGACGACCTCGGTGACGCCGACGTAGTCGCGGGGCGGCAGCACCCGCAGCGCCTCCATGTCGGCGCGGAACAGATCGATCTCACGCCCGGCCAGCTCGCGCCAGTCGACGCCGTCGCGCTCGGCGCGCTCCAGCAGGGGGTCGTCGACGTCGGTGGCGTTCTGCGTGTAGTGGACCTCGTGGCCCGCGTCCCGCCACACGCGGTTGACCAGGTCGAACGCCAGGTAGGTGTTGGCGTGCCCCAGATGGGTGGCGTCGTAGGGGGTGATGCCGCACACGTACATGCGGGCCGTGGGGCCGGGAGAGGTCGGCCGCACCTCGCGGGAGGAGGTGTCGTAAAGCCGGAGCGGAAGGCCGGCGCCGGGCAGAGGAGCTATCTCGGGTGCAGGCCACGATCGCATGTGCTGAGCCTATCCATGGCACGCTCTGGTGGGATCACCCTGGGGTGTCCGTTTCGACAGAGTAGGGGTGTGTCGTCCGGCGAAACCGCCGACGGGCAAACCCATACCAGACGGTGCAGGACGTGGCAGAATCTTGCCGCCACGGGTACGGGGGCTCGGCGGCTCGAGGTTCGCTGCCAGGGAGAGCACACTTGCCGGCTTTGAGGTCTTTGGATCCGTCCGATCCACCACGGATCGCCTCCTACCGGCTCACGGGCCGCATCGGCGACGGCGCCCACGGCGTCGTGTACGCCGCCGAGACCGGGTCGGGCGCGCGGGTGGCGGTCAAGCTGCTGTACCGGCGCCTGTCCGAGGACGAGGGCGTGCGGCGGGCCTTCGGCGCGGAGCTGCGGCGGGCGCAGCGCGTCCCGGGCGTCCACGTCGCGCGGGTCCTCTCCTACGGCATCCACGACGGCCGCCTCTACCACGCCGTCGAGTACGTCGAGGGCCCGTCGCTGGCCGAGGTCGTGGAACGGTACGGGCCGCGCGACGGCGCGGAGCTGGAACGGCTGGCGATCATCACGCTGAGCGCGCTGGCCGACGTCCACGAGGCGGGCACGGCGCACGGCGGCTTCGGCCCCGGCTCCGTGCTGATGGGTCCGGACGGCCCCCGGGTGATCGACGTCGGCGTCGGCCGCGCCCTGGACACCGTGCGGCCCGCCGGCGTCGTCCCGTCCCCGGCCGCCGCCTTCACCGCGCCGGAGCGTCTGGCGGGCGCGCCGCTCGGCCCGGAGGCCGACATGTTCTCCTGGGCGTGCACGCTCGTCTACGCCGCGACCGGCCGCCCGCCCTTCGACGCCGGCGTGATGTCCGGCGTGGCCGACCGGGTCCTGAACGGACCACCGGACCTCTCGATGCTGCGCGGCGCGCTACCCGAGGCGGTCCTCGCCTGCCTGAACAAGATCCCCGCCCGCCGCCCCACCACCCGCGACCTCCTCCCCCGCCTGCACGCCCCCCACCCCGCGCCCCCGGGAATCCCCCCTACAAGCACCATCCCGTTCTCAGAGACGGCGTTCCCCACGACCACGCCCACGTCCGCGTTCCCCACGTCCACGTTCCCCGGAACCTCCCCGATCCCGGGGGCGACCGCCTTCCCAGGGGCAGGCGGCACGGCCGTCTGGGGACACCTCCCCGCCACACCGCGCAACAACACACCCCATCCACCCCACCCACCACTGCCACAGAACGCTGCGGGCCCCAACACCGCACCACCGAACACCGCGTCTTCAAATGTCACACCTTTCAATGTCACGTCGGCGCACGTGACTCCCCTGGATGTCACCTCCGCGCACGAGGGCTCGGTCCCGTCGCACCCCGGCACGTCCCGGCCTCCTCTCCGTGTGATCACCGGCACCACGCCGGCGACCTCTCCCACCCCCCTCGGGGGCGTCCCGCGAGAGCACCCACAGGGACAGGGCGACATCCTCGGCCCCACAACGGCTCCGGGAGGGGACCGGGCCGCCGGACCGGGCGTCTCACCCGCCGTCGAGACCGGCGTGCCCGCGACACAGGGCGGCGTGCCCGGCTTACGGGGCGACTTTCCGGGCGCCCAGACGAGCGTCCCAGGGGCGGGGAACGGCGTGCCGGGTCCCCAGGCGGGCGCGCCGACGGTTGGAGCCGACGTGCCGGGGGCCGGAGCCGCGCGGGCGGGGCGCAAAGGTGCGGCGGCGAGTAGGCACGCCCTGCCTTCCGCGCCTGGGGAGGCTGCCGGATCGGCGCCGGCGGCCACGGGCGGGCGGGGCGGGGGTCGCGGCCGGCGGAGGCGGCGCGTGCTGGGCGTGGCCGCGGTTCTCGCCGGGGGCCTGGCGCTGGCCGCCGTCGTGGCGGTGATCCTGGCGCCCGGACGGCCTACCGGACTGGAGGTGCCCGGCGCGTTCGGCCCTCCGCCCACTCTGATGCCGGGGCCGTCGGCGGGCGATCCGTCGGCCACCGACCCGACTCCGGTGCCCTCGCCGCCCGAGCCGAGCCCCACGCCGACGCCGAGCCCCACTCCCCCGCACAGCAAGCCCCCGGCCCCGAAGCCCGTGCTGCTGGTCAGCCCGACCAGGTACCGGGTCACCTCGGACTACATCGTCTACGTGAACATCCGGCTGCGCGCGCCCGACGGCGCCGTGCGCTGGCGGGCCACGATGAGCGATGGCGGGGTGCTCAGCTCGACGCACGGCACGATCCGCGCCGGCCGCTCCGCCACGATCACCGCCTACGGCACGCCGTACTGCAGCACCTCACGGATCCGGTTCACCTCTGACGGGGGCTCCAAGACCGTGACCATCACCTGGGGCGGGACACGGTGCTGATCATAGAAGGCCGCGGTGATCAGGCGGTGACCGGCACAGGGGACCAGGAGCCTCGGGCAGCGGGGTCGCCGGGACGTCCGTGCGGCCAGGGCAGGAACTCGTAGCGCAGGGCGCCGGGCGCGAGCGCCACGAGCGTGACCGAGGTCGTGCCCCAGAGCCGTCCGCCGGGCAGTTCCCGGCGGACGACCAGGGCCCGAGGGTCGGTCACGGGCAGGTCCGTCCCCGCGGCCAGCGCGCGCCAGGCCTCCCATGCCTCCCGGGGGTCGCCGGCGGCGCTGCGGGCGGACGGGCGGGGCGCGGCGGCGAAGCGGGGGCGGAAGTATGCGGCGCGCGGGCCGCCCTCCCCGGGCTCCCTGCCGGCGTTGACGATGACGTGCGTGCCCTCGGGGAGCTTGTCCTCGGCCAGGTCCGCGCCGTCCCAGCTCCACATGCGCACGCACTCCGGCTCGGCCACCAGCAGGTGGAAGGGGTCGTAGCAGGAGAGGTCGACGTCCGGGAGTCCCCCCGAGGCGGCGGCGCGCAGGGGTAGCACGCCGCGGGTCCTGCGCCGCTCGGGCGTGGCGAGAGTGCCGTGGCCGTTCAGCAGCGCGGCGACGCGGGACGCGGCGGGGTCGGCGGCGAGCCAGGTGCCACCCGCCTCCAGGTCACGGCCGCCGTAGAGGCCGGGAAAGGCCGGCCAGTGCGCCGCGGGCGGCTCCCAGGGACGCGTGAGGACTTCGTCCCGCACGCCCGCGAGGACCACGGGGGTGTCCGCGTCGGGCAGAAAGGAGATGACGACCGTGCACATGCCCGTTCCCTCCAAGGCCGGTAGAGATGGACAGACCTTGGCAGCGTACGCCGATGTCCGGAAAGCCGGAAATAGCGGGCAGCCCGAACGCTCAGGCGTCGCCGACGACGGGAGGTCACGACCGGACGGGTGCGGCGAACTCACCCAGCGCGGCGGTGGACGGCTCACGACGGCGGGCGGGCGGTTCGCCGCGGGGCGGACCGCTCGTAGCGCCGGATGCGCGGTTCGCCGCGCGGGTGGACGGGGCGGGGTGGGGGGAGGGTGGGTCAGATGGGGGGCCAGGGGATGGCGGGCCAGTCGTCGGAGGGGTAGGGGTGGATGCCGGTGCTGAGGAGGCGGCGGACGCGTTCCCAGGTGGCCTCGACCTCCTGGAGGGTGAGGAGCTCGCGCAGGCGCCTGCCGAGCCTGCCGCGCTCGATCTCGCGCTCCAGGCGCGCCAGGACGTTCACGGCCTCGCGGGGAAGGGGCTTGCCCCGCCACTGCCACAGGACGGTGCGGAGCTTGTCCTCCTCGGAGAAGCAGACGCCGTGGTCCACGCCGTAGACGTGCCCGTCGGGCAGCGGCAGCAGGTGGCCGCCCTTGCGGTCGGCGTTGTTCACGACCGCGTCGAAGATGGCCATGCGGCGCAGCGCGGGGTTGCGGCCGCGGATCAGCGCCATCAGGTCGGCCTCGGGATCGGTGTCGATCCAGAGCTGGCACATGCCGGGGCCGAAGGGGCCGTCGCGGTAGACGCTGGGCGGCACGATCTGCCAGCCGGTGGCGGCGGAGACCTCGAAGGCGGCGACCTCGCGGGCGGCGAGGGTGCCGTCGGGGAAGTCCCACAGCGGGCGCTCGCCGCGCACGGGCTTGTACACGCACTCGGCGGCGATGCCGTCCAGGCGGATCGTGCAGTAGAGCGTCATGTTCGTGGCCTCGACCAGGCGGCCCGCGACCTCGATGACCCCTTCGCGCAGCAGGCGCAGCGCGGTGGCGTCGTCGAGCCCGGACGTACCCGGGAGGCTGCTGAGCCGGGGGTCGCTCTCCGCGCTCACGTACGGTCCCCTCGGTGGCCGTTCAGACGGACGCAGATGTGACCTTCGGCGTCGAGCGGCTGCGCGCACAGCGGGCAGGGCGGCCGGCCGGCGGCGACGATCTCCAGGGCCCGCTGGGTGAAGGCGCGGGCGGCGGCGGCGCTGATGTGGACCCGCAGGACCGCGGACTCGGGGTGGTCCAGGGCGTCCTCGGCCTGCTCCTCCTCCTCGTCGTCGGCGCCGGCCTCCTGGGCCTCGATGACGACCTGGGCGGTGTCGGGGTCCCACGCCAGCGCCATGGTGCCGACCCGGAAGTCCTCCTCGATGGGCAGGTCCAGGGGGGCCTTGTCGGCGAGCTCGACCGGCGCCATCGCGGGCACGGGAGCGGTGCCGCCACTGCGGCGCAACACCTCGTCGAGCAGCTCGTCGAGCCGATCGGCGAGGACGGCGACCTGGAACTTCTCCAGCCCCACGGTCGTGACGCGCCCCTGACCACGGGCTTGCAGAAAGAAGGCGCGTGATCCCGGTTGCCCAACGGCACCGGCCACGAACCTCTCTGGCGGATCGTAGTCGAAGACCGGCATAGCCCGACCTTACGTGGTCCCGGCTCCGCCGCCGACAGCGGCGTCGCTCTCGGTGGAATTTTCTCCCCCGTCTTCCTGCTCCGAACCCTCGGGCGGCGGCGGTGGCGGGATGAGGTTCTCCACTCCGCCGCCCACATCATTCACTCGTAGAACGAACGGCCGCAAAGGGGTGTACCGGATCGCGGTGAGCGAGGCGGGGTCGGCGGTGACGCGCTGGAACTGGTCCAGGTGGACGCCCATCGCGTCGGCCACGATCGCCTTGATCACGTCGCCGTGGCTGCACACCAGGTAGACGGCGTCGTCCCCGAGCTTGGCGTTCCAGTGCCGCACCGCGGCGACCGCGCGGCGCTGCACGCCCGCGAGCGATTCACCGCCGGGGAACACGGCCGCGCTCGGATGCTGCTGGACCACCCGCCACAGGGGTTCCTTCGCCAGCTCCTTCAGCGGCCGGCCCGTCCAATCGCCGTACCCGCACTCGCCGAAACGCTCGTCGGTCTCGATCTTGACTCCGTCACGTCCCCGGAGGATCGCGGCGGCGGTCTCCTGGCAGCGCTCCAGCGGGCTGGACACGACGGCGTCCAGCGGCAGGGACGCGAGCCGCGCGGCCAGGGCCTCGGCCTGGGCGCGGCCACGCTCGCTCAGGTGGACCCCCGGCGTCCAGCCGGCGAGCACGGGGCCCGTCATGTCCGTGAGGCCGTGCCGCACCAGAAGCAAAGTGGTCACAAACCCAAGCTTATTGGGCCGTGATCACACCTAGGGACAGGAGAGTCAGCAGGAACGCGCCAATGAAGACGCGATAGGTGACGAAGATCATCATGGAGTGGCGGGTGATGTAGCGCAGCAGCCAGGCGATGGAGGCGTACCCGACCGCGAAGGACACCACGGTGGCGATCAACGTCGGCACCGGGTCGGGGCCGCCGCCCGCGCCGATGTCGCGCATCTCGAACAGCCCCGACAGCACCACGGCCGGGATCGACAGCAGGAACGAGTACCGCGCCGCCGCCTCCCGGGTGAAGCCCAGGAACAGCCCGCCGGTGATCGTGGACCCCGAGCGTGAGGCGCCGGGCATCAGGGCCAGCGCCTGGAAACCGCCGATGATCAGCCCGTCCCGCAGGGTGAGCGACTCGATCGCGGTCCGCTGGCGGCCGACCTGCTCGGCCAGCAGGAGCAGCAGGCCGAAGACGATCAGCACGGTGGCGTTGAGCCACAGGTTGCGCGCCGGGCCCTCGATCGCGTCCTTGAACACCACCCCGAGCAGGCCGAGCGGGATCGTCCCCAGCCCGATGTACCACCCCATGCGCGCGTCCATCTCGCCGCGCAACTCCGGCGTCCACAGGCTGCGCAGCCACGTCCAGAGGATGCGCGTGATGTCGCGCCAGAAGTAGATGACCACGGCGAGCATGGTGCCGAGCTGGATCACCGCGGTGAAGGCGGCGCCCGGGTCCGACCAGCCGAACAGCCGGGGAACGATGAGCAGGTGCGCGGAGCTCGAGATCGGCAGGAACTCGGTGAGGCCCTGCACGACGCCCAGCACGATCGCTTGCAGTGCGTCCATAGTGCGCGCAAGCCTAGGGCAGCGCGGCGTTCCCGGCGCGCCGCACAGGGTGAGAACCCGGCGATGAGACGGTGAAGGAATCCCGGCACGGCGGCGCTCAGGCCTCGCTTCCTGGGGCTTCGCCGCCGGTCGCGGAACCGGGCACGGTACCCTGGCCGGATCATGGAGCAGCGATTGGTCGGGCGCAGCGGTCTCATCGTGTCGAGTGTGGGACTCGGCACGATGACCTGGGCGCGGGACACCGGAGCCGAGGAGGCCGCCGCGCAGCTCGTCGCGTTCGCCGAGGCGGGGGGCACGCTGGTCGACACCGCGGACGTCTACGCGGGCGGGGACGCCGAGCGCCTGATCGGCCGCCTGCTGCGCACCTCGGTGCCGCGCTCGGAGATGGTCGTCGCCACCAAGGCCGTGCTGACCCCGCACGGGCCGCGGTCGCGCGACGCCTCCCGCAAGAACCTCATCGCGGCGCTGGACGCGTCACTGGACCGTCTCGGCGTGGACGAGGTCGACCTGTGGCAGTTGCACGCCTTCGACCCCGAGGTCCCGCTGGAGGAGACGCTGGCCGCGGTGGACACCGCCGTCTCCTCCGGCCGCACGGTCTACGCCGGGGTGTGCAACTACGTGGGGTGGCAGCTCGCGGCGGCGGGGGTCTGGCAGCGGTCGGCCCCGGCGCGGGCGCCGATCGTCTCGGTGCAGAGCGAGTACTCGCTGCTGGCCAGGGACGCCGAACGGGAGGTCCTGCCCGCGGCCGAGCACGTGGGCGCGGGCGTGCTGGCCTGGTCGCCGCTCGGACGGGGGGTGCTGACCGGCAAGTACCGCGTGGGCATCCCGGCCGACTCCCGGGCCGCGACCCCGCATTTCGCCGACTTCGTCCAGCCCTATCTGGACGAGCGGTGCCGCCGGGTCGTGGAGTCGGTGACCACCGCGGCCGACGGGCTCGGGGTCTCGCCGCTGGCCGTGGCGCTGGCCTGGGTGCGCGACCAGCCGGGGGTGTCGGCCGCGATCGTGGGGGCGCGCACGCACGCCCAGCTCAAGGGCATCCTGCAGGCCGAGGCGCTCACGCTGCCCGTGGAGATACGCGAGGCCCTGGACGACGTCTCGGCCTCCGACTAGACGTCCCGGCCTCCGGCGGAAGGGCTCTGCCGGGCTGAGGGTCCCGGACCGGCGGGAGGTCCCGCTCCGGCTGAAGGACTCGGCTTCGGTCGAAGGTCTCGCCTCCGGAAGATCTATCTCGCCTCCGGCCGAAGGTCTCGGCTTCGGTTGAAGGGTTCGGCTCTGGCTGAAGGCGGTGCCGTGTCGCCCGGCGGGGCCTAGCGTAGTGAGGCGTGGGCCGGCGGCTCCGGGCGTCGTCCGGCGCGGCGAACGGGAGCCCGGTTCGCGTATCACTAGTCGGTACCGAATCGCACCTTTTACTGGAATGACCGGCGTGACGTTACACGATTGTCGAGGTGTCGCGGGGCCCGGGCGTGCCGCCGCGGACGCGATGACGATGGAGGGCGAAGAATGCGCAAGGGCACGGCCGCGGTGTCGGCGGGGGCGCTCACGCTGGCGCTGACCGGGGTGGCGGCACTGCTGGCGGCGCCCGCGGCGGCCGCGGCGGCGCGTCCGCCCGCCTGCGACGGCGGCGCCCCGGCCTCCGGCCACGGCGGCGACCCGTGCGGCCCTTCCGGCCCCATGACCGGCGGCACGACCGGCCCTATGACCGGCGGCACGACCGGTGCCGTGACCGGTAGTACGACCGGTGCCGTGACCGGTGCCATGGCCGGCCCTGTGACCGGCGGTACGGACGGAGAGGCGGCCGGTGGTCCTGCCGGAGACGCCCCCGACGATGCGGCCGGAGACCCGGACGGCGCCGCGGGCGGGGTCGGTCGGCTGACCGGCGCGCTGGACCGGGTGACCCGCAAGGTCGCGGACACGGCTGAGCAGTTGCTGAACGGCCCGCCGTCCCCGGCCGCTCCTCCGTCCGACACTCCCGCGCCCGAGCCCTCGCCGAGCCCGTCCGCCGGCTGGGACGTGCCGACCGTGGACGTGGACGTGCCCGAGGTGCCCGTCGAGATCACCTGCCCGCCGGTGCTCGCCCCCGCCGAGTGCGCGGCGGAGCCCTCCCCCGCCCCGCCCCCCGCCGCCCGGGACCGTTCCACACCGGTGCCCGCCTCCGTGCCGCCCGCCCCGGCGGGGCCCCAGGACACCGAGCGGCCGCGGCGCCCGGCGTGGGAGACCGCCGTCCCCTCGCGGCATCCCGGCGCGGGGGCGCGGGGCGGCGCCGTGGTGATGCCGCCGGTAAGGCGCTCCACCGGCCCGGCCGCCGACGTGGACGCCCCGCCGATCATGCCCCTGTGGCCGGGGCAGTCCCTGCCCGCGCTGTCGCGCGGCGGACATCGGGTCGTGGCCGGCAGGCCGCCGCAGGACGCCGCGGGCACGATCCTGACCGCGGTGCTGCTGGCCTCGGCGATCCTCGCCGCGCGCGTCGCGCAGGCGCGCAGGCGCGGCGACCGGCCGCGCACGATCCCCCTGGAGGGCCTCGGAATGACGGACGCGGGGCACCGCCGCCTGGCCTGAGGCCGGGCGCGGCGCCCCGCGTCGGAGGCGTCGGAGGGTCAGCCGCCGACGGCGTGGACGCCGCCGTCGACGTGGACGATCTCGCCGGTGGTGGCGGGGAACCAGTCCGACAGCAGGGCGACGCACGCCTTGGCGGTGGGCTCGGTGTCGGTCAGGTCCCACCCGAGCGGCGCCTTGGCGGGCCAGCTGTCCTCGAACTCCTTGAAGCCGGGGATGCTCTTGGCGGCCATGGTGCGCAGCGGGCCCGCCGCCACCAGGTTCACCCGGATGCCGTGCTTGGCGAGGTCGCGCGCCAGGTACCGCGAGCAGGACTCCAGGCCGGCCTTGGCCACGCCCATCCAGTCGTAGACCGGCCACGCCTTGGAGGCGTCGAAGTCGAGGCCGACGACCGCGCCCCCTTCCTTCATCAGGGGCAGGCACGCGACGGCCAGCGACTTGAAGGAGAAGGTGGAGACCTGGACGGCGGTGGCGACGTCCTCCCAGGTGGTGTTGAGGAAGTTGCCGCCGAGCGCGGTCTGCGGGGCGAAGGCGATGGAGTGCATGACGCCGTCGAGGCCGTCGAGGTGCTCGCCGACGCGGTCGGCCAGCGTGTCGAGGTGCTCGGCGTTCTGGACGTCGAGCTCGATGACCGGCGGCGGCTCGGGCAGGCGCTTGGCGATGCGCTCGACCAGGCTCATGCGCCCGAAGCCGGTGAGGACGATGCGGGCCCCCTGCTCCTGGGCGAGCCGCGCCACGGCGAAGGCGATCGAGGCGTCGGTGAGCACGCCGGTCACAAGGAGGCGTTTGCCGTCGAGGATTCCCATGTCAGTGCCCCATTCCCATGCCGCCGTCCACGGGGATCACGGCCCCGGTGATGTAGGCGGCGTCGTCGCTCGCCAGGAACTTGACCACCCGGGCGACGTCCGCGGGGGTGGCGGCGCGGCCGAGCGGGACGTTCCTGAGGATGGCCTCCTGCTGCGCGGGCTCCAGCGCGGCGGTCATGTCGGTCTCGACGAAGCCGGGGGCGACGACGTTGACGGTGATGCCGCGCGAGCCGAGCTCGCGGGCCAGCGACCGGCCGAAGCCGACGAGGCCGGCCTTGGAGGCGGCGTAGTTGGTCTGGCCGGCCGACCCGAGCAGCGCGACCACCGAGGAGAGCAGGATGACGCGGCCCCGCCGCAGTCGGAGCATGCCCCGGGTGGCGCGCTTGGCGACGCGGAAGGCGCCGGTCAGGTTGGTGTCGAGGACGCCGGTGAAGTCGTCCTCCTTCATGAGGGGAAGGAGGGTGTCCCTGGTGACGCCGGCGTTGGCGACGACGACCTCGACGGGCCCGTGCTCGGCCTCCGCCTTGGAGAAGGCCGTGTCCACGTCCTCCGTGCTGGTGACGTCGCACCGCACGCCGAACAGCCCCTCGGGAGGCTCCCCGGAGCGGTAGGTGACGGCGACGGCGTCACCGGCGGCGGCCAGCTCGCGGGCGATCGAGAGGCCGATGCCGCGGTTGCCGCCGGTTACGAGTACTGATCGAGCCATGGCCATGACGCTATCGCCTACTCGCAGGTAAACGCTTATCCGCGCCGCACAAGATCACAGGGTTAGGATCGTGGACATGCGCCAGATCGATCCCGACTTTCTCGCCCTGCCCCTGAGGCAATTGGCGGACGCGGCCCTGCAGCGTGCCCGCGACCTGGGCGCCGAGCACGCCGACTTCCGGCTGGAGCGGGTGCGTGGCGAAACCCTGAACCTTTTCGACGCCCGGCTAGAGGGCTCCATGGACGCCGACGACCTCGGCTACGCCGTGCGGGTGATCCGCGACGGCACGTGGGGCTTCGCCGCCGGCATCGAGCTGACCCCGGAGGCGGCCGCGGCGGTGGCCGAGCAGGCCGTCGAGGTGGCCAGGGTCGCCGCCGCCGTGAACCGCGAGCCGGTCGAGCTCGCGCCGGAGCCGGTCCACGCCGGCGCCACCTGGGTGTCGTCCTACGAGGTCGACCCCTTCTCCGTGCCGCTGAAGGAGAAGGTGGCGCTGCTGGCCGACTGGTCGGCCGGCCTGCTGAAGGATCCGCGCGTCGACCACGTCGCCGCCTCTCTCATGCAGGTCAAGGAGCAGAAGTTCTACGCCGACACCGCCGGCACCGACACCACGCAGCAGCGGGTCAGGACCCACCCGGTCCTCACCGCGATGCGGGCGGCCGAGGGCCGCTTCGACGACATGCGCACGCTGGCCCCGCCCGCGGGGCGCGGCTACGAGTACCTCACCGGCACCGGCTGGGACTTCCCGTCGGAGGTCGCGCTGCTGCCCGAGCTGCTGGAGGAGAAGCTCAAGGCCCCCTCGGTCGAGGCCGGGCCGTACGACCTGGTCATCCACCCGTCCAACCTGTGGCTGACCATCCACGAGTCCATCGGGCACGCCACCGAGCTGGACCGGGCGCTCGGCTACGAGGCGGCGTACGCGGGCACGAGCTTCGCGACCTTCGACAAGCTCGGCACGCTGCAGTACGGCTCGCCGATCATGAACGTCACCGGCGACCGCACCGCCGAGCACGGACTGGCCACGATCGGCTACGACGACGAGGGCGTGGCGACGCGGCGGTTCGACATCGTGCGCGAGGGGCGGCTGGTGGGCTACCAGCTCGACCGGCGCATGGCGCTGCTGAAGGGCCTCGGGTCCTCCAACGGGTGCGCGTTCGCCGACTCCCCCGGGCACGTCCCTATCCAGCGCATGGCCAACGTGTCGCTGCTGCCCGCCGGTGACGGCCCCTCGACCGAGGAGCTGATCTCGCGCGTGGAGCGCGGCCTGTTCATCCTGGGCGACAAGAGCTGGTCCATCGACATGCAGCGCTACAACTTCCAGTTCACGGGCCAGCGCTTCTACCTCATCGAGAACGGCCGGGTCACCGGCCAGGTGCGCGACGTCGCCTACCAGGCGACGACCACCGACTTCTGGCGGTCCATGGAGGCGGTCGGCGGCCCGCAGACCTACGTGCTGGGCGGCGCGATGAACTGCGGCAAGGGCCAGCCGGGGCAGGTGGCGCCGGTCAGCCACGGGTGCCCGTCCGCGCTGTTCCGCGGGGTCAAGATTCTCAACACCGTTCAGGAGGGTGGAAAGTGACTCCGCAGGAGACCGTCGAGCGCGCCCTTGCCCTCAGCAAGGCCGACGACTGCGTCGTGATCGTCGACGAGGGGTCCACGGCGAACCTCCGCTACGCCGGCAACACGCTCACCACCAACGGGGTCACCCGGTCCTCGCGCCTCACCGTGATCTCGGTGACCGGGCAGGGCGTCGGCGTGGTCTCGCGGACGGCCGTGCGTCCCGGCCAGCTCGCCGACGTGGTGGCCGCGGCGGATCTGGCCTCGCGCGAGGCCCCTCCGGCCGAGGACGCCCGCCCGCTGGTCGGGCCCGCGGTGTCGCCCGACTGGGACGCGCCGGCCGAGCCGACCTCGATCGCGGTGTTCTCGGCGTTCGCCCCGGCCCTCGGCGAGACGTTCGCGGTGGCCGAGACGGCCAACCGCAAGCTGTACGGCTTCGCCGAGCATCTGCTCACCACGACGTTCCTCGGCTCGTCCTCGGGCCTTCGCCTGCGCCACGACCAGCCGACCGGCCGCCTGGAGCTGAACGCCAAGTCGCCGGACATGACCCGTTCGGCCTGGGCGGGCGTGGCCACGCGGGACTTCTCCGACGTCGACGTCGCGGCGCTGGACGCCGGGCTGGCGCGCCGCCTGGACTGGGCCAAGCGCCGCCTGGACCTGCCTCCGGGCCGGTACGAGACGCTGATCCCGCCGTCGTCGGTCGCCGACCTGATGATCTACCTGTACTGGTCGGCCGGCGCGAGGGACGCGGCCGACGGGCGCACCGTGTTCTCCAAGCCGGGCGGCGGCACCCGCGTGGGCGAGTCCCTGTCCGAGTCGCCGGTGCGGCTCTCCAGCGACCCCGGGGCCGCGGGCATCCAGTGCGCGCCGTTCGTGATCGCGCACGCGGGCGGCCGGCAGCGGTCGGTGTTCGACAACGGCCTGCCGCTGTCGCCGACCGACTGGATCCACGACGGCTCGCTGGCGGCGCTGCTGCAGACCCGCCACTCCGCCGAGCTGACGGGCCTGGCCGCGACCCCGGCGATCGACAACCTGATCATGAGGGGCCCGGAGGGCGGGCGGTCGCTGGACGAGATGGTCGCCTCGACCGAGCGCGGCCTGCTGCTGACCTGCCTGTGGTACATCCGCGAGGTGGACCCGCAGACGCTGCTGCTGACCGGCCTGACCCGCGACGGGGTGTACCTCGTCGAGAAGGGCGAGGTGGTCGGCGAGGTCAACAACTTCCGCTTCAACGAGAGCCCGGTCGGCCTGCTGGACAGGATGACCGAGGTCGGACGCGAGGAGCACACGCTGCCGCGCGAGTGGAGCGACTACTTCACCCGGGCGGTCATGCCCGCGGTGCGCGTGCCCGACTTCAACATGTCGACGGTCAGCCAGGCCAGCTGAGGCCGGCCGAGGCCGGCACGGTCCGCGCGCCCGCGCGGTCCGGCGCGAGCGTGGCCCCGGCCGCCGGGAGCGTCCCGGCGGCCGGGGCCGGTGGCCGTCACGCCCCGGGTCAGGAGTCCTCGAGGCGGAATCCGACCTTCATCCCGACCTGGAAGTGGCCGATCTCGCCGTCCTGGATGTGGCCGCGGACCTCGGTGACCTCGAACCAGTCCAGGTGGCGCAGGGTCTCGGCCGCGCGGCGTATCCCGTTGCGTATCGCCTGGTCGACGCTCTCGGGGGACGTGCCGACGATCTCGGTCACGCGGTAGGTACGGTCGGTCATCCTGCATTCTCCTCACGGTCGCCCTTGATCGTATGACGCCTCGGGACCGGCGGCCGCCGGAACACCCCGCCGGTCCTGGGTCTACGGTGGAAGCTGTGAAGGTATGGCATCGCCGCCGGGTCGTTCATCAGGTCACCGACGCCCAGCCGTCGCTGTCGGCGGACATCGGCCGGCGTGAGAAGCGGTATTTCGTCCAGATGGGGATCCGATTGGTATGCCTTGTCCTGGCGGTCGCGCTGAGCGTGCCATGGCCGGTCAGGGCGCTGCTGGTGGCCGGAGCGATCTTCCTGCCGTACATCGCGGTGATCGGCGCCAACCAGCCGAGCCGCGGCGTGAGCTCGGCGTTCGACCACGAAGCACCTAACCAAACCGAGATACCACTCCACCGACGCGAGATCGGGTCGTGACAAACTCTTGACGCACCCCATGGGTTGTAGGTGTACGCTTTAGACAAGCGCTCTGGTCCCCCGTCGGAGCGCTCGTGCCGGCGTTCCGGGCCCCCGTCGGAACGCCGATGATGCGACGCCGGGTGGTTTGCCCCCGTAACCACCCGGCGTCGTCCATTTCCCGGGAAAACCTCCGTAATACGGCTTTCGTGATGTTCAGGACGTCCCAGGTGACGCCCTAATGATCGCCCAATGTCTCGGCCGTCGCCTGACCCCAGTTGCGGGCCAGCGTCGAGAGCGTTTCCAGGGCGTCCGGCGCCGCGGTGCCCGCCCCCTGGGCCAGCCCGAGCAGGTAGGCCGTGAGCGGGGCGGCCGGGCGCGCCACGCCGTGGGCCACGTCTCTGGTGAGGTCCAGAACCGCGTCGCGATCGATTTCCTCGGGGTCGATGCCGAGTTCCTTGCAGACCAGCGCCGTCCACTCGGCCAGCACATTCATGGCGTCTCTTTCCTCCGGAGATATTCGTACGGACCGGAAACGGCTTTTCCCGCGCGTCCGCCGATGATTCACGACGCGCCGGGAGCCAGCCGCCTTCTCGCGTCTTTCAGATCGTCGATCGTGTCGCAATCGAACCACGGAACCCGGCCCGCGTCCCCTACCGGCAGGCCGAGCCGCGCCGGTTCCAGCGGGCCGAGCACGCCGCGCAGCGAGCGGCCGGTGTAGGCGGCGAGCGCGCGGGCGAGCGTCCCGGTGTGCCAGACGCCGGTCAGCCACTGCTCGCGGCCCTCCTCGTCCACCAGGACGGCGCCCGCGCCCCCGGCGGCGGCCGCGCGCAGCGCCGACACGTGCCCGGGGAGCAGGAAGGGAAGGTCGGCGGCGAGCAGGGCCGTCCACGGCGCGGACACCCGCGCCAGCCCCGCGCGGGCGGCGGGGACCGGCCCGCCGCCGGGCGGGTCCTCACGGACGAACTCGGCGCGCGGCGGCAGCCCGGCGCGGGCGGGCCCGGCGACGATGAGGCGGGCGGCGTCCGGCACGGCGGCGGCGACCCGCGCGATCAGCGGCAGGCCGCCCACGGTGACGCCCGGCTTGTCCCGCCCGCCGAGCCTGCGCGCCTCTCCCCCGGCGAGCACCACGGCGTCGTAGGGCTCGTTGCGGGCCCCGGAAGGCGTGTCCGCGTCGCGATCCCCCACCGGGCGCTCCGGGCCGTCGTACGGGGCGCTGGGGGCCGCGGGAGGCACGGTCAGCCGCCGATGGCCGACATGGGCCGCGCCGGCTGCAGGAAGCCGGGGTCGTCGATGCCGTGCCCGGCGCGCTTGCCGCGGACGGCGGCGGTCCAGCGCTCGGCGAGCTCGTCGTCGGAGGCGCCCGCGCGCATCGCGCCGCGCAGGTCGGACTCCTCGGTGGCGAACAGGCAGTTGCGGATCTGGCCGTCGGCGGTCAGCCGGACCCGGTCGCAGGCCCCGCAGAACGGGCGGGTGACCGAGCCGATGACCCCCACCCTGGCCGGGCCGCCGTCCACGAGGAAGATCTCGGCGGGGGCGCTGCCGCGCGCCGCGGGGTCGTCGGGGGTGAGCGAGAACGCGCGGCCGAGCTCGGCGAGGATCTCGTCGGCGGTCACCATGCCCTCGCGGCGCCAGCCGTGCTGGGCGTCCAGCGGCATCTGCTCGATGAACCGCAGCTCGTAGCCGTGCTCCAGGCAGTGGCGCAGCAGGGGCGCCGCCTCGTGCTCGTTGACGCCGCGCATCAGCACCGTGTTGATCTTCACCGGGCGCAGCCCCGCCTCCGCGGCGGCGGCGAGCCCGGCCAGCACGTCGGCGAGCCGGTCGCGGTGGGCGAGCCGGACGAAGGTGTCCCTGTCCAGGGTGTCGAGGGAGACGTTCACGCGGTCGAGGCCGGCGGCGGCGAGCGGCGCGGCCAGCCGGGCGAGCCCGATGCCGTTGGAGGTGATCGACAGGCGGGGCCGCGGGCGCAGCGCCGCCGTCCGCGCGACGATCTCGGGCAGTTCCCGGCGCAGCAGGGGCTCGCCGCCGGTGTAGCGGACCTCGGTGATGCCGAGACGCTCCACGCCGACGGCCACGAGCCTGCAGATCTCGTCGGCGGTGAGCAGGTCCGGCTTGGGCAGCCAGTCCAGGCCCTCGGGGGGCATGCAGTAGGAACAGCGGAGGTTGCATCTGTCGGTCAGCGAGACCCTCAGGTCGGTCGCCACTCGCCCGAACGAGTCAACGAGCACCGGGAAGGCCCTCCTCGCGTCGCGTGCGCGCACGGCCGCGCGGGACCCGCCCCCGGCAGCCGCACCGCCGATGTGAACGATGTTTCACAGTACTTTTCACATTAGACGGTGGACGGCGTCCGCGCTCCCCGAGGCCCGCGGGGAACGGCCCCGCCGGCGTCGGACGCGCCGGAGAGGGAATCATCCGGAACGCCGGCCGGATGATTCCCCAGGGTGCCGGGCCGGGAGACGCTCAGCCCTTGACGCAGATGATCTGGCGCAGGTGGGCGACGACCTCGACCAGGTCGGACTGCGCCGCCATGACCGACTCGATGTCCTTGTAGGCGCCCGGGATCTCGTCCAGCACCCCGGCGTCCTTGCGGCACTCCACCCCGTCGGTCTGCGCCTCCAGGTCGCCCACGGTGAAGGTCTTCTTGGCCTTGGCCCTGCTCATCCTGCGGCCGGCGCCGTGGGACGCGGAGTCGAAGGCCTCGGCGTTCCCGAGGCCCCTGACGATGTAGGTGCCGGTCGCCATCGACCCGGGGATGATGCCGAGGTCGCCCTCCCCCGCCCGGATCGCGCCCTTGCGGGTGACCAGCAGGTCCACGCCGTCGTAGGTCTCCTCGGCCACGTAGTTGTGGTGGCAGGAGATGGCGCCGTCGAAGGAGATGCCCGCGAAGTGCTTGCGCAGCACGCCGCAGACCAGGGCCATCATGATGGCGCGGTTGCGCCGGGCGTAGTCCTGCGCCCAGAACAGGTCGCGGCGGTAGGCGTCCATCTTGGCCGTCCCGCCGACGAAGACCGCCAGGTCGCGGTCGGGCAGGTCCTGGTTGTGGGGCAGCTTGCGCGCCTGCTCGATGTGGTGCTCGGCGAGCTCCTTGCCGATGTTGCGCGAGCCGGAGTGCAGGACGACCCACACCGCGCCCTCGTCGTCGGCGCAGACCTCCAGGAAGTGGTTGCCGCCGCCGAGCGTGCCCATCTGGACCTCGGCCCTGTCGCGGCGGCTCCGCACCGCGGGGGCCAGCTCGTCGAAGCCCTTCCAGAACCCGGCCCAGTCGCCCGTGGGGAAGCCGTGCAGCGCGGCGGGGTTCACCGGGCGCTTGTGGGCGTGGAATCCGACCGGGATCGCCTGCTCCAGGCGCGAGCGCAGGTAGCGCAGGTTGTCGGGCAGGTCGTGGACGGTGATCGAGGTCCTGACCGCGCTCATCCCGCAGCCGATGTCCACGCCGACCGCCGCGGGCGACACGGCGTCGCGCATCGCGATGACCGAGCCCACGGTGGCCCCCATGCCGTAATGCACGTCGGGCATCACGGCGACACCATGCGTCCACGGAAGGTTCGCGACGTTGCGGAGCTGCCGCATCGCCTGCGGCTCGACCTCGTCCGGATCCGCCCACATGCGGATGGGCGCCCGCCCGCCGGTCACCTTGTTGTACACCATCGCGCGTCGCCTCCTTCCGCGTCGGCCGTCTGACGGGATCAATAACGCCAGAATCCCCACATCGCCCGCAACCAAATTACGCGGGGGCCGGCACAGCGGCGGGGTCACCCCGCTCGGTCGCACGCGGGGGGAAGGCACGGCGTTCGACGCGCCCGGCCTCCCAGCCGTCCGCGGGAGGGCCGAGGCGGGTGGCGCCGTCGGCGCGGAAGATGTGCGGCTCGCAGCCGGAGACGCCGTTGAGCGGCTCGATGGTCAGCAGCGGCCGCCGACCGGTGGGGCCGGGGACCCCGGCCGGCGTCGTGGCCCGGCCGGCCGGGGCCGCGCGGGGGGTCAGGAGTCGCGGCCGATGACGAGGTCGATGAGGAACGGCCCCTGGTGCTCCAGGGCCTGGGTGATGGCGCCGGCCACCTGCTCCGGCTTCTCCACCCGCACGGCCCGCACCCCGAGGGACTCGGCCAGCCCGGTGAAGCCGATCGCGGGGTGGCTGATGTCGAACATGGCGGGCAGCTCGTGCTCGGCGATGCCCTGGGTGCCCCAGTAGTGCACGACGTTGTCGTCCAGCGTGCGGTAGCGGCCGTTGTTGCAGATCACGAACTTGGCCGCGACGTCGTGGCGCGCGGCGGTCCACAGCGCCTGGAAGGTGTACATGGCGCCGCCGTCGCCGCTGAAGCCGATGACGGTGCGGTCCGGGTTGGCGATCTTCATGCCGACCGCGCCGGGCAGGCCGACGCCGAGGGTCCTGCCGCGGCTCTTGTGCCAGTGCCCGGGGAGGTTGGCGCGCAGGTAGCGCGAGACGGCCGGCGAGGACGACAGCGCCTCGTCGAAGACCATGGCGTCCTCGGGCAGCCGCCGGGCCAGCTCGTGGGCGAACACGGCCGTGGACAGGGGCAGGGTGTCGGCGTCCTCCAGGTCGCGGGCGCGCGCCCGGTCGCGGGTCTCGGCCTTGTCCTCGGCGGAGGCGCGCAGGCGCTCGCCGGCGGCGGTGCGGGCCTCGGGGGTCATCTGGCGCTCCAGGGCCTCGGCGAGCAGGCCGAGGGCGTGCCGGGGGTCGGCCACCAGGCCGAGGTCCACGGGGAAGTTCTTGGCGATGGCCTCGCCGTCCAGGTCGATGTGCACGACCTTGGCCCCGGGCGCGAAGACGCCCTCCATCGCGGGGAAGACCTCGGGCATGACGTAGGTGCCGCAGATCAGCACGGCGTCCGCGGCCGCGGTGATCCGGTGGCTGGAGGTGCCGAACATGCGCCCGATCTCGCCCCGGCACAGGGGGTGGTCGGCGGGGAGGTTCACCTCCGACCAGTCCGCGCCCCACACCTCGGCGCCCCACGTCTCCGCGACCCTGGCCAGCTCGTCCTGGGCGCCGGAGAAGTGGACGCCGTCCCCGGCGATGATGATCGGGCGCCGCGCGCCGGACAGCAGCCGGGCGGCCCGCTCGACGGCGTCCTGGGACGGCCTGGCCGCGGCGTCCAGGAACGAGGTCGGCACGACCTCCTCCTCGATCACGGCGTCCATGACGTCGGCGGGCAGCACCACCAGCACGGGCCCGTACGGCGGCGTGGCGGCGATCTTGAAGGCGCGGCGCAGCATGCGCAGCGTGGACGCCGGGTTCACCACGCGGGTGGACCACTTGGTGACCAGCTTGGCCATGCCGACCAGGTCGGCCGACCCCTGGGAGTCCATGCCGTCGTAGGCCACGCCGGCCTCGCCCGCCACCACGACCAGCGGCGTCTGGCCGCGCAGCGCCTCGTACAGCATGCCGATGCCGTTGCCGAGGCCCACGCCGTAGTGGAGCTGGACCAGCGCCGGCCTGCGGGTGGAGCGGGCGTAGCCGTCGGCGACGCCGACCGCGGCGGCCTCGTGAAGGGCCAGTACGTACTCGATATCGGGAAATCCGCGCAGTTCATCGAGAAAACCCTGCTCCACCGTTCCCGGGTTTCCGAAAATATGCGTGACGCCGTCGGCTCTGAACTGTTCGAGGATCGCCACACGGGCGGGTCTGCTGGCGGCCATGTTCTCCTGCCTCTCTTCTGGTGCGGGGTCTCGCTCGCGGTAGGAGGGGCGTCCGGCCAGGTCCCGAGCCTCGTGCACCCCCGTCAGGGACCACGCCCGCACGCGGCGTTCAGCCTCGGAACACGCTATCCGCCGTAGATCGCGACGCATATGAAAGCGGCTCGTGAATGGCGCACTATCGAATGTCGCGGGCCGCACTACGTCACATCGGCGTTACCCTGCCTAATTACCATTCCGCGTCCGGCGCGCCCGCGCCTTTAGTTTCCCGCGCCGCGCCCGGCCGTGTCCCCGGCGCCCGCGTTCAGGAGAGGAAGCGCGTCAGCGCGCGGTGGTACGGCGCGACGGTGGTGAGGTCGGCGTACTCGTGGGGGCCGTGCTGGCCGTCGCCGCCGATGCCGAAGATGACGGCGTCGATGCCGCGCGCGTGGTAGAAGCGCCCGTCGGCGGCGCCGTGCTTGCGCAGGAAGGCGGGGTCGTGGCCCTGCTCGCGCACGGCGCTCCAGAGGGCGCGTATCTCGGGACGGTCGCGGTCGGCGTGGTGCGGCGGGTCCAGGTGGCCGACGACCGGCGTGACGCCCGGCTCGCAGAACGACCGCAGGTGGTCGGCGACCTCCTCGGCCGTCCTGCCGGCGAAGTCGGCGTCCTCGGGCGGGTAGCGGATGTCGAGCCACGCCTCGGCGACGGCCGGGACCTGGTTGCGCGCCGTGCCGGGGACGTCGATCCTCGCGACGTTGACGGTGGTGCGCCACGCCTCCTCGGCGGGCATGGGGTACCGGGCGAGCAGGGCCTGCAGCGTGTGCGTCAGCTTGAGCACGGCGCTGTCGCCGAGCCAGGGGTAGGCGCCGTGCGCGCCGCGGCCGGTGGCGCGCAGGTCGGCGGTGACCATCCCCTTGGAGTCGGTGACGATCCGCAGGCCGCTCTGCTCGCCGATGACGACGAAGTCGCCGCGCACGCCCTGGTCGAGCTGGTGCAGCGTGCCGTCGCGGCCGCCGGTCTCCTCGTCGGTGACGAGCTGCAGCGCGATCGGGTAGGGCAGCAGGGCCGCCCGCTCGCGGAACACCTGGGCCTGCACCAGCGCCGACACCTTCATGTCCTGGGCGCCCCTGGCGTACAGCCGCGTCCCCTCGCGGCGGGGCAGGAACTGGTGCGGCTCCGCGGGGACGACGTCGAGATGGGCGTTGAGGATGACCCGGAACCGGGTGCGCGCGCCGGGGTAGAGCAGCGCGCTCGGCTTGCCGCCGGACTCGAAGCGCTCCACCGTGAAACCGGGGCCGACGAACTCCAGCACCAGGTCCAGGGCCCTGCTCAGGTCGGCGGGGCGGTCGGCGGTGGAGGGCACGGCCAGCAGTTCCTCGGCGGCGGCCAGGAACTCCTCGGGCGGCGGCCCGGCCGCGGCGGTCGGCTCCATGGCCTCATCGTCCTCCCGGCGCGGCCGGCGCGCCAGGGCCCCCACCGCGTGACGCCGTCGGGCGGGGATGTCACCCTGACCAGAAATGAAAGGGGCAGATATGGGGAATTTCGCGGAGGCGACGGCGGTCTCCGCCCGGCGCGCGACGCCCGGCGGCCACGCGTACGAGGCCGCCGTGGACCCGCGGTGGAGCGTCGGCGGCAGGCCGCACGGCGGCTACCTCCTGGCCGTCCTCGGCCGGGCCGCCGCGGTGAGCGCGGGCGAGGCGCACCCGCACCTCACCTCGATCAGCGCCTCCTTCCTCGAACCCCCCGCCTTCGGCCCCGTCACCGTCGAGGTGGAGCCGCTGCGCGAGGGCCGCAGCCTCACCCACGCCCGCGCCCGCCTGCTCCAGGACGGCAGGCCCCGCGTCGAGGCGCTGGTCACGCTGGGGGCGCTCACCGCCGAGGACCCGTGGTGGTCGGACGCCGAGCCGGTCGCGCTCCCCGCCGAGCAGGACTGCCTCCTCACGCCCCCGGAGGCCCCGGGCGCGGGCTTCCCCGTCCCGCTCATGGAGGTCGTCGAACAGCGGCTCGACCCCGCCGGCCTCGGCTTCGCCCTGGGCATGCCGGCCCGGCGCGGCGTCATCTCCGGCTGGCAGCGCCTGGCCGACGGCTCCGGCTGGGATCCGCTGTCGCTGCTGGTCGCCCTGGACCCGGTGCCGCCGGTGTCCTACGACCTCGGCGTCCCCGGCTGGGCGCCGACCGTGCAGTTCACCGCCTACATCCGCAGGCTGCCCGCGCCGGGACCGCTGCGGGTGAGCATGCGGGCCCTGGACCTGACCGGCGAGCGCCTGGACGAGACCGCCCACGCCTGGGACGACAAGGGCCGCCTGGTCGCGCACGCCACCCAGATCGCCGGGGTGCGCGTGCCCGGCTGATCGTCTCACCGCCGCGGCCGGGGTATGCGGGCGGGCGGGGTGGGCAAGACAGAGATGTCCCCCACTGTCGGCGAAGCGGGAACATTCCTATGACGCGAATCGCGGCGGTCCGCGGTGCCCTCCCACCTCATCGCTACCCCCAGGCCGAGATCACGGACGCGTTCGCGCGCATCTGCCTGCCCCCGGGGGCGAGCCGGCGCCTGCTGGACCGGGTGCACACCGCCGCCCAGGTCCGGCACCGCCACCTGGCCCTGCCGCTGGAGGAGTACGGCAAGCTGGACGGCTTCGGCGCGGCCAACGAGAAGTTCATCGAGGTGGCCGTCGAGCTCGGCGCCGAGGCGGTGTCGTCCGCCCTGGAGGCCGCCGGGCTGACCCCCGCCGACGTCGACCTGATCATGTTCACGTCCGTCACGGGCATCGCCGCGCCCTCGGTGGACGCCAGGCTGGCCGGGCGGCTCGGGTTCCGCCCGGACGTCAAGCGGGTGCCGGTGTTCGGGCTCGGCTGCGTGGCCGGCGCGGCCGGGATCGCCCGCCTGCACGACTACCTGCGCGGATGGCCGGAGCATGTGGCCGTGCTGCTGTCGGTCGAGCTGTGCTCGCTCACCTTGCAGCGCGGCGACGCCTCCCCGGTCAACCTCGTGGCGAGCGGCCTGTTCGGCGACGGCGCGGCGGCCGTGGTCGCCTGCGGGGACGGCAGGGCGGCCACCGGGCCCGAGGTCGTCGGCACCCGCGCGCACCTGTACCCCGGCTCGGAGGGCGTGATGGGGTGGGACGTCACCGACACCGGTTTCCGGGTGGTCCTGGACACCGGCGTCCCGGACGTCGTGCGCGCCCACCTGCCCGCCGACGTGCACGCGCTGCTGGCCGCGCACGGGCTCACCGAGCGGGACGTGACGGCCTGGGTCTGCCACCCGGGCGGGCCGAAGGTCCTGCACGCGGTCGCCGAGAGCCTGGCGCTGCCCGAGGCCGCGCTCGAGCTGACCTGGCGGTCGCTGGCCGACACCGGCAACCTGTCCTCGGCGTCGGTGCTGCACGTGCTGCGCGACACGCTGGCGCTGCGTCCTCCCCCGCCGGGCACGCCGGGCGTGCTGGTGGCCATGGGGCCGGGCTTCTGCTCCGAGCTCGTCCTGCTGCGCTGGTAGGGCGCGGATGTCGTCGCAGGCCCTCGCGCAGACCATCGGGCCCGTATCATTCGGCCCCATGTCACCCTGGTACGTCCTTCTGGTGCTGCTCGTCGGCGCCGAGCGCGTCGCCGAGCTCGTCGTGGCGCGCGGGAACGCCCGGTGGAGCCTCGCCCGGGGCGGCGAGGTGTTCGGCCGCGGCCACTACCCGTGGATGGTCGCCCTGCACACCGGCCTGCTCGTGAGCTGCCTGCTGGAGACGGGCCTGGCGCACCGCCCCTTCGTCCCCGCCCTCGGCGTGCCCATGCTCGTCCTGGTGGCCGCCGCCCAGGGGCTGCGCTGGTGGTGCATCACGGCGCTCGGCCGCCAGTGGAACACCGAGGTCATCGTCGTGCCCGGCCTGCCCCGCGTGACGCGCGGCCCCTACCGGCTGTCGTGGCTGCGCCACCCCAACTACGTGGCCGTCGCCGTGGAGGGCGCCGCGCTGCCGCTGGTGCACGGGGCCTGGGCGACGGCGGCCGTCTTCACCGTGCTCAACGCGGCGCTGATGGTCGTGCGCGTCCGCTGCGAGGCGGCGGCGCTCGCCACGCTCGCGCCGCCCGGCTCGCCGGCCCGCGCGCCCGGCGAGGCGGCGGCGTGATCGACGTGCTGGTGGCCGGGGGCGGGCCCGCGGGCCTGGCGACCGCCATCCACGCGGCGCTCGCCGGCATGGAGGCCGTGGTGGTGGAGCCCCGGGCGGCGCCCGTCGACAAGGCGTGCGGCGAGGGCCTGATGCCCACCGGCGCGGCCGCCCTGCGCGCCCTCGGCGTCACCGCGCCCGGCCACCCGTTGCGCGGCATCGTCTACGCCGACGGGCGCCACCGGGTGGGCGCGGAGTTCCGGCACGGCACGGGCCTCGGCGTGCGCCGCACGACCTTGCACGCGGCCCTGGCCGGGCGCGCGGCCGAGGTCGGGGTGAAGCTGGTCCCCGGGCGGGTGGAGGGCCTGCGCCAGTACGGCGACCACGTCGAGGCGGCGGGGATGCGGGCGCGCTGGCTGGTGGCGGCCGACGGCCTGCACTCGCCGCTGCGCGCCCTGCTCGGGCTGGAGCTGCCGGTCCGCGCGCCGCGCCGGTACGGGCAGCGCAGGCACTACCGCCTGGCCCCCTGGACCGACTTCGTCGAGGTGCACTGGGCCCGGGGCGGCGAGGCGTACGTGACGCCGGTGGCCGACGACCTGGTCGGCGTGGCCGTGCTGAGCGGCGAGCGCCGCCGCTACGACGAGCACCTGGCGGCGTTCCCTCACCTGCTGGCCCGGCTGGACGGCCCCGCCGCGACGCCGGTGCGCGGCGCGGGACCGCTCAGGCGCCGGGTGCGCGCCCGGGTGGCCGGGCGGGTGCTGCTGGTCGGCGACGCCGCCGGGTACGTGGACGCCCTGACCGGCGAGGGGGTGTCGCTCGGGCTGACCTCGGCCCGCGCGCTGGTCGCCTGCCTGCGGGCCGGGCGCCCCCAGGCGTACGAGGGGGCGTGGCGGCGCCTGTCGCTGCGCCACCGGCTCCTCACCGAGGCGCTGCTGGCCGCGCGGCGGCGCCCCGGCACGGCGGGGCTGGTCGTCCCGGCCGCCCGCCGGCTGCCCGCCGTGTTCGCCGCGGCCGTCAACGCGCTGGCCTGAGCCGGGGTCAGCGGGAGGAGAAGCGCTCCCGGCGCACGGTGACCTTCCTGCCCTTGATCGTGCTCTGGCGCAGCGAGGCGATGACGTCGTCCGCCGCCTGCTGCGGGACCTCCACCAGCGAGAACCGGTCGGCGATCTCGATGGCGCCGATGTCGCGCCCGCTCAGGGACGACTCGCCCGCGATCGCGCCGACCAGGTCCTGCGGGCGGACCCCGGCGCTGCGCCCGGCGCCCACGAAGATGCGGGTCATGCCGCTGGAGGGGGCGCGACCGCGCCGCTCCTCGCGCCCGCCCTGGTCGCGGCGCCCGCGGCCCTCGCGCTCCGGCCGCAGGGGGAGGTCGGGGATCTCCTCCTCGTCGGCGGCGGCGCCGCTGGCCTCGTGCGCCAGCTTGACCGCCGCCATGGCGATCTCCATGACGTCGAACTCGTCGGCCAGGGTGTCCACCACGACCCGGAAGTGCTCGAGGTCGTCCTCCAGGATGCTGGCCTCCAGCGCCGAGCGGGTCAGCTCCAGGCGGCGGGCGCGCAGGTCGGCGACCGTCGGGACCTTCTCGACCACGATGCGGCTCTTGGTGACCCGCTCGATGGTCTTGAGCATGCGGTGCTCGCGCGGCTCGGCCAGCGTGATGGCCACGCCCTCGCGCCCGGCCCTGCCGACCCGGCCGATGCGGTGGACGTAGGACTCCGGCGCGGAGGGGACGTTGTAGTTGACGACGTGGGTGAGCTGCTCGATGTCCAGGCCGCGCGCCGCGACGTCGGTGGCCACCAGCAGGTCGGCGGTGCCGGCGCGCAGCCGCGCCATCACCCGGTCGCGCTGCTCCTGCCCCATGCCGCCGTGCAGGGCCTCGGCGCGGTAGCCGCGGCCGTTCATGGTCTCGGTGAGCTGGTCGACCTCTTCGCGGGTGCGGCAGAACACGATCGTGGCCTCGGGGGCCTCCACGTCCAGCACCCGGCCGAGCGCGGCGGGCTTGTGCGCGCGGGAGACGACGTAGGCGCTCTGGCGGACGCGGGGCGCCTCGCCGGGGGCGGTGGACTCGCGCTCGATCTGGATGCGCACCGGCTCCTTCAGGTGGGCGCGGGCGATCGAGTCGATGCGCGGCGGCATCGTGGCCGAGAACAGCACGGTCTGCCGGCCCTCGGGGGTCTCCTGGAGGATGGCCTCGATGTCGTCGGCGAACCCCATGTCGAGCATCTCGTCGGCCTCGTCGAGCACGACCAGCTTGAGCCCTTCCAGCCGCAGCGTCTTGCGGCCCATATGGTCCAGCGCGCGGCCGGGGGTGGCGACGACGACGTCCACGCCCCGTTGCAGCTCCCTGAGCTGGCGCCCGATCGGCTGGCCGCCGTAGATCGGCAGCACGCGGGCGCCGAGGTCGCGGCCGTAACGGTGGATCGCCTCCGACACCTGGACGGCCAGCTCGCGGGTCGGCACGAGCACCAGCGCCGTCGGAGCGCCGCCCTCGCGGTCCTCCCGCGGCATGTGCTGCAGGATCGGCAGGGCGAAGGCGGCGGTCTTCCCGGTGCCCGTGGCCGCCTGGCCGAGCAGGTCGTGGCCGGCCAGCAGCGGCGGGATCGCCTCGCGCTGGATCGGCGTCGGCTCCTCGTACCCCAGGTCCAGCAGCGCGCGCAGGAGCTCGGGCCGCAGCCCGAGGTCGGCGAAGGCCATGGTGTCCTCGGTGACGTCGGGGGTCATGATCGGGCTCCTCGTTCCAGGGCGGACGCGCAGGGGTGGCTCCCCCACCAGGTGCTATGGTTCCAACCCGCGGCACGCCCACCGTCCGCCGGGGGCCCGCACCGGCGGCTTACGCCCGCCCCGGGATGGCGCCCCCGGACGCGCCAGGCCGCGCTCCCTGTGGTGAGAGCGGTCCTTTGATGCCTACGGGACAGGAAAGCTTACTTCAGACCGCGGCGGGCCGTATCGCCGCACGACGGTCCGGCGGTTCCGGGCCCGCGCATCCGCGCCGCCGGTCCGGCCGTGACCCCACCCCCGATTCCGGACGGGGTCACGGCCAGGGCGCCGCGCCGAGAGGTTTGCAGGTTTCCGTACCGAGAGTCACGTCTGCCTGCAAAAAGCGAAAGGTCCCGAAATTTCGCATTACCAGGTGACTGGTGAGAAATAACGGAATCGGCGGGACCGTTGGGATCGCGCCCGCCGGCGCGGCGCCGGGACGCTACGCGCAGTACTGCGACTGCTTGCCGATGATGCGATAAACGCAGTCGGCGTACTCCAGGAAGCGCAGGACCGCCTCCTTGTTGCGGGTGGTCTGCGGGACGATCTGCTCATCGGGCGGGTAGAACCCCGGCGAGCCGCTCCGCGGGTACATCTCGAAGGTGTAGCTGAAGATCTTGTAGGTGAACCACATCCAGTCGTTGACGCTGCCGTCGGTGATGTACAGGTCGCTGGACTGCTCGGGGGTGTAGCCGTTGGTGCTCGCCATGTTGCGGCCGAGCGTGGCGAACGCGCTCGCGTCGTCGGCGGTCAGGCCGGGCGCGGTGTCGTTGTAGGTGTAGCCGTACGGCCACAGCACAAGCTCCGAGTAGGTGTGCCAGTCGATGTGGGCCTTGATCTGCTGGACGCCGCCCACGACCCGGCCGCGCACGAAGTTGGCCGCCGCCCGCACCTCGGTCGCGGACTCGGCGGACGGTCCGCGGTAGGTCTCGCTGGAGGTGGAGCCGGAGGACCCGCCGCAGCAGCCCCACTTGTAGGCCCAGTTGCGGTTCAGGTCGGTGCCGACGTTGGACGAGCCGGAGTTCGGCTGCCGGTTCTTGCGCCAGGACCGGTAGGAGCCGCTCGCGATGTCGTACTCGCCGCCGTCGGGGTTGAGGTCGGGCAGGATCCAGATCTCGCGGGTGTCGACCAGGTTGGTGATCCTGCTGTCGGTCCCGTAGGAGCTGGTGAACAGGTTGAGCAGGTAGAGCGCCATCTCGACGGTCAGGTGCTCGCGGGCGTGCTGGTGGTGGGTGAACAGCACCTCGGGCTCGTTCTCGTCCACGCCGACGTTGTCGCTCACCTTGACCGCGATCAGGTCCCGGCCGCCGTAGGAGGTGCCGTAGCTGGTCTTCTTGAGCAGGTTCGGGTACCTGCTGACGAGCTGGTTGATCTCGGCCGTCATCTCGGCGTAGTTGTGGTAGCCGGAGTCCGCGGGCGGGAAGTCCTGCGGGCGCGGCAGCGACGGGGCCAGCGGCCGCGGGAGCCGCTTCACCGTGTAGCCGAGGTTTTTGATGGCGGCGACCTCGGCCTCGCTGGCGGTGACCACGACCGAGGTGTCGGCCACCTCGTCGATCGCGGCGCCGGTCCCGACCACGGCGGTCCGCTCCTGGGCCGTGCTCGGCCCCTGGACCAGGTACTGGTAGTTGCCCGGCGGCTCGGCGGCGGCGCCCACGGCCGTGACGCCGCTGGTCAGCAGCAACGCCAGGACGGCGATCGCGACGTACAGACGTCGTCTCACGTGTTCCTCCCTCAGGCGCGCGCTCGGGGGTTTCGCCGCGCGCCTTCACTGAGAGTCAGGCCGTGAGTCCGAACTTTGAAGACCCAAATTTCACCACTTATCTGACATGTCGGGGGGGATGGCGGCGGGCCGGATCAGGCCTTGGCCTGGAGAACCCATGATTAACGCCCGTCGTGGGGGTAACACACCCCCGACCACAACGAAAGGGTCATACGGCCCACGACATCGACCCATGCAAGGAGTACTCGATGGCCCTCCCTGTCCTCACCCCCGAGCAGCGCCAGGCCGCTCTCGTCAAGGCGACCGAGGCCCGGCAGGCGCGTGCGGCGCTCCTCGCGCGTCTGAAGGCCGGGGAGCTGACGCTGGCCCAGCTGTTCGACCGCGACGACGAAACGGCCAAGAAGATCAAGGTGTCGCAGGCGCTGCGCGCCCTGTCCGGGATCGGCCCCACCAAGGCCGCCGCGCTGATGGAGCGGGCCGGCGTGGACGAGAAGCGGCGTGTCGGCGGCCTCGGCGCGCAGCAGCGGCGCAAGCTGGTCGAGGCGATCACCCGCTGAGCGGGCGGCGCGGGGCTCGGCACCGCCCCGCCGATCACCGGCGGGGTGGCGTTCTCCCGGAGATCGCCACCGCATAGTCTCCCTGTGACCGACACCGCTGCGGGAGGCGACCACCTTTGAGCAAGCTCACCGACGACGAGCGCAGGGACCTGGCCGACATCCTGTCCAGCCCGGAGCTGAACCACCCCCGCGTGCACGCCGACCGCGAGGTGGGGCAGCAGCTCGCGGACTTCTTCCGCAGGGACATGCCGGACGTGGACGAGGTGGTGATCGGCCGGGTGTTCCTGCGGGCGGCCGTCACCATCACCCAGCTCGGCGACGCCGGGATGCCGGTCGACCAGATCGCGAACATCCTCACGCTGAGCGCTCTGGACCTGACCGCCCTCGAGCTCGCGCGGGAGCCGTAGACCTCGGCGGAGACGACGGAACGCCCGGTCCCGCGCGGGACCGGGCGTTCCGCCACTCGCTCACCGGCCCGTCAGCCGACGACCCTGACGTAGTCGGCCGCCGACGACCCGTACAGGCCGCGGGCGCCCTCGAAGACGACCTTCCACGTACCGGACCAGTAGGCCGGGATCTTCGTGAAGAAGGTCCCGTCCGGGTTGGTCCCGATCGTGTCGACGTACTGCCACCGGCCGCCGCTCGCGGGGTGGAAGTACACCTTGATGTCCTGCCAGCCGACCTGACGCCAGCCGCTCCAGCGGTGGTCGTCACGGCAGCGGCCGTCGCCGACGACGTAGACGTCGCCGTTCCACCACCAGTTGCCGCGGCAGCTGGCGGCGGTGAGCCGGCCTTCGAGCGTCAGCTTGCGGCCCTTCCTGACCGGCTCGGGGCTCGCGTCGAACCCTTCGATCCGCGTCGCGCGGGGGCCGCGGTACGGCTTGTGGACCCTGACGTGGCGGACCTGGAAGGAGGACTCGGCCTTGACGACCTTGCCGTCGCGTCCGGTCGCCTCGACGTACACGACCCACTTGCCGTCGGGGTCGCGGCGGTCCAGGACGATGCTCCGGGTCCACGTCTTCCACTCCGCGCCACCGGCGGACGCCTTCGCGGCGCCGGCGCACGGGTTGCAGTCGGGCGCGCCGCCCTGCCCCGTCGGCCCGAAGCCGATCTTGACGTCCGCGGCGTTCACGGTCTGGACCGTGGCCGTGACCGTGACGTCGTCGGACCCGCGGATGACCACCGGGTCGGGGGTCACCTTGACGGATTCGATGCTGACCGGGGCGTCCGGCGCCGGGTCGGCCAGCGCCGGAGCCGCCACCGTGAGCACCGAGGCGCCCACGGCGGCCGCCACCAGAGCGGTGGCGATGCGTTTCATCATTCGGACTTTCCTCTCCCCGTGGAGAAAGGCATCCCAAGCGGGGGTGTGCCTACGTCATAGACGCTCTCAGGACGGGGAAAGTTGCCGGGGCCGGCCTCACTGATTATTACAAAATGGACACTCCGCCACACAGGTCATGGCATGACGCAAGTCGATTTGTCCTATTTTCTCGCTACATGTCGCTGTGAGGTGGTACTACGCGAGTAATGCGAGTTTCCTGGATATATAACGCGCCATGTCCCGTGTGCCCGTCTCACCTGGCGCACGAACCGGCCCTCCCCGTCGGCGCGGGCCTTGGCGACGCTGCGCCACTTCCTGCCGCCGTGCTTCCTGAACTGCACGACGACCCGTTGACCGGGGAAGGACCAGTAGTCGTACCTGCCCGCCGGGTCGACCCGCATGAGGGTGCCGGAGACGCGCACCCGCCACGCCCGCCCGCGCACCGGGGTCACCCGTACGCCGCTGAACATGGTGGCCTTACGGAACAGGAACGTCGAGGACGCCGTCGAGCGCGCTCCGCCGCCGTTCCTGACGGTCGCGACCACCCGCCACCGGCCCGCGGGGTACCAGCGGCTGAGCCCGACCGGCGGGTCGAACCGCCACAGCTCCCAGCCCGGCCCCGCGGCGCCGGCCACGGGCGCGCCCGTGCGGGCGGCCAGGGAGGGACGCGCCACCACCGGAGGGCGCGTGGCGCGCCTCCCACGCGCCGCGGACCGCTTCCCACGGGTCACCGAACCCGTCCCGCGGGCCGGGGAGCGCTTCGCGCGGGCCGTTGAGCGTTTCCCGCGGGCCGTTGAGCGTTTCCCGCGCGCCGGGGGGCGCTTCGCGGCGCCGCGGCGTGCGGGCTCGACGCGCAAGGTGACCCCGTTCCGGCCGGAGGCGCCGCGGGCCACCACCTCGACGACCAGGCGGACCACGCCCCGGGGCCGGGCCACCGGGCTCCTCGGGCGGATCCGCACCGACCGGATGGCCGGGCCTCCGGGCGCCCGCGCGGGCCCCGCCGCCAGGCCGCCCCGGGACGAGGGCGGGGGCGCCTCGGCGGTCGCCGCGGGGGCCTCCGCCAGGACGGCGAGCCCCACCAGCCCGGCCACCGAGGACGTGAGCAGACGTCTCATGGTCATGCGGTGGAGGCTAGGCACCGGCCGGTAAACCCCCGGAGCCCGACACGCGCCGCCTCGGGTAAAACACCGGCGCCGGCACAGCGCCGACACAGACCGACGCAGGCCTGGACATACCCGGACAGGGCCGCCGGTCAGCCCTCGTACATCGCGTCGATCACCTCGGCGTACCTGGCGTGGATGACGCGCCGCTTGAGCTTGAGGCTCGGGGTGAGCTCGAACGTCTCGGCGGTCCACTCGTCGGGCAGCAGGCGCCACTTCTTGACCTGCTGGACGCGGGCGAGCTTGCCGTTGGCGGCGGCGACGGCGGCCTCGACCTCCTTGAGCACGCCGGGGTGCGCGGCCAGCTCGGCGAGGGTGGTGAACTCGATGCCGTGCCCGCGCGCCCACACCGGGGCGACCTCGCCGTCCAGGGTGAGGATCGCCACGACGTAGGGCCTGCGGTCGCCGTGGACGAGGGCCTGGCCGATGAGCGGGTGCTCCTTGAGGTAGCTCTCGGTGTTGGCCGGGGAGATGTTCTCGCCGCCCGCGGTGATGATCAGCTCCTTCTTGCGGTCGAGGATGCTGACGAAGCCGTCCTCGTCGATCGAGCCGACGTCCCCGGTGTGCAGCCAGCCGTCCTCGTCGATCAGCTCGGCGGTGGCGTCGGGGCGGTGCAGGTAGCCCGGGGTGTTGGCCGGGCTGCGGGTGATGATCTCGCCGTCGGCGGCGATGCGGACCTCGACGCCGGGGCCGGGCCGCCCGACCGTGCCGAGCTTGAACTCGCCGTCGCTGTTGGCGGTGAACGCCCCGCTGGTCTCGGTCATGCCGTACACGTCGAGGACCTTCATGCCGAGGCCGGCGAAGAAGCGCTGCACCTCCAGCGGCATGGGCGCCGCCGCCGTGGCCAGCCAGCGGGCGTTCTCGAAGCCGATCATGGCGCGGATGATCGCGAGCAGGGCGGCGTCGGCGCGCTCGTAGGCCGCGGTGACCTCGGCGGAGGGCGTGCGGCCGTACTGCAGCCCCTCCACGTACGCGAGGCCGGCGGCCATGGCGGCGCGCACCTGGTCCTGCTGCTCCTGCGGCTGGGTGCCGAGCAGCGCCTGCAGGCGGGCCATCATCTTCTCCCAGACCCGCGGCACGCCGAAGAACAGCACGGGCTTGACCTGGCCGAGGACGGCGCCGAGCTGCGCCATGTCGGTGCAGAAGTAGGTGTGGGAGATCTTGAACAGCGGCAGGTACAGGCTGAGCACGCGCTCGGCGATGTGGGCGTAGGTCAGGTAGGAGATCTGCGCGCCGCGCTCGGGCAGCCGGGTCAGGCGGTCGGTGCCCACGACCTCGTAGAAGATTCCGGCGTGGGTGAGCGGCACGCCCTTGGGGTCGCCGGTGGTGCCCGAGGTGTAGAGCACGCTGAGCACGTCGCCCGCGGTGACGGCGGCGGCGCGGGCCTCCACGGCGGCGGGGTCGCGCGCCAGCTCCCGCTCGCCGAGGGCGAGGAAGTCGTCCCAGCTCATGAACCGCTCGCCCTCGGGGGCGCCGGACAGCACGATGACCTTGCGCGGCCCGCCGGGCCCCGCCAGGACCTGCCGCCAGCGGTCGAGATCCTCGGGGCCGCCGAGCACCGCGATCCCGGCGCCGACGTCCCCGGCGACGAAGGCGACCTGGTCGGGGGCGAAGGTCGAGTAGATCGAGCAGCCCACGCCGCCCGCGTGGACGGCGCCGAGGTCGGCCAGGACGTGCTCGCTGCGGTTGACCATCATCAGCGCGACGGCCTCGCCGGGGCCGAGGCCGAGCGCGGCGAAGCCGGCCGCGATCGCGAGCACGCGGTGGCGGGCCTCGGCGTAGGTCAGGGTGGTCCAGCCGCCGTCGGGCGCGGGGTCGGAGTAGGCTGGTGCGTCGGGGAAGCGCTCGGCCGTGAGCTTGAGCTGATCGCAGATGGTGCGGCCGGCGATCTCGGCCTCGATCTCGGAACGTTCCGCAATGACCCGGGGGTCGGCCATGTCGCGCCTCCTGGTGATCCCGCGTGCACAGGTGGCATGCATCGCACCACAGGCGTTCATGGCAGACAAGACCTCGTGGGTGACAAGGGACGCCCCTGTTCCCGGCGGCGCCGAGGGGTGCCCGGACGGCCACGAACCGTGATCATGTGGACGGACAGCGAGCGCCCATATTTGTACAGTGAGCACTTTTTCGGATATTCAGGACAGTCGGTCCATCTGGTCGGGGCGCGCTGACGCCCGTCCGGGAGCGATCACGCGGTCTCGGGGGGGATCGCGGCACACCTGAGCGAAACGGGGGCGTACCGGCATGTCCGTAGAGGCCGGCCAGCGCGCGCGAGAGAAAACGATCTTCGGTCATCCGCGCGGCATCGTCACGCTGTTCATGACCGAGATGTGGGAGCGCTTCAGCTTCTACGGGCTGCGCGCCATCCTGTTCTTCTTCCTGGCCGCCACGGTCTCCGGCGGCGGGCTCGGCCTGCCCAAGACCACCGCGACCGCGGTCGTCGGCGTCTACGGCGCGCTGGTCTACCTGCTGGCGCTGCCCGGCGGGTGGCTGGCCGACCGGGTGCTCGGCGCGCGCAAGGCGGTGCTCGCCGGCGGCTGCGTGATCATGCTCGGGCACATCTGCATGGCCGTCCCGATCGAGGGGGCCGCGCTGGTGTGGCTCGGCCTGGGGCTGATCGTGGCCGGCACCGGCCTGCTCAAGCCGAACATCTCGACCATGGTCGGCCGGCTGTACCCCGAGGGCGACAACGCGCGGCGCGACGCCGGGTTCTCCATCTTCTACCTGGGCATCAACCTCGGCGCCTTCGCCGCCCCCTACGTCGTCAGCAACCTGGCCAAGGACGGCAGGTGGCACCTCGGCTTCGGCGCCGCCGCCGTGGGCATGGCCGTCGGCCTGACCCAGTACGTCCTCGGCGCGCGGCACCTGCGCGGCGCCGGAGACGAGCCCGGCCATCGCCTCACGCCCGAGGAGGGCCGCCGCTTCGGCAGCCTGGCGGTCGCCGGGCTCGCGACCGTGGCGCTCGCCCTCGGCCTGTGGGCGCTGTCGGGCACGCTCACCGTCGACCGGTTCACGGTCGCGCTCACCGTGATCACGGTGCTGGTGCCGATCGCCTACTTCGCCTACATCCTGCTCGGCAGCCACAACATGACCTCCGGCGAGCGAACGAAGATGAAGGCGTACGTCTGGCTGTTCGCCGCCGCCGCCGTGTTCTGGATGATCTACGACCTGGCCCCCACCGTGCTCAACGACTTCGCGGCCGAGAAGACCGACCTGCGGCTCTTCGGGCACTCCATCACCGCCGCGACCACCCAGTCGTTCAACCCCCTGCTGATCCTGATCTTCGTGCCGGTGTTCGCGGCCCTGTGGGTGCGGCTCGGCTCCCGGGTCGGGGCCGCGCAGAAGTTCTCCGCCGGCCTGTTCCTGGTCGGCGCGAGCTTCCTGGTGATGGCCTACGCGGCCCACCTGGCCCAGGCGGGCAGGATCTCGGTGTGGTGGCTGTTCCTGGTGTACCTGATCCAGGTGTTCGGGGAGCTGTCGCTCAGCCCGGTGGGCCTGTCGGTGACCACCGAGCTGGCCCCGCGCGCGTTCCGCAGCCAGATGCTCGGGGTGTGGTTCCTGTCGTTCGCCGTCGGCGACGCGATCGGCGGCCAGACGGCGCGGCTGCTCGGGCACATGTCCCAGCCCGCCTACTTCGCCACGCTCGCCGTGATCGCCGTGGCCGCCGCCGCGGTGCTGCTGGGCTTCTCGCGGCGGCTGCGCGTGCTGATGGGCGAGGTGCCCGCCTAGGCCCGCCTCACAGCGTCGGCGTCAGCGGCGCGGCGGGACGGCCGTGGACGGCGCCGGGGCCGAGCGTGCGCGCCACGGCCAGGCGGCGGACGGCCTCGGTGAGCGCCGCCGGGGACATCGTGTAGGGCAGGCGCAGGTAGCGCTCCAGCGTGCCGTCCACGCCGAACCACGGGCCCGGGGCCAGCCGCACGCCGCAGGCGGCGGCCGCGTCGGCCAGCGGGGTGGCGACCGGGGCGTCCAGGCGCACCCACAGCGAGGCGCCGCCGCGGGGCAGGGTGAACCGCCACTCGGGGATCCGCTCGCGCAGCGACTCCACCAGCGCCGCACGCGAGGCGGTGATCGTGCTGCGGCGCTCGGCCCTGACCTCCTCGATCCGCGCGAGCAGGCGGGTCACCACGAGCTGCTCGAACAGCGGCGCGGCGAGGTCGACCGAGGCGCGCACCACGGCCAGGCGCCGGACCAGCGCGGCGGTCGCGCGGATCCAGCCGATGCGCAGGCCACCCCACATCAGCTTGGACGACGACCCGACGCTGATCACCCGGCCGTCGGTGTCGAAGGCGGCGAGCGGGGAGGTCGCGGGCGCCTCGTCGGTCGCCATCTCGGTCCAGCTCTCGTCCACGATGAGCGTCGTGTCGTGCCGGCGCGCCGCCTCGGTCAGGGCCGCGCGGGCGGCGTCGGGCATCAGCACCCCTGTCGGGTTCTGGAAGTCGGGGATGACATAGGCGAGCCGGGCGCCCGACTGGCGCAGGGCGGAGCGCACCAGGTCCATGGGCGGGCCGTTCTCCTGCACGCCGACGGGGACCAGCCGCGCGCCGCGGCCGCGCGCCGCGTCCAGCGCGTGCGGATAGGTGGGGGACTCGACGAGCACCGGGTCGCCCGGCCCGGCGAGCAGGGACATCAGCAGGTGGGTGCCGTGCTGGGCGCCGAGCGTGACGAGGATCTGGTCGGGCCGGGTGGGCAGGCCCCTGGCGACATAACGCCCGGCGATGGCCTCCCGCAGCGGCAGGATGCCCATCGGGTCGTAGCCGGTGCCGAGCCCGTAGCGGGGGTAGTCCTCGGCGGCGCCCGCCAGGGCCTCGGGGAGCAGGACCGTCGCGGGCGGCGCGGCGGAGTGCAGCGGGAGCAGGCCGTCGTCGCCGTCGGCGGACGTCCAGGGGTTCTCGGTGCCGAGCGCGCCGGGCGCGGGCAGCGCCGTCCAGCTTCCCGCGCCCTTGCGGCTCTCCAGGTAGCCCTGCTCGCGCAGCCGGTCGTAGGCGGCGGTGACCGTGGTGCGGCTGACGCCGAGGGCGTCGGCCAGGTGGCGCTCGGCGGGCATGCGCACCCGCGTGGGCAGGCGGCCGTCGAGCACGAGCGTGCGCACCGACCCGGCGAGGGCCCGGTAGTAGGGGCGTGTGCCGGCGGGGATCTCGATGAGCCTGGCGAGCTGCGGCCCGCTCAGATAGCGCTCCATAAGGCCACTTTCTCGGATTGGCCCTTTATGAGCAAGCCAATGAGCTCACACCATTACCAGCATTATGAGCGAACTCTCCCTCCCCTACCTGGGATCTCTCCCCCAGCGGCTCCTGCGCCTGTACGCCGGGCTCGCCCTCTACGGCGGCGGCGCCGCGCTGCAGGTCGAGTCGCACCTCGGCAACGGCCCCTGGGACGTGTTCCACCAGGGCCTGTCGGTGCGCACCGGGCTGTCCATCGGGACGTGGATCATCCTGGTGGGGCTGGCCGTGATGGTCTTCTGGATCCCGCTGCGGCAGCGGCCGGGCATCGGGACGGTCAGCAACATCGTCTTCCTCGGCCTGTTCGCCGATCTGACCCTCTGGCTGGCGCCCACCCCGGAGAACCTCGCGCTGCGCTGGGCCTACCTGCTGGCGGGCGTGGTCTTCGTCGCCGCGGCCACCGGCCTCTACATCGGCGCCGGGCTCGGCCCCGGCCCCCGCGACGGGCTGATGACCGGCCTGCACCGGCTCGGCCTGTCCATCCGCGCCGCGCGCACGCTCGTGGAGCTCACGGTCCTGGCCGCCGGATGGCTGCTCGGCGGCACGGTCGGCGTGGGCACCGTGGTCTTCGCGCTGACCATCGGCCCGCTGACCCAGTTCTTCATGCCCCGGATGCGCCCCCGCCCGCGCCCGGAGCCCGGGGAGGTCCCGCCGCAGGGATCGTGACCCACCCACCGCCACGGGGTACTAGCGTGACGGCATGCGGATCGAGGACTACGCCATCATCGGGGACATGCAGTCGGCCGCGCTCGTCGGGCGGGACGGCTCGGTCGACTGGCTCTGCCTGCCCCGGTTCGACTCCCCCGCCGTCTTCGCGTCCCTGCTCGGCGGCGAGCGCAACGGAAGCTGGTGGATCGGCCCGGCCGGCCCCGGCCGCCGCCTCAGCACCCGCCGCCGCTACCGCCCCGGCACGCTGATCCTCGAAACCGAGTGGGACACCCCCGAGGGCACCGTCCGCGTCACCGACTTCATGCCGCCCCGCCAGGCCAACCCCGACCTGGTGCGGGTCGTGGAATGCCTGGCCGGCACCGTCGAGATGGCCACGCAGATCCGCATCCGCTTCGACTACGGCCGCATCGTGCCCTGGGTGCGCCGCAGCGACGGCATCCTCCAGGCCATCGGCGGCCCCGACTCGGTCTGGCTGCACTCGCCGGTCCCGCTGCAGGGCGGCGACTACGCCCACCGCGCCACGTTCCGCATGCGGGCGGGCGACCGGCTGCCGTTCGTGTTCACCTGGCACCCCTCCCACTCCCCCAAGCCGCACGACATCGACCCGATCGCGGAACTGGCCGAGACCGAGGCCATCTGGACCGAATGGTCGGGGCAGTGGCAGCCGGACGGCGAGACGCGCTGGCACGACGCGGTGTCCCGCTCGCTGATCACCCTGAAGGCCCTCACGTTCGCCCCGACCGGCGGCATCGTGGCCGCCCCGACCACCTCGCTGCCCGAGGACCTCGGCGGCGTCCGCAACTGGGACTACCGCTACTGCTGGTTGCGCGACGCGACGATGACGCTCGACGCGCTGATCGGCGCCGGCTACGTCGAGGAGGCCCGCGACTGGCGGGAGTGGCTGCTGCGCGCCATCGCCGGCCGTCCCCAGGACCTGCAGATCATGTACGGCGTCGCGGGCGAGCGGCGCCTGCCGGAGATGGAGCTGTCCTGGCTGGACGGCTACGAGGACTCCCGGCCCGTGCGCATCGGCAACGCCGCCGTCGACCAGCTCCAGCTCGACGTCTACGGCGAGGTGATCAACTGCCTGTACGTCTCGCGGGCCTCCGGGCTGCCCGCCCTGTCGCGCACCTGGGCGATCCAGCGCTCGCTGATGGACTTCCTGGAGTCGCACTGGGACGAGCCCGACGAGGGCCTGTGGGAGGTCCGCGGGCCACGGCGCCACTTCGTCCACTCCAAGGTCATGGCGTGGGTCGCCGCCGACCGCTCGGTACGGCAGGTCGAGCGGTTCGGCCAGAACGGGCCCGCCGACCGGTGGCGCGCGCTGCGCGAGCGCATCCACGCCGAGGTCATGGCCAAGGGGTTCGACGCCGAGCGGAACACCTTCACCCAGTCCTACGGCTCGGAGGAGCTGGACGCGGCGCTGCTGCTGATCCCCCAGACGGGCTTCCTGCCGCCCCACGACCCCCGCGTGATCGGCACCGTCGAGGCCGTCGAGCGCGAGCTGATGTCGGACGGCTTCGTGCTGCGCTACCCCCTCGCCCAGCGCAACGCCGTCGACGGCATCTCCGGCGGCGAGGGCGCGTTCCTGGCCTGCAGCTTCTGGCTGGCCGAGGCGCGGGCCATGATCGGCAGGCGGGACGAGGCGATCGAGCTGTTCGAGCGGCTGCTGGCCCTGCGCAACGACGTCGGGCTCCTGGCGGAGGAGTACGACCCGCGCTACGGCCGGCTGGTCGGCAACTTCCCGCAGGCGTTCAGCCACGTCCCGCTGATCCACGCCGCCCACACCCTCTCCCAGCCCGAGGGCGCCCCGCACCGCACCGCCGGCCTCATGGGCTAGCGGCCCCGGGCCAGGTCGGCGAGCATGCGGGCGAACTCGGGCGGCGGGGCCACGACCAGGCGCCGCTGGCCGTCCTGGACCACCAGGTCGGCCTGGATCCTGGTCAGCCTGCCGTCCTTCCACCAGTAGACGTGCGGGCTGAGGCCGTCGTCGCGGGAGCGGTACTCGCGGCGGGCGTGCAGCCACAGCCGCTCGATGGCGCGCATCACCGACAGCCCGCCGATCGGGTGGACGATCATCTCGCCGGGGCGCGGCATCGCGACCATGACGCCGTCGGACGACACGAGCAGGTAGTCCTCGATGCGGCGCAGGTGCACCGCGGCGCCGGAGTCCGAGCCGGACATGATCCAGGCGGGCGTGCCGTCCAGGTCGACGCGCTCGGAGGTGAGCCGCTCGTCGGCCAGCACGTTGGCCGCCGCCAGGTCCAGGGCCTCGGCGGGGGTGACGGGCCAGCAGAACGCCTCCTCCGGGCGCACCGGCCTGCCGTAGACGGTGAGGATCTCGACCAGGTCGGAGCCGAGATGGCGGCCGATCAGCCGGGAGGGGTCCTCCCGGGGGTCGTCGGCGAGCACGACGCGGGTGCGCAGCAGCGGGCGCACGCGGGCGAGGTCGCACACGTCGGGCAGGTGGTCGCCCCGTTCGACCGCGCGGGTCAGATGGCCGGCGGCCAGCGTCGGCCAGTCCTCGCGGGGACGGCGCGCGACCTCACGGCGCAGGCCCGTCAGGGGGACGGCGACCCGCCGGGGGCCGGACAGCACGAGCGTGGCGCCGTCGGGGGTGAACTCCCAGGAGTACCCCAGATCGTCGGCGACCAGCGCGAGCAGCGAGTCGAGGTCGACGTCCTCGATCGCGCGCCGCGCGCCGGCCCGCCGGTCGCGGCGCCGCCTGAACAAGCCCACACGAGGCTCCCAACTACCGCTGTCTTTCCCCGGACCGTCGCCTACATTGCCGTGGCAGGGTCGCGGAACAGGCAAGCCAAAGAGCACGATTCCGTATCAATAACCGCGTCCGCCCCCATCCAGGCGGTGAACTGTGGTGAGCCGTGCCCGACCGGCAGTCCCGCGATCATGGGGACGCCCAGCGGGGCCAGCCGCTCGATCAGCACCGCCATCGGGTCGCCGCAGTCCACCCAGGAGCCGAGGGCGATGCCCGCCACGCCGTCCAGGCAGCCCGCCTGGAGGAGCTGGGTGAGCATGCGGTCGACGCGGTAGGGCTCCTCGCCGACGTCCTCCAGCAGGACCAGGCGCCCGCGCCCGCGCAGGGCGTACGGCGTACCGCACAGGGCGGCGAGCAGCGCCAGGTTGCCGCCGGTCAGCGGGCCCTCGGCGCGGCCGGGCACGATGACCCGGTCCCCGGTGATCGGGCCGGGCGCCTCGGTCTCGAACAGCGAGGCGCGCAGGTGGGCGAGCGAGGCCGGGTCCGGCCCCTCGGGGTCGCCGAGCGTCTGGCAGGCCGGCATCGGCCCGAAGCAGCTCGCGACGCCGAGGCGGACGGCGAACGCCTGGTGCAGGGCGGTGATGTCGCTGGACCCGAGCAGGATCTTCGGGCGGGCCGCCTCCATGGCGTGCCAGTCGAACAGCTCCAGCAGCCGGGTGGCGCCGTACCCGCCGCGGGCGCACACCACCGCGCGGTAGGCGGGGTCGCACCAGGCCTCCTGCAGGTCGGCCGCCCGCCCGGCGTCCGATCCCGCCAGGTAGCCGCGCCGGTGCATGACCCTCGGCATGACCTCGACCTCGAGGCCCGTCTCGGCGAGCACCTGGCGGCCCCGCGCGAGGCCGACCGGGTCGACGGGGCCGGACGGGGCGACGATCGCCACCCGGTCGCCCGGCCGCAGGCGCGAGGGCACCCACAGGCGCCGGCCGTTCACCGGACGCCGCCCGGGACTCGCGGGGCTTCGGAGACCGCGGAGACTCTGGAGACTTCGGAGACAGGCCGCGGCGCCGGGAGGACGCCCGCGCCATCAATGGCGGCGATGCCCCGCGAATCGGGTGAAACTTCCGCCATGGTGAGTACTCTTACCCAGGTGACGCCATGCACCACCGAGAGGCGGGGCGTAGCCGGTTCGTTCACCTCGCAAAGGGTGTCAGACTGTCCTCACTTATGCGACCCCCGCCCCACATTCTCGTGGTCAACGGCATCAAGGTCCGTCGACCGGTGTTCGTGCTCGGCGCCCCGCAGTCCGGCGCGGACCTCCTCGCCCGTGCGCTGAAACGCTCCCCGGGTTTCCACGTCACCATCGGCCGGGCCGCGGTCGCCCACGTGGTGTACGCCTTCGCGCGGCGGCCCTCGATCATGCGCAGGAAGGGCGGCGGCGCGGTGCGGGTGCTGCGCGACGCGCTCGCCGAGGCCTGGCAGATCGTCCCCGGGGCCTGCGCCGACTGCCCGGTGGTGTGCCGGGAGGCCGGCGCCGTGAGCGGCGGCGGCCCGTGCGCGTCCCCCGGCGCCGTCGTCCGGTTCGGCGACGCCAACCCCGACCTGCTCTACAGCGCGCCGATCCTGCTCCAGGCGTTCCCCGACGCCCGGCTGGTGCAGGTGATCCGCGACGGCAGGGACGTCGCCGCCGACATGCTGGCCGACCGGTCGTCCATGACGTGGGCCAGGCCCGGCCTGCTCAGCGACGAGACCGAGTTCCCCAACCCGTTCCTCGGGGTCAACGCGGGCGAGCACCGCGACAAGTGGTCGCGCATGGACCCGGCGGGCAAGTGCGCCCTGCGCTGGCGCAGCGCCGTGCGCCTGAGCGCCGCGCTGCGCCAGGAGATGCCGCGCGAGCAGCTCCTGACGATCCGCTACGAGGACATGGCCGCTTCGCCGAACGAGACGATCGCCTCGGTCTCGGCGTTCCTGGAGGCCCGGGTCGCCACGGTCGGCCTGTACGGCGCGTCCGCTCCCCGGGTCGGGGTGTGGCGCTCCGGGCTGCGCCCCGAGCAGGCCGCGCTGGTGGAGAAGATCGCCAAGGACGAGCTGGGGCGGCTCGGCTACCTGTGAGGCGGCCGGGGGGCCGCGCGCCTCACCGCTGGTGCTCGAACTGGGTGCGGTACAGCTCGGCGTAGGCGCCGCCCCGGGCGAGCAGGTCGTCGTGCCGGCCGCGCTCGGCGATCCGGCCGTCCTGGACGACCAGGATCATGTCGGCCTCGCGGATCGTGGACAGGCGGTGCGCGATCACCAGGGACGTCCGGCCGGACAGCGCGGTCTTCAGGGCCCGCTGCACCGCCGCCTCCGACTCCGAGTCCAGGTGCGCGGTCGCCTCGTCGAGCACGACCACCCGCGGGGCCTTGAGCAGGAGCCGGGCCAGCGCCACCCGCTGCTTCTCGCCGCCGGACAGCCGGTAGCCGCGGTCGCCGACCACGGTGTCCAGGCCCTCGGGCAGCGCCTCGACCAGGTCGGCGATCTGGGCGGCCCGCAGCGCCTCCCAGATCTCCTCGTCGCTCGCGTCCGGCCGCGCGTACCGCAGGTTGGCGCCCATGGTGTCGTGGAACAGGTGGGCGTCCTGCGTCACGACGCCGATGGTGTCGCGCAGGGAGGCCAGCGTCGCGTCGCGCACGTCCACGCCGTTGATCCGCACCGTGCCGCCGGTGACGTCGTACAGCCGGGAGACCAGCGAGGTGATCGTGGTCTTGCCCGCGCCGGAGTGGCCGACCAGCGCGACCAGCCGCCCGGGGCCGGCGGTGAAGTCGACCCCCTTCAGGACCTCCTGGCCGGGCCCGGTGTCGGGGCGGGCCACCGACTCCAGCGAGGCCAGGGAGACCTCCTCGGCCGAGGGGTACTGGAAGCTCACGTCGTCGAACTCGATCGTGACCGGCCCGCCCGGCAGGGGCCTGGCGTCCGGGCGCTCGGCCACCATGGGCTTCAGGTCCAGCACCTCGAAGACCCGGTCGAAGCTGACCAGCGCGGTCATCACGTCCACGTGCACGTTGGACAGGCTGGTCAGCGGCCCGTACAGGCGCATGAGCATGGCGGCCAGCGCGACCAGCGTGCCGATGGCGAAGGCGCCGTCGACGACCAGCACGCCGCCCACGCCGTACACCAGGGCGGTGGCCAGCGCGGCGACCAGGCCGAGCGCGACGCGGAAGACCGTGCCGTACATGCCGACGGTGATGCCGACGTCGCGCACCCGCCCGGCGCGCTCGCCGAAGTGGCGCGCCTCGTCGTCGGGGCGGCCGTAGAGCTTGGCGACCATGGCGCCGGCCACGTTGAAGCGCTCGGTCATCACCGAGCTCATCTCGGCGTCGAGCTGCATCTGCTCACGCGTGAGGCCGGACATGCGCCGGCCGACCCAGCGGGCGGGCAGGATGAAGATCGGCAGCAGCACCAGCGCGACCAGCGTCACCTGCCACGACAGCAGCAGCATCGCGCCGAGCACCATGATCAGGCTCACCACGTTGGACACCACGGCCGACAGGGTGCTGGTCAGCGCGCGCTGCGCGCCGATGACGTCGCTGTTCAGCCGGGAGACCAGCGCGCCGGTCTGGGCGCGCATGAAGAAGGCGACCGGCATGCGCTGCACGTGGTCGAAGACCTCGGTGCGCAGGTCGTAGATCAGCCCCTCGCCGATGCGCGAGGAGAACCACCGCTGCGCGAGCCCGAACCCCGCGTCCACCACGGCCAGGCCCGCGATCACGAGGGACAGGTTGATCACGACGTCGGTGCGGCGCGGGAGGATGCCGTGGTCGATGATCGCCTTCAGCAGCAGGGGGTTGGCGATCACGATGGCCGCGTCCAGGACGACCAGCGCGAGGAACGCGGCGATGTGCCATCGGTAGGGCCTGGCGTAGCGGGCGATGCGCGGGACGGTGCCCGGGGTCAGCCGCTCCTTGGTCACGGAGCTGTCCCGCCGCAGGGACCGCATCACCTGGGGGCCGTATCCGCCGCCCATTCCCCCGCCCAGCATCGACATCGTCGCCCTTCGCCGAATCTTCTCCCCGTGTCTTATGAGCCCGGGATGCCCGTCATCTTCTTCGGGCGCAGCGCGCCGGCCGGACGCGGCATTCCCCGATCAGCTCAGGGCGAACGATCACCCCGCGGACGGCGCCCGGCCGCCGGGGTCGTTCTCCGGGTGGTCCCGCACGTTTCGCATGCTCTTCGTGCGCTCGTCATTGCCCGCGGCGCCGTGAGCACCGAACATGGTCTGGATGCGCATCACCTGCTCCGCGCGCTCCGCCGCGCTCTGGTCCTCCAGCGAGCGCCCCTGCGCGCCGCGCAGCAGCCGCTTGGTCGCCGCCGCGGCCGCCCTGTCGGTCGTCAGGAGGGCGGACGCGAGCCTCGCGGTGGCCGCCTCCAGCTCGGCCACGGGAACCACCTGCTCGGCGAGCCCGATCCTCAGCGCCTCTCCGGCCTCCACCACGCGGGCCGTCAGGCAGATCTCCAGGGCCTTGGACACGCCGACGAGCTCGACCAGCGGCTTGGTGCCGGTCAGGTCCGGGACGAGCCCGAGCGCGGGCTCCTTCATGCAGAATTTGGCGTCTTCCCCGAGTATCCGCAGGTCGCAGGACAGGGCCAGTTGGAATCCGGCCCCGATCGCGTACCCCTGAACCACCGCGATCGACACGATGTCCGGACGTCTCAGCCACAGGAACCCCTGCTGGGCCTGCCTGATCCGCTCGCCGGACACATCGGCGTCGAGCGCGGCCACGGACGCGAACGAGCCCTGCCCCGGTACGCCCTCCGGAGTGAACATTCGCAGGTCTATGCCCGCTGAGAAGGACGGCCCCTCGCCTCTGACCACGACGACGCGCACCTGCCCGGGCAACGTGTTGCCGATCCGGGCCAGGGCCGACCAGGTAGCGAACGTCTGTGCGTTCCGCTTGTCCGGCCGGTCCAGCGTGATCGTCGCGATCTCGCCGTCCACCTCGAAGCGCATGCCGATCTCCGCGAGCTCCTCGCTGCCGAGGGCCCTGTCAGCCTCGCCGCGCACCCCCGCGGAACGCGTCCGCGTTCCTCTCGTGCCCGGTCCGGCGCCCTCGTCCGCCGAGATCTTCGCCGCACTCCCCCCAACCGTCGCTTCCGGCATCGCTCGCTCCGTTCGTGCAGTCGCGGTCCCGGCACGCCCGAGTCTCCAGAATGAGATTCTATCGGTGTGTCGGGAACGGCCGCCGGCCGAACCTCCGAGCGGTGCGGTCGCGCGTTCGAGGCGGCCGCGTCTAGCGCTTCGACTTACCCCGGGTCGCCCCGCCGCGCCCGCGCAGAGTCACGCCCGACTCGCTGAGGATGCGGTGGATGAACCCGTACGACCTGCCGGTGGAAGCGGCCAGCGCGCGGATGCTCTCACCCGCGGCGTAGCGCTTCTTGAGATCGGCGGCCAGTTTTTCACGGTCGGCTCCGGTCACCCGGGTGCCCTTCTTCAGAGTCTCGGCCACGAGTACCTCCTGTAGTGCCAGACTTCCGCAGCGTTACTCACGCCATGATCAGTCATTTCTGCCGGATCGGCTACCTACTCCACGGGAAAAGATCCGTACCCGCTCAAATTAAGATCAGGCAAGTGCCACAAGATCGGAAAATTCATCGCTCCACGCGTCTTCCACTCCGTCCGGTAGCAAGATCACCCTATCTGGTTGCAGGGCCTCCACGGCGCCCTCATCATGCGTAACGAGGACAATTGCCCCAGAATAGGACCTCAACGCCGAAAGTACTTGGTCGCGGCTGACCGGGTCCAGGTTGTTCGTGGGTTCGTCCAGCAGCAGGACGTTGGCGCTGGACAGCACCAGCGTGGCCAGGGCCAGGCGGGTCTTCTCCCCTCCGGAGAGCACGGAGGCGGGCTTGTCGGCGTCCTCGCCGCTGAACAGGAACGAGCCGAGCACCTTGCGCAGGGCCACGTCCGGCACGTCGGGGCCCGCCGAGCGCATGTTCTCCAGCACGCTGCGCCCGCCGTCCAGGGTCTCGTGCTCCTGGGCGTAGTAGCCCAGCTTGAGGCCGTGGCCGGGGCGGACCTCGCCGCTGTCGGGCTTCTCCAGGCCGCCGAGCATGCGCAGCAGGGTGGTCTTGCCCGCGCCGTTGAGGCCGAGCACCACGACCCTGCTGCCCCGGTCGACGGCGGCGTCCACGTCGGTGAAGACCTCCAGCGAGCCGTAGGACTTCGACAGGCCCGTCGCCGTCAGCGGGGTGCGCCCGCAGGGGGCGGGGTCGGGGAAGCGGAGCTTGGCCACCTTGTCGCTGCGGCGCTCCTCCTCCACACCCGAGAGCAGGCGCCGGGCCCGCCGCTCCATGTCCTGCGCGGCCCTGGCCTTGGTGGCCTTGGCGCGCATGCGGTCGGCCTGCGCGAGGAGCTGCGAGGCCTGGCGTTCGGCGTTGGCGCGCTCGCGCTTCCTGCGGCGCTCGTCGGTCTCGCGCTGGGCGAGATAGGCGGTCCAGCCGACGTTGTAGGTGTCGACGACGCCGCGGTTGGCGTCGAGGTGCAGGACGCGGTTGACCGTCGCTTCAAGTAGCCCGACATCGTGGCTAATAATGATCAAGCCGCCCTGGTGGGATCGTAAAAAATCACGAAGCCACCCGATTGAGTCTGCATCGAGGTGGTTTGTCGGCTCGTCAAGCAGGAGAGTCTCCGCTCCGCTGAACAGGATGCGGGCCAGCTCGACCCGGCGGCGCTGGCCGCCGGACAGCGTCTCCAGGGGCTGCTTGAGCACCCGGTCGGGCAGCCCGAGGCTGGAGGCGATCGAGGCGGCCTCGGCCTCGGCGGCGTACCCGCCGAGCACGTGCAGCCGGTCCTCCAGGCGGCCGTACGCGCGCACCGCGCGGTCGCGGACGCGATCGTCGGCCGAGGCCATGCCGCCCTCGGCCTCGCGCAGCTCGCGCAGCACCTCGTCCAGGCCGCGGGCCGACAGGATGCGGTCGGAGGCGAGCACGTGCAGGTCGCCGGTGCGCGGGTCCTGGGGAAGGTAGCCGACGCTTCCGCTGGTGGTCACCGTGCCCGCGGCGGGCAGGCCCTCCCCGGCGAGCACCTTGCACAGCGTGGTCTTGCCCGCGCCGTTGCGGCCGACCAGGCCGATGCGGTCGCCCGGGTTGACGCGGAAGGACGCCCCTTCGATGAGCAGGCGGGAACCGGCGCGCAGTTCGATGTCGGAGGCGATGATCATGATGAGGGAACACTCCCAGAACGGGGGAACTTTCGGGCGAGGAACGTGCTGTCGGAAGGTGACGGGGGGCGCGGGACGGCCGCGCGGGACGGCCCGCCTCCGTGAGTGCGCCGATCAATCGGGAGTGCGCATACGCCTAGTGTACGGCCAGCGTCCCCGCGAGAGCCCGTACCGGCCGCGCCACGAGGGCGAACCCCGCCCCAGGCGGTTCGCGCGCCACGTCACCCCGTCCCCGCGGCGGCCGGCGCGCGCGGCGGGGACCGGCGACCTCCGGACGGGCGTCCTCGCAGGTCAGAACCATCGCGACGTACAGTTGTCTGAGAGGCGCCACGGGTTCGCGGCGCGGGCGGGCGCCCTCGCCGACCCGGCCGGCGCCGGGCCGGAGGTCGCTCCGGCGGGCCCGGCCGGGGACACGGGCGCCGGGAGCGTTCGCAGGGGAGGCACTCGTGGGCATCGGGCACACACGCTCGCCGTCACGCCACGCAGGCGGACATCCCAGGCCGGGCGCGGACGGCCACGCCGGCGGGATCCCGCGGAGCCTCGCCCACCACATGGGACCGGCGGCCGCCCTCGCCGCGGTGGCCGCGCTGGCGGGCCGGGCGGCCCGCAGGCGGCCGCTCCGGCGGGTCGCCGCCGTCACCGCCGCCCTGACCTCCATCAATGAAGGGCACGCCCGGCGCCTGGCGCCGGACGGCGACGACCCCGCCGAGATCGCCGGCCTCCTGGAGGCGCTCGGCGTCACGCTGGACCACCTCGAACGCGAACGCGGCTTCGCCGGCGACGTCGCCCACGAGCTGCGCCGCCCCATCACGGCGCTGCGGACGGAGCTGGAGGACGCGATCTCCCACCCGGACGAGACCGACGTCCCCACGCTGGCGGCCCGCCTGCTGCCGTGCGCCGACCGCCTGGAGGCCATGGTGGCCGACCTGCTGCTGCTGGCCCGGACGCGGGTGCGGCGCGCCGGGCACCGGGAGCGGTTCGACCTCGGCGAGCGCGTCCACCGGGAGCTGAAGGACCGGGCCGACCACTGCCAGGTCTCCCTGGACATCGCCTCGCACGTGACCGTGGAGGCCGTGCCCGCCGAGATCTCCCGCGTGCTCGCCAACCTGCTGGACAACGCTCAGCGCTACGCCAGGGGGAACGTGGGCGTCGAGGTCGGCCGGCGCGGCGCCGTCGCGGTGCTCGCGGTGTCCGACGACGGCGTCGGCGTCCCCGAGCCCGACCGGCAGCGGATCTTCGAGCGCTTCACCCGGCTCGGCGCCTACCCCGAGCGCGACGGCGCGGGCAGCGGTCTCGGCCTGGCGATCGTGGACGAGATCGCCCGGGCCCACGAGGGCGGCGTCCACGTGGAGGACTCCCCGAGCGGCGGGGCGTGCTTCGTGTTCATGATCCCGCTGGCGGCCTGAGGGTCAGCCCTCGCCCGGATCAAGGACGCGGACGCGCACCGCGCGGAACATCCCGGGAGCCTCACGCAGCACGGCCAGGCGGGGGTCGGGCACGTCGAGGAACGGGCCGCCCGCCAGCGCGAAGACCCCGGCGAGCCTCGCGTCCCCGCGCACGGCCTCCACCGCGCGCCGGTCCCCGCCCAGCACGACCGCCTCCATGCCGGGCACGTGGGGGCCGAGCACCCGCAGCGCGACCTCGGCCGCCGCCCGCGCGGCCTCGCCGGCCTGCTTCTCCCTGCGCCGGGCGAACCGCTGCTGCGACCATCCCCCGGCCGCGCTGCGCCCGTGGACCTGCCGGGCACCCACTTTGGAGACCACCAGGCGCTCGCCCTCGAAGACGCCGGCCGCGTGCCCGCCCAGGCGCACCAGCAGGACTCCGACGCGCCGCGGCCGGACCGCGTGCGCCACCAGGGCCTCCAGCGGGTCCTGCTCCGGGGAGTCCGGGGAGCCCGGAGAAAAGGTCAGCGGCGGGAAGGGGACGTGGCACTCGGCCACCGCGCCGTCCGCGGCGTGCAGCACGACCACATCGCGCTCCGCGCCCGCGACGACGGCCTCGGCGGGGCCGTGCCGCTCGGCGAACCCGCGCGCCCAGCCGGCCATGCGCTCCGGCGCGACCGGAACCCAGCGCCCTCCGCCGGCCGCGGGACGTGACGCCACGATGCCCCCTCCCGGCCCCGGGCGCGCGCCGCGCCGACGGCACACCCTATCGCGCGACGGCGGGCCCGGGCCCGCGGCGGACGCCGCACGACCACGGGCCGTTACCCGGTTCCGCACTTCCTGTAAAGACGTACTTTCCTTCCAACGCTCAACGAAAAGTGGGTGAATTCGCCCTTGTGACTGGTAGATCCCGCTGAAACCGCAGGACAATCGCGATGTGACGGTCCACAGTCCGACCTCCTCGGCCGCTTCACCCCTGGCGGCCCCCTCCGAGGCCCGCTCCGCCCACCCGGCTCCGGGCGGTCTCCCGATGTTCCGGCCGATCGTCGACCTCGACACCGGCGGGGTCATCGCCGTCGAGGCCGCCGCGGGCGGCACGCCCGCGGGCTACTCGCGCGACATCACCCCCGCCGTCGCCGCCGCCTACGCCGCCGGGCGTGAGGAGGCGCGGCTGCCGCTCGTGCTCACCGTCCCCTCCGGCGCGGTGATCGACGGCTCGGCCGCCCTCGCGCCCCTCCACGAGGCGATGCGCGCCACCCGGCGGCGCCCGCGCGAGGTGATCCTCGTCGTCTCCGGCGACTTCCCGCCCGAGCACCGGCGCGGCCTGCTGGTGGGCATCGAGGGCCTGCGCACGATCGGCTACCTGGTGGCCATCGGCGGCCTCGGCGCCTCCCACATGCCCCTGGACCTGGTCGCGGACGCCTCGCCGTACGCGGCCGTGCTCTCCCCCGAGCTGGTCGACCGCATCCCCGGCGACCCGCGGCGGGGCACGCTCGCCCGCGCCGTCGCCCAGATGGCCAGGGGCATGGGCATCCACGTGCTCGCGCCCCTGGTGCGGGAGGAGGCCCAGCTCACCATGCTGCGCCGCTGGGGCATCCGGCTGGCCCATGGCCCGCTGCTGGCCCCGATCGACTGGCGTCCCTCGCACGGCCGCGTGCACGTCCCGCTGCCGGTGCCCGCCGAGCCCGAGCCGTCCACGATCGACCTCGGCCCGCGCGTGCAGGAGTTCCTCATGCCCGCGGTGACGTTCGGCACGCAGGTCACGGCCGAGGAGGTGGCCGACGCGCTCGCCGCGGGACCCTCGATCACCAGCGTGATCCTGGTGGACGAGTACCAGCGTCCGCGGGCGAGCGTGGAGCGTGGCCGCTTCCTGCTGTCGATCGCGGGCCCGTACGGGCACGCGCTGCACGCCAAGAAGCCCGCGCACCGCCTGGCCGACCCGCCGCGCATCGTCCCCAAGACCACGCCCGCCATCGCGGCGATGCAGGTCGCGGGCAAGGACTCCGCCCGCGTGTACGACGACCTGGTGGTGGTGGACGAGGTGGGCCGGTGCATGGGCATCGTCCATGTCGGCGACCTCATCCGCCATGTCGCCGACCTGCGCCCCGCCGCCCCGTAGCGGGACCGCGGGATAAATCCGACCCTGAGCCGCGCGCATCACCGGACAGGATGATCCCTATAAGGGCGATCCACCGTAGGATCTGCGGCATGGAGACAGGTGCATGACGGAACGCGGCGACGTTCCCATGGGTGTCGACCCCTCCGTCCCGAGCGTGGCCCGGATGTACGACTACTACCTGGGCGGCAAGGACAACTTCGAGTCCGACCGTGCGGCGGCGGAGCAGGTGATCTCCCTGGTGCCGGGCATCCGCGAGATGGCCCGTGCCAACCGCGCCTTCCTCGGCCGGGCCGTGCGGTTGCTGGCCGAGCTCGGGATCAGGCAGTTCCTCGACATCGGCACCGGCCTGCCCACCGGGCAGAACGTGCACGAGGTCGCCAGGGACGCCGCGCCCGGCTCCCGCGTGGTCTACGTGGACAACGATCCCATCGTGCTCGCGCACGCCCGGGCGCTCCTGGCCGACAACCCCGACACGATCGTGGTGCCCGGCGACCTGACCGAGCCGGAGGGGATCCTCGGCGATCCGGCCGTCCGCGGGCATCTGGACCTGTCCCGGCCGGTCGCGGTGCTGATGGTGTCGATCCTGCACTTCGTACCGGACGACGCCCTGGCGGGCGGGATCGTCGCGCGGTTCCGCGCGGAGATGGCGCCCGGGAGCTACCTGGTCCTGTCGCACGGCTACCGCCGCGACATCGGCGACCCGGCCGACCGGCAGGTGCGCGCGCTCTACGCCAGGACCGCCGGCGGCGCGGCCAAGCCGCGGTCGCACGCGGACATCGCCGCCTACTTCGCGGGCATGGATCTGCTCCGCCCCGGGCTCGTGCCGGTGGCCGCCTGGCGGCCGGAGGTGGAGTGGGAGGCCGAGTACGACCTGTCGAAGCCCGCGATCCTCGGCGGCGTGGCCCGTCTCCCGTGATCGGGGCCGTCGCCCGGCCCGGCGCCTTTACAGCGTAGATTCGCTCGCGGGCGGGCTCAGAGCCAGCCCTGGGCCTCGGCGCGCTGCACGGCCTCGATCCGGTTGCGCGCGTGCGTCTTCTGGATCGCCGCCGACAGGTAGTTGCGGACCGTGCCCTCCGACAGGTGCAGGCGCCGGGAGATGTCCATGATCGTGGAGCCGTCGGAGGCGGCTCTCAGCACGTCGCGTTCCCGTCCCGACAGCGGGTTCGGCCCGGCGCTGAGCGCCGCCGCGGCCAGCCCCGGGTCGATGACCCGCTCGCCGCGCAGCACCCTGCGGATCGCGGCGGCCAGCTCCTTGGCCGGGCTGTCCTTGACCAGGAACGCCGAGGCGCCCGCCTCCATGGCCCTGCGCAGGTAGCCCGGCCTGCCGAACGTCGTCAGGATCATGACGCGGCAGCCGGGCGCCTGGCCGAGGATCCGGGCGGCCGCCGCGATGCCGTCCAGCACGGGCATCTCGATGTCCAGCAGCGCGATGTCGGGGCGGGCCGCCACGGCGACGGCCACGGCCTCCTCGCCGGTGGCGGCCTCCCCCACCACCTCGATGTCCGGCTCCAGCCCGAGCAGGGACGCGAGCGCGCCCCGGACCATCGCCTGGTCCTCGGCGAGGATCACCCTGATCATCGCGGTCTCCTCGGAGAAGGGCCTCGCGTGCGCAGGGGCCGGGGGGAGGGTCTAGGTGCGCGAGTCTACGGGCGCGGGCACGACGACCCGCAGCCGGAAGCCTCCGGCGGGCGCCACACCGGCGTCCAGGGAGCCGCCGCGGGCGCGGACCCGCTCGGCCAGGCCGGTGAGCCCGGTGCCGGGCGTGTACGCCGCGCCCGTGCGGCCGTCGTCGCGGACCTCCAGGACGGCGTCCCCGTCCCGCAGGGTGACGGAGATCTCGCACCTGCGCGCCCGCGCGTGCCGCACGACGTTGGTCACGCCCTCCCGCACGGCCCACCCGAGCAGGCCGTCGAGGTCGTCCGGCAAGGGAGTGCCGGCGGTGCGGACGGTGACCGCGACGCCGGCGGCGTCCAGCGCGGCGCGGGCGCCGTCGAGCTCCTCGGCCAGGCCGCGCCGGCGATAGCCGTTGACGGCCTCGCGCACCTCGCGCAGCGCCGTGCGCGCCACCTGCTCGATGTCGCGGATCTCCGCCGCGGTGCGCGGCGAGCCCTGCTCGGCGAGCCGCCCGGCCAGCTCGCTCTTCAGCACGATCAGCGACAGGGTGTGCCCGAGCAGGTCGTGCAGGTCCCTGGCGATGCGCAGCCGCTCCTCCCCCGCCGCCAGCCGGGCGACCTCGCCCTGGGCGCGGTGCAGCCGGACCAGCAGGCTCCGGGTGTTGCGCACGCTCATGAACAGCACCGACAGCGTGGTCATCTGCAGCAGCAGGAGCCCGATCGTGGCGGCGTCCGCGCCCTTCACCAGCCCCTCGGCCGTCACGACCACCGCCATGCCGGCGACGCCGGCGACGGCCCGCCGCAGCGGCAGCGCCATGCTGAGCAGGACCGTGACGTAGATCGGCAGCGCCAGCCAGCCGCCGCCGAAGATCAGCGGCAGCGTCACCGCCATGAGCACGGTCGACGCGAGCAGCGCCGGGGTCCACCGGCCCGGCTCGCCGTAGTCGGCGGGGCTGAGCACGGTGGCGACGTACGACGCCGTGAAGGCCGCCAGCGCGACCACCGCCCACGCCGCCTTGGCCCCGGTGATCTCGCCCGAGGTGACGTCGGTGATCGGGTAGAACAGGTAGACCAGGCCCAGCGAGGTGCCGAGCAGTCGCCTCCAGCGGGACGGCCGGTCCGTCCCGCCGAAGTTGAGCGTCCTGCCGATGCGGTCGCCGAGGCTCATGACGGTCAGCCCCGCGCCGTCGCCCTGCGGTAGGCCAGGACCGCCAGGGCGCACAGCGCCGCGCTCCAGGCCAGGATGCCGCCCACGGCCCTGGCGTGCGGCGCGCCGCCGGCGACGATCTGCCGGCCGATGTCGGCGTAGTCGTAGGACGGCAGCGCGCGGGCGACCGCGCCGAGGGCGTCCGGCAGCATGTCGACGGGGAACCACAGGCCACCGAGCAGGGCGAGGCCGAACATCCCCGCGATCGCCAGCGGCTGGGCGGTGTCCGGCCTGGCCAGCGAGCCGATGATCAGGCCGAGCGCGGCGAACGGGACCGTCCCCGCCCACATGACCGCGATCAGCGCGGCCCATCGCCCGGCGGGCAGCGTCACGTGCTGGGTCAGCACGGCCGCGGCCACGACGAGCACCAGGGCGGGCAGCACCAGCAGCAGCGAGGACACCAGCTTGGTGGCGATGACGGTACGGCCGCGCAGCGGGGTGACCTGGAGCTGGCGCAGCCACCCGGCCTGCCGTTCCTGCGACCACGGCACGGCGGTGGACATGATCGACGCGGCGAGCGCGCCGTAGGCGGCCATCGAGACCATGAGCAGGACACTGGTCCGCAGGCCGGACGCCTCGTCCACCTCGCCGCCCCACAGGTTCGCGTAGAGCAGGTAGAGGCCGACGGGGAACGCCACGACGAAGATGGCGTAGCGCTTGTTGCGCAGCATGCGGAGCGCTTCGAGCCTGACGTAGCGCGGGAACGGGTTCGGGGCGCGCCCGGTCACGGCGGCGGGGGCGGGGCCGGCCGGGATCGGGTTCGGCATGGTGTTCGGCATGGTCAGTCCTCCGCGTGCCGGGTGAGGGCGAGGAACGCGTCCTCCAGGGCGGCGTCCCGCACGCGCAGGTCGCGCACCTGGAGCGTGGTCCCACGGTAGAGGGCGTCCACCGTGGCGTCGACGTCGGCGGTGCGCAGCCGCACGGTGGCGGCGTCGACCTCGACGGAGCTCACCCCCGGCAGCGCGTCCAGGCCCGCCAAGGACTGCCCGCCGAGCGAGAAGGAGACCGAGCTGCCGCCCGCGCCCGCCCTGATCTGCGCGGCCGTGCCGTCGGCCGCCACCCGGCCCCGGACCATGACGATCACCCGGTCGGCGTTCTCGTCGGCCTCCTCCAGGTAGTGCGTGGCGAACAGCACCGTGCGGCCCCCCTCCGCGTAGGCGCGCATGCTCTCCCAGAAGGCCCGGCGGGACTCGACGTCCATCGCCGTGGTGGGCTCGTCCAGGACCAGCAGGCGGGGGGCGCCCACGACGGCCAGGGCGAACCGGACGCGCTGCGCCTGCCCGCCCGACAGCGCCCCCGCGCGCCGCCCGGCCAGGCCGGTGAGCCCGGCCATCTCCAGGACGTCCTCCAGCGGGAGCGGCGCCGGGTACAGGCGGCGGACGAAGTCGACGGTCTCGCGGACGGTCAGCTCGGGGATGAGGGCGCCGTCCTGCAGCATGGCGCCGACCATCCCGGCCGCGACGGCCTCGTCGGGGGTGCGGCCGAAGATCTCGACGCGGCCCGCGCCGGGGCGGACGAGCCCCAGCAGCATGTTGATCGTCGTGGACTTGCCGGCGCCGTTGGGGCCGAGGAGGGCGACCGTGCGCCCGGTCTCCATGGTGAGGTTCAGCCCGTCCACGGCGGGCGCCTCGCCGTAGGCCTTGCTCACGTCCGTGAAGGTGATCGCGTTCATGGAGTCGACCCTAGGCAGGGCCGGGGACCGTGCTCAGTGCCCCTTCTCCGGCGTTCGCGATGACATTCGTCATCCCGGGCGGACGCCGCGGCCGTCCGCCCGCGGCGTGCGCCGCGGTGCCGGTGTCAGTACCGGCCGGACAGCAGCGCGCCGGCGTCCGGCACGTAGGTCTTGAGGCCGAGCCGCTTGAGCATCTGGTAGACGGTGCACACCGCGGCCGACACGACGGGCTTGCCGATGGCGTCCTCCACCTCCTGCACGGCCTCCAGGGAGGGCATCTGCACGCAGGCGGAGAGCACCACGGCGTCGGCGTCCTGGTGGTCGAGGTCCTGGACGATGTCGGTGAGGACGCGCGGGTCGCGCGCGCCGACCTCCAGGTTGTCGGGGATCTCCAGCGCGATGTAGTCGGTGACCGTGATGCCCTCGTGCTCGATGTACTCCACGACCGCCTTGGTCAGGGGCAGCATGTAGGGCGCGATCAGCGCGACCTTCTTCGCGCCGAGCGCGTTCAGCCCCTCGATCAGGGCTCCCGCGCTGGTGACGACCGGCGTGTCGGCTCCGGCCGCGGCGGCGCTCTCCTGCAGCCTCCGCTGGGAGTCCCGGTGGTAGCCGAGGCCACGGCTCATGATCGCGACGAGGCAGGCGTAGCCCATGACGTCCACGCGGGCGTCGGTGAGCTCGACCGCGCAGCGCCCGGCGTCGTCGTCCATCGCCTCCAGCTGTTCCTTGGTCACCTCCGTCATCCGCATGCGGCTGGAGTGGAAGGTGAAGCGCTCGGGCTCGACCCGCTCCCTGGCCCGCAACATGGCGGGGATCTCGGTCTCCATGGTGATGTTGGAACTGGGGACGATCTGGCCGATCCTGATACGGCGGGGGATCACGGTCCTCCTTCGGTGGTGGTGGCGGGCGCGCCGCGCTCAGGGGTGGGCGACGACGGGGTTGACGAGGCGGCCGATGTTCTGGATCTCCAGCTCGACGACGTCGCCCGGCCGCAGGAACTGCGGCGGGACCTGCGCGGCCCCGACGCCGGACGGCGAGCCCGTCGCGATGACGTCGCCCGGCTCCAGGGTCATGCCGGAGGTGATGTCGGCGATGAGGTCGGCGATGGAGAAGAGCATGTGGCGGGTGTTGGACTTCTGCTTCACCTCGCCGTTGACCCGGAGGGACAGGTCCAGGTCCTGCGGGTCGCCGATCTCGTCGGCCGTCACGATCCACGGCCCGAGCGGCGCGTAGGAGTCCTGGCCCTTGGAGAAGAACCACTGTCCCGAGCGCCGCTGGTCGCGGGCGCTGATGTCGTTGGTGATCGAGTAGCCGAAGACGTGCGCGAGCGCGTCGCCCGCCGCGACGCCGCGCGCGGTCCTGCCGATGACGACGGCCAGCTCGCACTCCCAGTCGAGCTGCTCGGTGAGCGCGGCGTTGTGCAGGATCGGCTCGCCCGGCCCCACCACGGCGGTCGCCGGCTTGGAGAACAGCACCGGCCGGGTGGGGAGCTCCTTGGCGGTGTCCAGGGAGCGGCTCGACTCCGCCACGTGCTCGACGTAGTTCAGCCCCACGCCGACGATCTTGCCGGGCCGCAGGGGGGCGCGCAGGGTCACCTCGGCGAGCCGGTGCGCCGTGCCCGCGGGCCAGGCGCCGCGGTGCGCGCCGAGCAGGTCGCGTGCCGCGGCGAAGGCGGTCTCGTCGGCGACGTAGTCTCCGGCGCTCTCCGGCAGGCGTCGTCCCGCCGCCGCCGCGAGCGCGGCCAGGTCGATGACGATCTCGCCTTCGAGCGCACCGGCACGAGGCTCCAGGCTGGCGGTCTGGAAGGTGAGCAGTCGCAAGGGAACTCCTTGGAAATCAGGTCGGTTTTCAGGGGATTCGCCCGACGCCGCGGCCGGAGCCGGAAGGGACGGGCGGGGACGGGGTCAGCCGACCGGCTGGTGGCCGCCGTCCTCGGTGTACGCCGCCTCGGCCCACAGGTCCAGCGAGTGGATCATGGGGAAGTCGTTGAAGGAGAACAGGCAGGCGTCGTCGCGGTCGTCGTCGTTGGCGTGCTCGTGCCAGGCCCAGGACGGGACGGCGAAGATGTCGTTCTGCTTCCAGTCGAACCGGCGGCCGGCGATGACGGAGTGGCCGCGGCCCTTGGCCACGTGGTAGATGACCGAACCCGTGTGCCGGTGGGCCTGGGTGGCCTGGCCGGGCTGGAGGAGCTGCATGTGGGCGCCCATGGTCGGCATGACCGAGCCGCCGGTGACGGGGTTGACGTACTCCATGATCACCCCGTCGTGAGGGGTGCCCTCGCTGACCTTGGCCTGGTCGAGCAGAGCCTGGTAGGTCATCTCCCAGGGGTAGGCCAGCAGCGGGGAGTACCGCTTGCTCCAGCCGCGGCGGTCCGGCTTGAGTATGCCCGCGCCGTGCTGGAGCAAGGAGGTGTTGACGACCTTGCCCGGCACCTGGTGCAGTTCGGGGTGCACCTCGTAGAAGTTGGCGTCGAGGGCGTTGACCAGGGGGATGTCCAGGCCGTCCTGCCAGATGACGGGGGTCTGCGAGGAGTCGTTGCCGTGCTCGTGCCAGGTGCCCTTGGGGGTGATGGCGAAGTCGCCGGGCCCCACCTTGAGGCGGTCGCCGTCGACGATGGTCCAGGCACCCTCACCCTCGATGACGAAGCGCAGCGCGGCGGCGGCATGGCGGTGCGCCGTCATCGACTCGCCCGGGTTCATGATCTGCAGACCGGTGTACAGGAGGCCGACGGCGGCGCTGAGTTCCTGGCGGCCCTCGTTGACGAGCATGACCACCCGGCGCCCCGCGTCGTCGCCGCTGACCAGGGAGGCCGACTTCAGGACCATCGGGCGCAGGTCCTCGTAGCGCCAGTGCATGGGCACGGAGCGGGGCTGGGGGTACCAGGGTTCGATCTCGTTCGCCACGGTCCACAGGGCCCCGGCGTCGAACTTCCTGAGTTCCTCGTAGTACCGCTCCAGCTCCTCGGTGTCCTCGACACGGGAACGGCCGATGACGTCCTCTCTCATGGGCTTCCCTTTCATTCGTCGCCGTCGGCGCGCCGGGCGCGCACGGGCTGCTGGTCGTTGCTTACGCGGGTGGTCGCGATGGGGGTGTTCACGGGCGCGAGGTCGTCGCCCAGCAGCACCACCGGCCGCCGGCTGCGGGTGTCGACGCGCAGCTCGAAGATGTCGAAGCGGTTGTAGTGGCCGATGATGTCGTGCATCTGCTTGGGCTGGATGCAGCGGGACAGGTCGATCTCGGCGTAGACGATGCCCTCGTCGTCGATGAGGGGCTCGGTGATGAGGCGTCCGTCCGGGCCGAACACGCCGGAGAACGCGCTGTGCTTCCGGCTCAGCAGCTCGCGCGCCGCCTCGTCCCCGCCCGCGACCGTGTCGATGATCTCCTCCGAGACGGTGGAGCAGGCGACGATGTTGAACACCTTGCCCTCGAAGGCGTGCGCGGCGGCGCGGACCTTGATCGCCTCGACCATGTCGTAGTCCTCGGGCGCGACCGGCAGGGCGATGTAGTTGGCGACGTGGACGAGCTCGCCCTGCGCCAGCAGGGTGAACCTGGCCAGCGTGTTGGTGTTCTCGCCGCAGGCCAGCACCCCGAGGGGCCCGACGTCGGTGTCGTGGACGCGCAGCGAGCCGCCGTCCCCGCCCGCCCAGGTGAGCTTCTCCGCCCAGGTCGGGACGAGCTTGCGGTGCGCGCCGAGCAGCTCGCCCCTGGCGTCGATCACGAGCACGGTGTTGTAGAGGGTGCCCGCCCCGTAGGGCCCGCGTTCGTTGACGCCGATGACGACGTGGCAGCCGTGCTCCCGCGCCGCGGCGCGGATCGCGTCCACGTGCGGGCCCGGCACGTCCACCGACGCCCGGTACAGGCGCTCGAACCACGGGCCGCCCTGGACGGGGGTCATGGTCCAGTTCCAGTACGGGTAGCCGGGGACGAACACCTCGGGGAAGGCCACCAGCTCGGCGCCGTTGCGCGCCGCCTCGGCGATCAGCGAGCGCGCCTTGGCGACGGTCGCGTCCGGGTCGAGGAACACCGGGGCGGCCTGCACGGCGGCGGCGACGAACCGCGGGTAGTCCTTGACGCCCGGCGCCTGTGTCCGTCCTGTCATGCGAGTGCCGCCTTGGAGTTGCCGGCGACCCAGCCGCCGATCACGGTCGGATCGATCTTGACGTCCAGCACCATGGGGCCGCGGGGGTCGCCGAGCCAGCCGCGCAGCTCCTCCAGGTCCTCGACGGCGCGGACGGTGATCCCGCGCGCGCCGGCGGAACGTGCCATTCCCGCGAAGTCGCGGTCGGGGAAGCGGACCAGGTCGACCGCCAGGCCGATCGGCTCGAACCGGTGCACCTCGGCCCCGTAGGCGGAGTCGTCGTACACCACGACGAGCAGCGGCAGGCCGTGGCGTACGGCGGTGTCGAGCTCCTGCGGGCTCAGCATCATGCCGCCGTCGCCGACGGCGAGGACGCTGATCCGGTCGGGACGTGCCACGGCGGCGCCGATGGCGTTCCCGAGGCCGAGGCCCACGCACTGGAACGCCTGCGGGTAGAGGAACCCCGCGGCGTCGGGGGCCGACAGGTACTTGGCCGGCCAGCCCATGAAGTGCCCGGAGTCGATGGTGACCGTGCGCTCGGAGGGCAGGATCCGGTCCAGGGCGAGGGTGAACACGCGCGGATCCAGGCCGCGGACGCCGTCGGCGGGCGTGAACTCCCGCGCCGGGTCGTGCCCGCGGATCCGGGCGGCGACCGCCTCGGTCCTGAAGCCCGGCCGGTCGCCGGGCCCGAGCTCCTCGTGCAGGGCCCGGGCCGCGACCCGGGCGTCGGCCTGGATCGCCACCGCGACGGGACGGTGCGCGCCGATCGCGCGGGGGTCGGCGTCCACCTGGACGACGGGCACGCCGGGGGGCGGCATCCGGTCGTTTCCGGTGGTCCAGGCGTTCAGCCCGGCCCCGAACGCCAGCACCAGGTCCGCCTCGGCGAGCAGGTCCGCGGCCAGCGGCGAGGCGAAGCTGCCGGAGACGCCGAGGTCGAACTCCGCGCCCGCGAACAGGCCCTTGGCGGGGGCCGAGACGGTCAGCAGCGCGCCGATGCGGCCGGCCAGGGCGAGAAGCTCCTCGCGGGCGCCGGCCCGCACGGCCCCGCGCCCGCCGAGGACGACGGGCCGGGCTGCGGACCTGACGAGCTTCGCCGCCTCGGCGACGGCCTCGGGGTCCGGCCAGGGCGCCGAGGGCGGGGCTATCCCCTCCCTGACGGCGGCGTCCCGCGGGACCTCGGCGTGGACCAGGTCGAGCGGGACCATCAGCACGACGGGACGCCGCTCGACCGCGGCGCGGCGCAGGGAGCGCCGCAGGTCGTCCACGGCGGTCGCCGCCGAGCGGACCGTGGTGGCGCCGGCGCCGAGCGCGGTCACCACCGCGGTCTGGTCGATGTTGAGGTTGCCGTGGAGGGACGACCTCGGGGTGTCGATGACGACGACGACCAGCGGCGTCCCGCTCTTGACCGCCTCGGTGAGCGCGGTCAGCCCGTTGGTGAGCCCGGGCCCCTGCGAGAGCATGGCGAGGCCGGTCGCCCCGGTCACCCGGGCCCAGCCGTCGGCCATGCCCACCGCGCCGGCCTCGTGGTTGGCGCCGTGATAGGCGACGCCGGCGGCGCGGGCGGCGTGGACCAGCTCGTAGTTGCCGCTGCCCGGCAGGCCGAACATCACGGGGACGCCGAGGTCGCGCAGGGCCCGGCCCATGGCCTCCAGGACGAGGGGCATCAGGCCACCTCGGCGGGCGCGGACGGGACCTCGCCGTGTTCCGGCCGTCCGGCGGGAACGCCGACGATCAGCCGCGCGACGTGCCCGCGGAGCTGGGCGAAGCGGGGGTTCTCCTTCGTGGTCACCTGGTCGCGGGGGCCGGGAAGGTCGATCTCGACGATCTCGCGCACGCGCGTCGGGCGCTTGGACAGCACGACCACGCGGTCGGCGAGGTACACCGCCTCGTCGATGTCGTGGGTGACCAGCACCACGGTGACGTCGAAGGCGTCGCGCACCCGGAGCATGAGGTCCTCCAGCTCGGCGCGGGTCTGGGCGTCGACGGAGGCGAAGGGCTCGTCCATCAGCAGCACCTTGGGCTGGTAGGCCAGCGCCCGGGCGATGGCGACGCGCTGCTGCATGCCGCCGGAGAGCTGCCACGGGTACACGTGGGTGAACTCGGCCAGGCCGACGGCCTCCAGCGATTCCAGCGCGAGCCGGCGCCGCTCGGCCTTGTCCACCCCCTTGGCGCGCAGGGGGAGCACGACGTTGTCGAGGACGGTCATCCAGGGCAGCAGGGAGCGCGTGTACTCCTGGAAGACCAGGGCGAGGGTCTCGGGCGGGTCCTTGATGACGGTGCCGGCGAGCACCGCCCTGCCGCCGGTGGGCGCCATGAGACCTGACAGGCACTTGAGCAGCGTCGTCTTGCCGCAGCCCGACGGCCCGACGATGCAGACGAACTCGTGAGGGTTCACCGTGAAGGTGAGGTCGTCGATGGCGCGCACCGCGCCGCCTCCCTCACCGTAGGACTTGGACAGCCCTGTGACCTCGAGCATGTGTCTTCTCCGATCGGCTGGTCGCGGCGGTCAGGCCGTCGCGGCCGGGGGTGTGGTGTCGGTGGTCGTCCTCGCGGGCACGGGCATGGGGGGCGCCTCACCGAGCGCGGTGGCCCGCCAGCCCTTGTGCCAGGCCAGGACGCGGCGTTCGGCCAGCACGAACAGGAAGTTGGTGAGGTAGCCGATGACGCCGAGGAGGATGATGCCCGCCCACATCTCGGGAATGGCGAACGTCTGCTGGGAGAGCAGCACGAAGTACCCGAGGCCGTTGGTCGAGGCGACCATCTCGGACACGACCATGAGGATCAGGCCGATCGAGAGGGACACCCGCACGCCGACGAAGATCTGCGGGCTCGCCGCGGGCAGGACGACGCGCCGGACGCGCTGGGCACGGCCGATGCCGTAGACCCGCGACATCTCCAGGAGCAGCGGGTCCACGCCCCGCACACCGTCGATGGTGTTCAGCAGGATCGGCCAGAGCGTGCTGAAGGCGATGATGAAGATCTTCATCCCGTCGCCGACGCCGAGCGCCACGATGGCGATCGGCAGCAACGCCGGCTTGGGCAGGGAGCGGAAGAAGTCTAAGATCGGGTCCACCGCGCGGCGCAAGGTGGGTATCGTGCCGAGCACGGTGCCGAGGGCGATGCCGATGATCGACGCGACGCAGAACCCCGCGACGAACCGGCCGAGGCTCGGCAGCACGTCGGTGATCATCCGGTCGGAGATCCACGTGTCGTAGAAGGACACCGCAATGGTCCGCAGGGACGGGAAGTATGCCGAGGTGGACGATGCTGAGGCGAACCACCAGACCAGCAGGATCGCCACCGGCAGCCACGCCTCGGCCGCGAGGCCGAGCAGGCGGCGCCTCATCGGCCGGCCTCCACGCGCTGGGAGTGGTGCCAGTGCAGCAGGCGCTTCTCCAAGAACCGGAAGCCCACGGTGATGAGCCAGCCGAGGATGCCCGCGACGAAGATGAGGGCGTACATCGCGGGGGTGTCGTCGGCGTACCTGACCTGGTTGATGCGGTACCCGAGTCCGGCGGAGCCGACGATCAGCTCCGTCGCGATGGTGACGACCAGCGCGATCGTCGCCGCGAGGCGCAGGCCGGTGGCGATGTACGGGGCGGCGCTCGGGACGACGACGTACCGGTACCGCTCCAGCCGGTTCAGCCCGTACGCGCGCGCGGTGTCGCGGGCGACGGGGTCGACGTCCTGGGCGCCGTAGATGGTCTGGAACAGCACCGGCCACAGCGCGGAGAAGACGACGAGCCAGATCTTCATCTGGGTGCCGGTGCCGAGGACCAGCACCGCGAGCGGCAGGACCGCGACCGGCGGGATGGGCCGCAGGAAGTCGATGAGCAGCCGGCTGCTGCGGAAGGCGAACCGGGACGAGGCGATGCCGAGCCCGAGCGGGATGGCGATCAGCGTGGCGAGGCCGAATCCGGCGAGCCAGGCGTACGTCGTCTCGCCCATGGCCGTCCAGAAGCCGGCCTTGGTCATCTCCTGCCCGAGCGCCCGGCCCGTCGCCGTGATGGTGGGGAAGTGCGTGCCGGCCACGCCGCTGCGGATCACGAGCTCGGCCGCCACCAGCACGCCGACGACCGTCGCCGTGGGCAGCACCCAGGGAGGGGCCGGGCGGGCCGGGCCGCGACCGCGCAAGGGAGGGGCGAGCACGGCGGTGACCTCCGGTGGTGCATGAGTACGCGGAGACGCCATGGCGCTCCTCCTAAATCAGTAAACAGCTCAACGCACTGAGGTGTTAGGTATACTCAGTCAGGCGGGAGCGCCTGTCAAGGGGCCGGTCACCAATCGGACACTTGACAGCCTTCTAGGACACGGGGCCAGGTAAGGGGTAAAGGGCGCAGATGACCAAGAACAGCAAGACATCCAAGGTCGCGGAGACGAACGAGGCATCCGGGGTGCCCATGGCGGGATGGCTGGAGCCGCCGCAGCCCCAGGATCTCGTGGTGACGTTACTCGCCGACAACGTCCGCCACCGGCTCGACAGCGTGTGGTCGGGCGGCCTGGTCCGGCTGCTCGGGGAGTTCGGCTTCTCCGTCGGCGCCTCCCGTGTGGCGCTGACGCGGCTGGCCCGCCGTGACCTGATCTCCCGCGCGAAGAAGGGGCGCCTGGTCGCCTACCGCCTGACCGAGCGCACCGAGCGCGTCATCGCCGAGGGCGACGACCGGATCTTCCGGCTGGGCCGCGAGGAGATGTCGGCGGGACGGATGACGGTCCTGTGGCACACCCTCCCCGAGGACTCCCGCCTCGAACGCGCCCGCCTGGCCCGCCGGCTGCGGTTCCTGGGCTTCGGCTCGGTCCAGGACGCCACCTGGATCTCGCTCGGCGACCGCGAGCCCGAGGTCGTCAACCTCGTCAAGGACCTGGACATCGACCGGTTCGTCAGCCTGATGACCGGCGAGCCCTCCCCCGACTTCGGCCTCGGGCCGCTGATCGAGCGCGCCTGGGACCTCGCCGGCCTCACCGCGCGCTACGAGGCGTTCCTCGCCGAGTTCTCGCCCTTCGGCGCGGAGGAGAGGCGCCGCGAGCTGACGGACGGCGAGGCGTTCCGGGTGCGCACCCAGCTCGTGCACAACTTCCGGCAGTTCCCGTTCCTGGACCCCGGGCTGCCGTCCGCCGACGCGGCGCGGGACCGGTCGGTCGAGCTGTTCCACACGGTCTACCCGGCGCTCAAGGAGCAGGCGCACCGGCACTTCGACGTGCTGGCCACGCCGGACGAGGGCGTGCGCTAGGGCGCGCGGCCCGGGGACGGCTCAGTCCGGGAACAGCCGCACCTGCCCGTGGCCCGCCGACCGGTGCCGCAACGCCTGACGGGCGATCTTGCCGTTGGCCGTGCGCGGCAGCCTGTCGAGGAACTCGATCACGCGGGGTGACTTGTAGCCCGCGATCCGCTCGGTGACGAACGCCTGCAGGGCGCGCGCCCCCTCCTCCCCCGGCGGCATGCCCTCCCCCGGGACGACGTAGGCCTTGACCACGTGCCCGCGCAGCCCGTCCGGCCGCGGGACGACGGCGCACTCCCTGACCTGGGGGTGCTCCAGCAGCGTCTCCTCGACCTGCATGGCGGAGATGTTGTACCCGGCCGAGACGATCACGTCGTCGGAGCGGCCTTCGAGCCAGAAGTAGCCGTCGGCGTCGCGGCGGGCCAGGTCCCCGGTGAGGTTCCACCCGTCGCGCACCTGTTCGGCCTGCCGGGCGTCGTCCAGGTACCGGCAGCCCGTGGGCCCCTTCACGGCGAGCAGCCCGGTCCTGCCGTCCTTGAGCTCGGTTCCGTCGGCCCCGAGGATCGTGGCCCGGTACCCCCGGACCGGTTTGCCCACCGAACCCGGCCGCGGCGGGTCGGCGCCGGTGCTCATGAAGCCGTGCAGCATCTCGGTGGACCCGAGGACGTTGACGAGGGAGATGCCGGTGGCCTCGCGGAAGGCCAGCCAGGTCGCGGCGGGCAGCAGCTCGCCCGAGGACACCGCCACCCGCAGCGCGGGCAGCCGCCGGGCCAGGTCGCCCTCGTGGTCGCGCAGCCAGGTGCGGTAGACCGTCGGGACCGTGAAGCAGAAGGTGGCCGCGTGCCGCTCCACGGCCCGCAGCAGGGGCTCGGGGCCGCCCTTCTCCAGCAGGACCACCGAGCCGCCGCAGTGGATCGGGTAGCAGGCCAGCGCCAGCAGGCCGAACGTGAACGCGATGGGCGCGCTGCCGGTGAACACGTCGCCGGCCGCCGGGTTGAGCGCGGCCCCCTGGAAGCAGGCGCACATGGCGGCGACCTCGCGGTGGGTGTGCACGGCGGCCTTGGGGCGGCCGGTCGAGCCCGAGGTGAAGGCGATCAGGCAGGGATCGTCGGCGAAGGTCGGCACCGTCGCGAAGTCGTCCGGCCGCTCCGCCATGAGCCCGTCGAGGTCGATCAGCCCGCCGCCCGCGTCCGCCGCGTCGCCGGCCGCCGCGCCCCATGCGGCGATCCGGGACAGCTCCGACCACTCTCCGGCCGCGACCAGCTCCCCCGCCGACCGCCGATCGCAGAGCGCGACCTCGATCGCCGCGTGGCGGGCCACTTCGGCGATCTCCCGGGCCTTGAGGTGCGGGACCAGGGTGACGGCGACGCCGCCGGCCTTCATGACGGCGTACCAGCAGGCCACGAGCATCGGGGTGTTGGGGCCGAGCAGCAGCACCCGGTTGCCCGGCACCACGCCGAGATCGTCGCGCAGCACGGCGGCCACCCGGTTGGCGGCGGCCTGGAGCTCGGCGTAGCTCCAGCTCGTCTCCTCGCCGATCAGGCAGGGACGCGGCCCGGCGCCGCGGGCCACCTGGTCGTCGAGCAGCCACTGCGCGCAGTTGAGCCGGTCGGGGAGCCGCAGGTCGGGCAGCTCGTAGCCGAACTCGGGCCACTGGGAGCGGGGCGGCAGACGATCGAGGACGAAGGTGTCCACATGGGCGCTGCCCTGGAACATCGACCACTCCTTTGCCATATCAACCCCTATGGCACGTTTTGCCCATGGGTCATGATAGCCACCCCCATATCGCCGGTCCGGAACGGGAGGCACAATGCTAAACTTGTCACCTCAGTGATCTGTTAACTATTCTGCCGGGGTCCCCCACCGAAAGAGGCATCGATGACCGCAGACGTCCGCCCTCCCGCCGATGCGCAGACCTTCCCGATGCTTGTCAACGGACGACGGCGCGCCGCGCTCTCCGGCCGCGCGTTCGACAGCCTCGACCCCTCCACCGGCCGGGTCTGGGCCCGGGTCGCCGACGGCGACGCGGCCGACGTGGACGCCGCGGTCCGCGCCGCCGCCGCCTCGCTCGACGGCTCCTGGGGCGCCTTCACCGGCTTCGACAGGGCCCGCGTGCTGCGCCGCGCCGGCGACCTGATCCTCCGGGACCTCGAGCACCTGGCGGTCCTGGAGTCGCGGGACAGCGGACGCCTGCTGAAGGACACCCGCGCGCAGGTGGGCTACGTCGCGGAATGGTTCCACTACTTCGCCGGCCTGGCCGACAAGTTCCAGGGCGAGACGATCCCCACCGACCGCGCCGACATGTTCGTCTACACCCGCCACGAGCCCGTCGGCGTCGTCGGGGCGATCATCCCGTGGAACGCGCCCTTGCTGCTGCTCGCCTGGAAGCTCGCCCCCGCGCTGGCCGCCGGGTGCCCGGTGGTGGTCAAGCCCTCCGACCACACCCCCGTCACCGCGGTCGAACTCGGCAGGACGCTCGCCGAGGCGGGCCTGCCCGACGGGGCCTACAACGTCGTCACCGGGTACGGCCCGGCCGTGGGGCAGGCCCTCACCGCGCACCCCGGCGTGCACAAGATCGCCTTCACCGGCTCGACGGCGACCGGCATCGCCGTGGGACGGGCCGCGCTCGGCAACATGACCCGCCTGACGCTGGAGCTCGGCGGCAAGTCCGCCAACATCGTGTTCGGCGACGCCGACGTGGAGGCGGCGGTCAACGGGGCGATGAACGCCGTCTTCATCGGCTCGGGGCAGACGTGCGTCGCCGGCTCGCGGCTCCTCGTGCACGACTCCCTGCATGAGGAGGTGCTGCGCCAGGTGGTCGAGCGCACCAAGGCCATCAGGCTGGGGTCGCCCACCGACGAGGACACCCAGATGGGCCCGCTCGTCAACGCCGCCCAGCACCAGCAGGTCCTCGCCCGCGTCGAGCGGGCGCGCGCGGAGGGCGCGACGGTGGCGTGCGGCGGCGGGCCGGTCGAGGGCCTCCCGGGGCTGTTCGTGGCGCCGACCGTGCTGACGGACGTGACGCCGGACATGGAGATCGTCCAGGAGGAGGTCTTCGGCCCGGTCGTGACCGTCATGCGGTTCTCCACCGAGGACGAGGCGGTCGAGCTGGCCAACGGCACCCGCTTCGGCCTCGCCGCGGGGGTGTGGACCCGCGACGTCCACCGCGCCCACCGGGTCGCGCACCGGGTCAAGGCCGGGACCGTGTGGGTGAACACCTACCGGGCCTACTCCCCCGCCGCGCCGTTCGGCGGTTACGGGCTGAGCGGCATGGGCCGTGAGAACGGCTTCGAGGCGATGCGCGACTTCACCGAGCTGAAGACCGTGTGGGTGGAGCTCACCGGCGCCACGCGGGACCCGTTCTCGGTGCGCTGAACACCGGGACCCCGCCGGACGGAGCGTCCGGCGGGGTCCTTGGAGGTTCGCCGCGCGCCTACACGAGGCGGACGCCCTTCTTCCGCAGGCGCGGCAGGACCTCGTCGGCGAAGTACGGCAGCTCCTTGACGTAGTCGAAGAAGGCCAGCGTCGTGCCGCCGACCCCCGCCCCGTACATCGCCTCCAGTTCGGCGGCGACGTCGTCCGGGGTGCCGACCAGCGGATAGCTGCCGTGCCCCGCGGCGAAGCGCCAGCGGTAGCCGGCGAGCATCTCCTTGGAGAACGACTGCGCGTGCAGGTTCTGCAACGCCATCAGGTTGTCCACCGCGTCCCAGTCGGCGTTCTCCTCGGAGTACCACCGGTAGAACTCCCTGGCCTCCTCACGGGTGGGCCGGCAGACGACGTGGCTGGAGGTGAGCATGCCGACGGTCCGGCCGTGCGCCGCCGCGGCCTCGGTCACCCGCGCCCGCACCCGCGCGGCCATGGCGAGGTCGACGAAGGGCGTGAAGATGAAGTCGGCGTTGCGCGCCGCGAACTCCCTGCCCTGCGGGGACGCGCCCGCGTTGAAGATCGGCAACGGCCCGGCGAACGGCTTGGGGTCGCTCGCCGCCCCCTTGAGCGTGAAGTACGTCCCGTGGTGATCCCATGATCCGGGTTCGGTCCACAACCGCCGGATGATGTCGAACCACTCCTGTCCGAGCGCGTACCGCGCGTCGTGCCCCTCGGGCAGTTCCACGCCGAAGGCGTCGTACTCGGGCTTGTTCCACCCGGCCACGATGTTGAGCCCGGCGCGTCCCTCGCCGATGTGGTCCAGCGTCGCCATCTGCTTGGCGGTGACGAGCGGGTGGTTGAAGGCGGTGTGGACCGTCGAGAAGACGGTGATCCGCTCGGTCCTGGCCAGCAGCCCCGCGGCCCAGGCGATGGGCTCCAGGACGCCCTCGTGGAAGTTCGTGTCGCCGCCGTAGCCGATCCAGCGCGCGATGGGCAGCAGGAAGTCGATGCCGGCGGCGTCGGCGAGCCGCGCCATGGCCAGGTTGTCCTCCCAGCTCCCCGACCAGCGCTCCGGCACCTTGGTCACGGCCAGCCCGCTACTGCAGTTCGCGGAGAAGATGCCGAGTTTCATGCCGGTCTCCCGCGACAACGGACGGGTCATACGCGCTCCCAACGATGAACATGTCACTCTGGTGATGCGTTGACCATTGAATCGGCGGAGCCGCCCACCGTCAAGGCCGGCGACGGATCGTTGACACCCCGCCGAAGTAATGCGTAACTTGTCTCCACTCCGGGTGGCCGGCGCCCCGAGCACCTCCCATCAGCAACTCCCACCCGCAAGGAGTGGTCCATGCGCAAGCTGGCCAGCGCGGTTCTCCTCATCTGCATCGCGGCCGCGGCCTGCGGCGGCCCCGCCGACCAGGCGCCCGGGGCGGGCGGAACCACCACCGTCAAGGTCGGGATCATCCCGACCATCGACGTCGCCCCTCTCTACCTCGCCAAGCAGAAGGGCTTCTTCACCGAGCACGGGCTGGAACTGGAGCTCAAGGAGGTCCAGACCGGGGCGGCCGCCACGGCGGCGGTCATGAGCGGCGAGTACCAGTTCGGCTTCGCGGCGCCCGTGCCCGAGATCCAGGCCCAGGCGAAGGGGCTGCCCATCACGGTGATCGCCGGGGCCATCGCCCAGGGCGACCCGCTGAGCCAGGCGATCGTGGTCAGGAAGGGCAGCCCCATCAAGGCGATCGGCGACCTCGCGGGCAAGACCGTCGCGGTCAACGCGCTGCAGGGCGTCAACGACCTGGTGCTCCGCGCGGCCATGGAGAAGGCCGGCGGCGACCCCGGCTCGCTGAAGTTCCTCCCCCTGCCCTACCCCGACATGCGGGCGGCCCTGGACGGCGGGCGCGTCGACGCCGCGTTCCTCATCGAGCCGTTCCTGAGCGGCGCGAGCGCGGCGGGCGACGAGGTCGTCCTGCGCAACCCGCAGGGCGATCTGGCCGGCAAGGGCACGGCGTTCTCCACGTACTTCTCCTCCAGGTCCTACGTGGCGGAGCACGCCAAGACGGTGGACGACTTCGTCGCGGCGCTCAGGGAGGCCAACGAGTACGCCCAGGCCCACCCCGACGAGGTGCGGAAGATCATCCCGACGTTCACGGCGATCAAGCCGGACGTCGCGGCGCGGATGGCCATCGCCGACTACCGGACCGGCGTGGACGAGAAGACCTTCGAGGTGCTCGGAGGATTCATGAAGGAGTACGGCTGGATCAAGGACGCCCCCGACCTCAAGAGCCTGATCCGCCAGGCCCCGTGACCCGCTCCGGCCCGGAGCGTGCGGAGGCCGCCCGGTGGCGGCCTCCGCACCTGCTTCTCAGCGATCCTCGCGCACCGCGCGCAGGAGGGCGGCGAGCAGCCGCTCGTCGATGCCGCCGGAGGGGGCGTTGATGCCGGTCGAGACGAGGATGTGGTCCACCAGGCCGGCGAAGAGCCGCACGTTGCCCGGGGTGACACCGCTGGCCAGCGCCAGCGGACGGTCCCCGAGCCCCGACCTCAGCGCCTCCAGCTTGGCGCGGCCGGCGGCCTGGCCGGTGCCGGGGCCGGACGTCGTCGCCACGTCCACGTGGTCGCGGACGGCGCGCGCGAGGCCGGGCAGCGCGGCCTCGGGCACCGGGTCCTGGTACTTGAAGGCCACGCCGCCGAACTGCAGGCCGTGCCAGCCGATGCCCGCGCGCAGGGCGGCGAACCGCTCGAACTCGGGCTCCGGCCCGCCGAGGCCGACCGCCGCCCGGTCCGTCCAGAGCGCGTCGAGCGGCACGCCGCCGGGGAAGGCCTCGTGCAGGAGGGCCAGCGCGGCGTGCGGGCCGCGCTTGATGACGTTGGCCCCCAGGAACAGGCCGGGGTGGCGCTCGCGCGCGGCGGCCACGCACCGGACCAGGCGGGCGTCGTCGGCGTCGTGGTCGATCAGGAACACGCCGTCCACCCCGTGCGCGACGGCCTTGCCGATCTCGGAGAGCACCTGCGCGACGCCGGCCACGTGGATCACCGGGTGGATCCGGGGGGTGCCTGCCGTGGTCCACGAACTCATCGAATCCTCTTTCCGCCCGGTTGAAGGCGCCGGGCAAAAGGGTAACATCTCAACCCTCTGCTATGTCTATCAAAGGAGGACGGATGGGGACCCGCAGCGAGGCCGCCCGATGACGTCCGGCGGCCCCATCGCGATCATCGGCAGCGGGATCAACGGGCTCGTCGCCGGGGCCCTGCTCGCCAAGGCGGGCCGCGGGGTCGTCGTCTTCGAACGCGCCGCACGGCCGGGCGGGCTCGTGGCCACCGAACCGCTGACGCTGCCCGGCTACCTCCACGACACCTTCAGCTCCTGGCACGGCACCTTCCTCGGCGGCCCCGCCTGGCCGCTGCTCGCGGCCGAGCTGCGCGGGCGGGGGCTGCGCTGGCGCTCGGCCGAGGACGTCGTCACCGCCACGGTCCGCCGCGACGGCGGCGCCGTGCTCCTGCACCGCGACCCGGAGCGCACGGCGGCCGGCCTGCCGCCCGGCGACGGGCGGGCCTACCTGGCCGAGCTGGCCCGCATCCGCGCGCTCGCCCCCCATCTCGGCGGGGTGCTCAACCACGACCCGCGGTCGCCGGCGGCCGCGCGGGCGCTGCTCGGCGTCGCCCGCACCGTCGGCCTGCCCGGCATCAAGGAGTTCGTCCGCGACGCGCTGTCCAGCGGCCACGGGTGGGCGTCCCGGCGCTTCGCGGGCGGGGACGTGGACGCGCTGCTCGCCCCCTGGCTGCTGCACGCGGGCCTCTCTCCCGGCGGCGCGACGGGCGGCGTGGCCGGCATGCTCATGCTGTCGGGCCTGCACCGGGCCGGGCTTCCGGTGCTGGAAGGCGGCGCCGGCCGCCTGGCCGAGGCGTTGCGCGGCGTCATCGAGGACCACGGCGGCGAGGTGCGGGTGGACGCGGAGGTCACCCGCGTGGCGACCAGGGGCAGGAGGGTCGGCGGCGTGGTCGCGGCGGGCCGCTTCTTCGCGGCCCGCCGGGTCATGGCGTCGGTGACCCCGCGGGCGCTCTACGACGTCTTGCTCGCCGGCGCCCCCGCCGTGCCGGCCCGGGTGCGCGCCGAGGCGTCCAGGTTCCGGCACGGGCGGGCCGCCATGCAGATCCACCTCGCCCTGACCGAGCCGCTCGCCTGGCGGCGGGCCGAGCTGCGCGCCGTCCCCCTGGTCCACCTGTGCGACGGCGGGGCGGGGGTGGCACTGGCCTGCGCCGAGGCGGAGGCGGGGCTGCTGCCCGCGCAGCCGACCATCGTGGTCGGGCAGCAGTACGTGCTGGATCCGAGCCGGGTGCCGCCCGGCGGCGCGGCGCTCTGGATCCAGCTCCAGGAGGTGCCCCGCCATCCGACCGGCGACGCGGCCGACCGCGCGGAGGTGCTGGACGGCTGGACCCCGGAGCTGGTCGAACGGTACGCCGGCCGCGTGCTCGACCGGATCGACGCGCACGCGCCCGGCCTGCGCGCGCGGATCGCGGCCATGGCCGTCCTGCCGCCCGCGGAACTGGAACGCCGCGACGTCAACCTGGTGGACGGGGACCCGTACGGCGGGGCCACCGACCTCGACCAGAACCTCCTGTGGCGGCCCCTCGGCTCGACCCGGTCGCACCGCACCCCGGTCAAGGGCCTGTGGCACATCGGCGCCAGCACCCACCCGGGCCCCGGCCTGTCCGGCGCCAGCGGGTACGCCGCCGCCGCCGACCTGCTCGGCGGGCCCCACCGGCTCCGCGCGGCCCTGCGCGGCCGCCCGCCGCGCGCCTAGCGGCGTCCGCTCCTGACGCCCCTGCCGGGCCGGTCCCCTTGGAGCAGGTCACGGCCGAGCGGGGTGAGGGTGTGGTGGACGGCGGGGCCGGTCCGGCGGCTCGCGACCAGCCCCGCGTCGCGGAGCGCGGTGGCGTGCTGGCTGGCCGAGGGCAGGGATATGCCGAGCCTGCGGGCGATCTCGGTGGTGGTGGCGGCGACGTCGACGGTCTCGAGCACGGCCGCGCGGGTGCGGCCGAGCAGCGTGCGCAGCGCCTGGGGGCCGCCGCCGGGCGGGCTCCACGCCTCGGCGAAGTCGGCCAGGGTGCCGACCGCCGGGTAGAGCAGCAGGGCCGGAGCCGCGTCGTCGAAGGGGTCCCACAGGAATACCGGAGTGGGCCAGCAGAACAGCGAGGGGATCGCGGTCAACCCCCGGCCACCCAGGTGAAAGTCGTAGGTCACATCGGGTTTATCGGAGATGCGAAGCACCGGGAAGCGCCAGACCATGCTGTGATGCAGTCCGGCCAGCAGCTTCTCGACCCCGCCGGTGCACAGGTCGCGGGCATGGAGCGCGTTGACGGCGTCCAGGTAGGCCGCCGCGCCGTTGTGGCCGGGGTCGAGCGCGCAGCCGACCTCCCGGATCCCGTCCGCGAGCTCGGCGAGCGCCGTGGCGTCTCCCGCGGCGAGGTCGGCGACCCGCGCGGGCAGGTCGCGTCCGCCAAGGACGCAGAGCTCGTGGCGCAGCTGGGCGCGCGGCGCGGACATCAGCCGGTCCAGGCTCTCCTCCAGCGAGGAACCGGGACCGACCATGGTGAACAGGTCGAGCATGAGGCCGTGTCCGGGGTAGAGCCGGCCGAGTAATCGCACGCCCGGGCCGAGCCGTCGCCGGACCTGCCGCCGCCAGCCGTCGAAGATCCCCGTCCCGTCGCGCCTGCCGAGCAGTCGCGTCGCCAGCAGCGCCTCGGCGTACGGCCAGGGCGACGCGGCGACCCGGGTGCGGGCGAGATCCTCGGCGGTGAAATGGACGCGCAGCATGCCTCACCTCTCTGTGCCGTCCGCGGCGGCTCCGGGGCGCCGGCGGCGCGTGCCCGCCGGCCGTCCGACCTGGATGTTTCAGCCGGCGCCGAAACTCTCTTCAGCGCCGTGCGCGCTCTCGGCAGACTTTCCTCCCGAGCGACGACGGACGGCGCCGGTGAGAATCCTAGGTTTCACCGGATCCGCCCATCAACGTGTCCCGCCGATCACCGCCACGCGTCGCGGGAGCCGAATCCGCAGCTCATCCTTTGACCGCGAAAGGAGTACCAGATGCGCGCGTCCGCTGTTCCGGCGATGGCCGGGCTCACATGGACGGTAGCCGGCCGGTGAACACGGCGGGCACCGGCGCCGCGTCCGTGACGCGGTGAGAGGGCCCATCCGTTTCGGCAGGACGGTCACGTCATCCGCGGGGGCACGTGTCCGCCGCCCTGGAGGAGGAAGGCCCGATCCCTCATATGGATCGGGCCTTCTCGCGTTCCTCCACGTCGGGCGCTGGAGGCGGACCTAAGTAGACACCTTTCCGGAGTTAGGTGTTGAATGTTCTGCACGGAGCTGAGAAGGAGCGCGCACATGTCAACCGACCCCGGGGGCCCGCCGGCGCCCGCCCGCAGCAGGCTGATCCTCCTGGGCAGCGGCGGCGGCCCGACCATCCACAAGAACGAGAGCAGGCACGGCCCGGCCAACGCCGTGGTCGTCGACGGCGTGCCCTATCTCGTGGACTGCGGCGAGGGGGCGCCGCGCCAGTTCGTCCGGGCGGGACTGTCCCTCACCGAGGTGGACAACGTCTTCGTCACCCATCAGCACTTCGACCACAACAGCGAGCTCGGGAACTTCCTCGCCTACACGTGGTTCGCCGGCCGCCGCGCGCCCGTCGACGTCTGGGGGCCGCCCCGCCTGGAGGGCCTGCTGGCCGACTACGCGCGCCAGAACGGGTTCGACTTCCGGCTGCGGGAGCGGGAGACCGGCCGGCCCCCCTTCGACCCCATCCCCCGCGCGCACGAGCTCGAGATGAGCGGGCCCATCGAGCGGGAGCCCGTGGTGGTGATGACCGACGAGCGCGTCAGCGTCAGCGCCATCCGGGTCAACCACGGGCTCGTCCCGTCGGTGGCCTACCGCTTCCGCACGCCCGGCCGCGACATCGTGTTCAGCGGCGACCGCGGCGGACAGGACGACATCGCGGGCTTCGCCAGGGGCGCCGACGTCCTCGTCCACGAGGTCCTGCACTACGAGGCCATGCTGCAGACCTTCCCCGCCGCGCCCGAGGCCGTGCTGCGGCACTACCGCGAGGACCACACCTCTCCGGAGGACGTGGGTCGCATCGCGACCGAGGCGGGCGTGCGGACCGTCGTGCTCAACCACATCCTGCCCGACAACGACCTCGTCGGCGACGACGAGTGGGTGCGCCTCGTGGCGAAGACGTTCGACGGCGAGATCCTGCTCGGCACCGACCTTCTGGAGATCTGAAAGTGACCGCCACCACGCCGCTCGGCTCCCTGCTCGCCGCGCTCGCCGGCGGTGAGGTCGACCTGGTCGACCTCACCCAGCCGCTGTCGGAGCGCACGCCCGTGATGCGGGTGCCCGAGCCCTTCGTCAACACCCGCGGCCTGCGCATGCGGGAGATCTCCCACTACGACGAGCGCGGGCCGCGCTGGCGCTGGCACGACCTGGAGCTCGGCGAGCACGTGGGCACGCACCTGGACGCCCCGATCCACTGGGTCAGCGGACAGGGCGGCGAGGACGTCGCCGGCGTGCCGCTGCGGCGCCTGGTCGGCCCCGCCGTCGTCATCGACAGGTCCGCGGAGGCGGCGGCCGACCCCGACTACCTGCTCACCAAGGAGGAGCTGCAGGACTTCGCGCGCGAGCACGGGCCGATGCCCGACGGCGGCTGGCTGCTCTACCGGACCGGATGGGACGCCCGCGTCCACGACCCCGCGCTGTTCCTCAACAACGCCTCCGGACGTCCCCGCACCCCCGGCATCGCCCCCGAGTGCGCCCGCTGGATCGCCCAGGAGACCGGCCTGGTCGGCGTCGGCGTCGAGACGGTCGGCACCGACGCGGGCGCCGCGCCCACCTTCGACCCGCCGACCCCGGTGCACTACTACATGCTCGGGGCCGGCAAGTACGGCGTCACCTCGCTGACGAACCTCGACAGGCTCCCGCCGCGCGGCGCCGTGGTGATCGTGGCGCCGTTGCGCCTGGTCGGCGGCACGGGCAGCCCCGCCCGCGTGATGGCCCTGGTCCCCCGCACCAGCGGCGAGCCGCGCCGGGACTGACCGGCCGCGCCCACGACAGACGCCCCCGGAAGCCCTTGTGAGGCTTCCGGGGGCGTCGTCCCGTCGGGACGGGGTCATGGGGCGGGGGTGAAGACGGCTCCCTTCACGCTGTCCTTGCCGGCGCCGAACCGGTACTTGTCCAGCATGTCCGCGACCTTCTCCAGGACGCCGGCGTCGAGCTTGACGTTGTAGTCCGGCAGCCTGACCTTCTCGACCTGGGCCGCCGGGAGCCCGGTGTACTCGGTGAGCGCCTTGCGCACCGCCTCGGGGTGGTCCACCGAGTACCGGCCCGCCTTCTCCAGCGCCCGCGTGAAGGCGGCGACGACCGCGGGGTTCTGCTTGGCGTAGTTCTCGTTGGTGAACCAGTAGTTGTACGGCATCTGGTCGCCGAGGACCATCCCGTAGTACGAGCCGATGCTCACCGCGCCCTTGGACTCCAGCTCGGTCACGAACGGCTCCAGCTCGGTCACCGCGTCGACCCGGCCGCTGGTGAGCGCGTCCGGCATGTCGGCGAACGGCAGCTGCAGGAACCTGACCTTGCCGGAATCGCCGCCGTCCTCGTCGACGAGCCGCCGGATGAACAGCTCGAGCTGGTTCTTGACCGCGACGACGCCCACGGCCTTGCCGGTGAGGTCGCGGTACCGGGTGATCCCGCTCTTGGGCATCACGAGGGTCTGACTGTTGTTCAGCTTCGGATCCGCCGTGGTGCCCGCGGCCGCGGCCACCGCGACCAGCGGCAGGTTCTTGGCGCGGCCGAGCAGCACCACGGTGTCCGCGCCGTGGCCGAACTGCGAGCTGTTGCTGACGACCGACGCCACGTTCGCCGGGCCGTTGGCGGACAGCGACGGCTGGACCGTCAGGCCCTCGGCTTTGAAGAAGCCCTGGTCACGGGCCACGTAGAGCATCGCGGCCTCGGCCGAGGGCACGACCGACACCGTGAGGGTCTTGCCGTCCGCGCCGCCGGGCCCGCCGGAGTCCGACCCGCACGCGGTGACGCCGGCCAGCGCGATGACGGCGGCCGCCACGGCCGCCCCGCGCACGCGCCTCATGCGCCGTTCGCCGACCGTGGCGCGCGGGTGGGCACGGCCTTCTTCTCGCCGAACCTCGCGCCGGGGCCGAACTCGGCGTTGAGGTGCTCGTGGGCGGACCCGCTGAGGTCACGTCCGCGGAGCCCGGGGTGGTCCGGCGCGTACCGGTGCGCCCGGAAGATCGCGTTGCTCAGGCCGTAGGAGTCGTTGCGCCCGAAGAACGGGACGACGTACTCCCACGCCGGCTCGCCGTCGAGCGTCACCTCGAAGATGCGGCCGTGCGCCGCGTCGCAGACCAGGGTGTTGCCGTTGGGCAGGCGCTCGGCGCCGCCCATGTAGGTGTTGTGGAAGTCGACGGGGTTCTCGGTGCGGTACTCCCAGACCACCTTCTTGGTCTCCGGGTCGACCTCGATCACGCGGCTGGAGTCCGGCGGCATCCACCTGGTGCTGACGCGCTGGTTGTCGAGCAGCAGGATGTGGCCGTTGTCCAGCCACGTCGGGTTGTGCTGGAAGGCGATGTCGCCCTTGCCCCAGCGCCAGGTCACCTCGCCGCTCTCGCGGTTCACGATGACGACGGTGCTGGTGTTGTACGAGCTCATCATCAGGTCGCCGTTCGGCAGTTCCTCGATGGCGTTCCAGCCGGGCCAGATCGAGCGGGTGCCGGTGGGGTCGACGGCGTCGAGTTCGGGGTCCATGTGCTCGTAGGCGGTCCACTCCCAGACGACGTCGCCCTCGCGCGTGATCTCCTGGATCACGTAGGAGGTCATCTTCCCGTCGATCTCGGCGGCGAGGCCGCCGCTGCGCCCGCCCTGCACGCGGCGCGCGATCTCGTCGGGCACGTCGGTGTACTTGAGGACGATGAGGTTGCCGTTCTCGCGCAGCACCCAGTCGTGCAGGTCGAGGTCCTTGTCCTCGTAACTCCAGACCGTTTCGCCGTTCCAGTCGATTTCGGCGATCTCGCCGCCGGAGAACGGCAGGAACGGGTAATTCGATCTGTGGGCGAGGCCGGTGAGGATGTTGCCGTTGTCCAGCAGGTGCGACTGCAGGCGCACCTGGCCCGGCAGGTCCCAGCGGTGGATGATGCGTCCGTGCATGTCGACCAGCCAAGTGGTGCCGGGCGTCTCGGCGAGCGGCGTGAAGATCGTGTATCCGTCGAACGCCTTTTCCGGAATATAGGTGATCGTGGACAACAGCTTTTGCCGCTGGATTTTCATGGGTCCCGCCTCTCGGGGAAATGCGCTGATAACTATAGATTACACAGCAGAATTATGAGGTGTCTACTATTCCGGCCGACCGGCCGCGGCCCGCGCGTGCCGCTCCCACGGGTTGACCTTGCCCTCGGGGCTGAGCGCCGAGTAGCCGCCGTCGACGTGCAGGTCCTCGCCGGTGATGAACGACGCCGACGCCGAGCACAGGAAGCGGATCGCGTCGGCGACCTCGCGGGCGTCGGCCATCCGCGGGATCATGTGGAAGCCGGCCGCCACCTCGTCGGCCAGGGCGCGGTCGCCTCCCGAACGCCGTGCCATCGGGGCCGACCACACCCAGCTCGGCGACACGCCGTTCACCCGGATGCCCGACGGCGCCAGCGTGAGCGCGAGGTTGCGGGTGAGCTGGCCGAGCGCCGCCTTGCCCGCGGGGTAGAGCAGCTTGTTCGCCTGCGCGCGGTCCGCGCTGACGCTGGCGACGTTCACGACGGCGCCCCGGCCCGACGCGGCCAGGTGCGGCGCCGCCTCGCGGATCACCAGCGCGGGGCCGACGACGTTCACGCGCAGGCTCCGCACCCAGGCGTCCGCGTCGGCCGCCAGGCCGGGGTCGGCGTAGGAGGCGACCATGGTCACGACCACCTCCAGCCGCCCCCGCCGCGCGGCCTCGGCCACCACCGCGCGGACGGAGTCCTCGTCGGTGATGTCCATGGGCATGAACACGCAGGTCCCGCCGACGGCCCCGCGCAGCCGCTCGCCCGCCTCTGCGTCGATGTCCGCGACGACCACCGTGAAGCCGTCCTCGGCCAGCCCGCGCACCACGGCCTCGCCGAGCACGGTCGCGCCTCCGGCGACCAGGGCGACCCGGTCCCCGCCCGTCACAGTTCACCGCCCGACCGGCCGATGTAGGCGACGGTGAGGCTCTTGCACAGCTCGTACTGGTCGAGCAGCGCCGCGCGCACCAGCGCCGGGTCGCCGGCCAGGTAGCCGTCCACGATGCGGCGGCGGTTGGCCGCGATCCTGGGCGCGGTGGCGGGGCCGATCTGGTGCGGCAGGGAGATCAGCTCGGGGATCCGCAGGGTGCGGAAGGTCGCGACCAGGGTCGCGTTGCCGGTCAGCCCGATCATCGCCTCCTGGAACCTGAGCGCGCGCTCGCGGTAGGCGGCGACGTCCAGCACGCCGTGCTCGTCGTCGACCAGCTCGTTGGCCCGGTCGCAGAGCTCCTCCAGCCGGCGCAACCCCTCCCCGGGCACCGCGCCGACCGTCAGGTCCACCACGGCCATGTCCAGGATCCGCTTGACCTCGTAGCCCTCGATCGCCTGCTCGGCCTTGAACACGACCTGCAGGAACCCGCGCTCGGGGTCGCGGTGGACGAGCCCGTCGGCGGTGAGGCGGACCAGCGCGTGGAACGCGGCCGAGACGGGAATGCCGAGCCGCTCGGCGAGCGCCGCCGGCGCCAGCGGCTCGTGCAGCGGCAGCGCGCGTTCCACCACCATCCGGTAGAGGTCGCGGTACGCCTGCGCGTGCTGTTCCAGCTCGAAGCGCCCGAACCTCCCGCGGAAGTAGGTCAGCGGTTCCAGCTCGGCGGCGGCGGCGCGCAGCACCCGGCCGAGGAACACCCGGTGGGTGCCGCCCGCCACCTCCTCCTCGACCTCGCACTCCAGGTAGGCGAGGCAGTCCTCGAACAGCGGGTCCGCCTCCGGGGCGGCGCGGCGGACGCCGACCCCGGCGAACCGGTCGGGCAGCGGGGTGGCGAACCGGTGGGCCAGCCAGCCCTGGTCGGAGGACATCACGTTCACGGCGAAGGTGCCGCCGGCCGCGATGGCCACGCCGGTCGTCGCGTCGCGGTTCACGCAGACGACGACCATGGGCGGATCGAGCGACAGCGAGCACACCGCGCTCGCCGTCATCCCGTAGTCGATGCCGTCGTGGCGGGCCGTGATGATCGTGACCCCGGAGGCGAACCGCCCGATGACATCCCGGTACTCGGCGCCGGACGGTTCGCCCGCGGCCGTCATCGCGGGCCGCCCGTCACCGCGTGCCCGGCGGTGTCGCCCTCACGGCCGAGGAGCCGGGCGGCCTCGCGCGGGCTCTCCCACCAGGACAGGATCGAGGCCGGGTCCCCGAAGCCCTCCGCGAACGCCTGCGCGAGGTCGCCGCGGTCCCGGGCGCCCGCGAGCAGGTCGCGCACGTGCGGCGGCCACGGCCGCAGGACCTGGTTGGTCCAGCGCGTGGAGGCCGACACCAGGCGCTCGTAGCGCTCGAACGTGCGCGTCATCCACGCCTCGTCGAACGGCGCGTCGCCGCGCCCGGCGATCTCGTCCAGGTAGAGCTGCGCGCACCGGGCCGCGTTGTTCGCGCCCTGCCCGGTGACCGGGTCGTTGAGCACGAGCACGTCGCCGCCGCCGAGGATCGCCCGGCCGGAGGCGGTGTGCGCGACCGGCCGGCGCCGGGTGGGGGCGAAGCGCCCGGCCAGCGTGGCGCCCGCGTCGGTGACCACGGCGCCGGCGATCCGCCGCGCCAGCCACGGGAAGTGCGCCGCGGCGGCCTCCTTGATCTGGTCGAGCACCCGCTCGGGGGCGGTCCGCGGCGCGAACACGTCGAGCGGGCCGCCCGGCTCGGCCTCGACGGTGATGATGTGGCACGGTCCCGACACGGTGAGCGCGGGGAACATGAACATCTCCCCCACGCCGTCGGCCTTGCCGAAGTCGTTGCCCTCGAACACCTCGTGCGGGCGCACGCCGCGGACGTAGGCGAGCGCGAGGTGGCGCTGCGGCGTGTCGAACTCGGTCGCCTCGGTGTCCCGGGGGAACAGCCCGGAGATGTCGCCCTTCCCCGCAGCCACCACGACCAGGTCGTGCCCGTCGGCCAGGGCGCTCAGCCCGCCGGCGTCGACGTCCTCGATGGCCAGGTCGCCGCCGGCGGCGGTGAACCTGTCCATCCATTCGGGCATCTTCACCCGCTGGTCGACCGACAGCGCCGGGCGCGCCCGGGGGGCCGAGAAGCGGGTCACCTCCGCGCCGGACCGGTCCACCCAGGTGAGGTGGACGCCCTGGATGGGCGGGCAGGCGCCCTCCCACAGCTCCAGGCCCAGGCGCCGTTCGAGGTCCAGGCTCGGCGCCAGCATCGCCTGGCTGGACAGCACTCCGCCCTCGCGGATCTGCTCGCCGGTGCGATTGGTGATCAGCCGGACGCGGTGTCCTTGGCGCAGCAGGCCGATCCCCAGGTGGAGCCCGAGCTGCCCCGCTCCGACGATCGCGATGTCGCGTGCTCGACCGCTCACTGGTGTACCTCCGATATCCGGCGCCGCTTCCCGTCGCCTGGTCGTGACCGGCGCGCGTGCGCGCCGGAGATGGGGTGGCCGTCGTCGCGGGGGGCGGGCATCGCCGTCTCACCAGCGCTCGGCGACCATGTCGGCGGTCGCGCGGTCGACGGCCTTGCGGGCCTCCGCGTCGAGCTCCAGCGCGTCGCAGATGAAGGGCTGGAAGACCGTCCAGCCGAGCGCGAGCGCGAAGGCGACGGCGATGTCCTGCCTGATGTGCTCCCGCGCCGCGCCGGCGCCCTCGCCTTCCGCGGCCAGGCGGGCGGCGAGCCGGTTACGTAGCAGGGGGTAGTCCCAGTCGACGATGTCCAGGGAGTCGGGGTCCATCGCCAGGTTGGCCAGCACGAACCACACGTCGCTCAGCTCGGGCCCGGCGTTGGGCAGGATCCGCTCGTGGTCGGGCATGGTCTGGACGGCGTCGACGTACTGCCGGGCGAGCTCGCGGAACGCCTCGCGCAGCGCCTGGTTCTTGCCGCCGAAGTAGTGGTGGACGAGGCCGTAGTTGACCTGGGCCTCGGCCGCCAGCTCCCGGCCGGTGATCCGGCTCGGCGCCTTGACGCGCATCAGCCGGATCGCGGCCTCCTTGATGCGTTCGGGAGCCGGGACGTTCTCGGGGTCGGGCTTCATGGGTGGTCCCTTCTCGGGCAGGGCCTCATCCGGCCAGTGAGCGGGCATGGTCCTTGAGCGTGAAGCCGCCGGCCCGCGCGGCCGCGGGCGAGATCGACGCCTTGGCCGCGATCAGCCGGCGCAGCGCGAGGTGGTCGGCCGGCCTGTTGACCGACTCGCCCGCCACCAGGGCGCCGCGGCGCCAGCACAGCACCGTGAAGCGCCGCTCCTGGACGTCGCCGACGACGGCCCACTCGTCCGCGCCGGTGGCGATCCCGGCGATCTGCAGCTTGCATCCGTGCTGGTCGGTCCAGAACCACGGGACGTCCCGGTAGGGCCGGGCGTCGCCGGTGATCGCGGCGGCGACCGCGCGTCCCTGGTCGGCCGCGTTCTGGACCGACTCCAGGCGCACCATCGCCTCGCCGAGCGGGAAGCGGGCGCAGTCGCCGACGGCGAAGACCGCCGGGTCGGAGGTTCGCAGCGCCTCGTCGACCAGCACGCCGTCACCGGTCGCCAGCCCGGCCGCGCCGGCCAGGCCCGTCTCGGGCACGACACCGATGCCGGCCACCACCATGTCGGCGGGCACCGTGGCGCCGTCGGCGAGCCGCACCCCGGTCACGTGCCCGTCCTCGCCGGTCAGCGCGCCGACGGCCGCCTCGGTGCGGATCACGCAGCCCGCCTCCTCGTGCAGACGGTGGTAGAAGGCCGAGACCGGCTCGCTCACGACGCGCCGCATCAGCCGCGGCGCCGCCTCGACGACGGTCGTCGGGACCCCGCGCTTGCGCGCCGCGGCGGCGACCTCCAGCCCGATGAACCCGCCGCCGACGATGGCCAGGGCGCGTGCGCCGTCCAGGGCGGCGCGCAGCGCCAGGGCGTCGGCCAGGGTGTGCAGGCGGTGCACGCCGGCGAGGCCGGCGCCGGGGACCGGCAGCGCGCGGGGGCGGGCGCCGGTGGCCAGCACCAGGTGGTCGTAGGGCAGGCGCGCGCCGTCCGCGGTGACCACCTCGCGGGGCCCGCGGTCGATCGCGCTCACCCGCACGCCGGTGCGCAGCTCGATCCGCCGCCGCGCGTACACCTCGGGGCCGCGGAAGGCCAGCTCGCCGGTGGAGACGGCGCCGGCCAGCCACGCCTTCGACAGCGGCGGGCGCTCGTAGGGCTCGTGCCCGGCCTGGTCGAGCACGACGACCGGCCCGGCGAACCCGGCCTCGCGCAGTTCGAAAGCCGTGGAGATCCCGGCGTGGCCGGCCCCGACGATGACGACGCGCTCGCTCATCGCTGCGACTCGGGGAGCCGGACGACGACCGCGCCGCACCCGTCGGGGATGGTGAGGCGGCAGCTCAGGCGGCTGCTCGGCAGCCGGTCGCAGGCGGTGGCCTCCAGCATCTCGTCCTCGTCCTCGTTCACGGGCGGGAACAGCCCGGCGAACTCGGGGTCGACGTAGACGTGGCAGGTGGCGCACATGGTGTCGCCGCCGCATTCGGCGTAGATGCCGCGGACGCCGTTGGCGATGGCCGCGCGCATGACGCTGGTGCCGGGCGGCACCTCGAGCGTGGTGCGGGTGCCGGAGTGGCTGATGAGCGTCACCTCGGCCATGGTCACAGCACCTCGTCGTAGCGCAGGGCGCGCTTGGGGCACCGGCGGACGGCCATCTCCGCGCGCCTGACGAGCTCGGCCGTGTCCGGCTGCCTGACGACGGTGACCACCTCGACGTCGCCGGGGAGCACGAACAGGTCGGGCGCCATGCGCGCGCAGACCGCGTTGCCCTCGCACACGTCGGCCTCGACCGACAGCAGCCGGGTGGTCCGCACCGCGCCGGTCATCGCAGCACGACCTTCATCGACTTGATCCCGTTGACGTGGATCGAGCGCAGCTTGACCGGCTCCGCGACGACCTCGGACTCGGGGAAGCGGGCGAACAGCTCCTGGAAGAGCATCCAGATCTCGCGCCGTGCCAGGTTGGCCCCCATGCAGAAGTGCGGGCCGCCGGCGCCGAAGCTCTGGTGCGGGTTCGGGTCACGGCCGATGTCGAACCGGAAGGGGTTCTCGAAGACGGCGGGGTCGCGGTTGGAGGCGGCGTACCAGACGGCGGCCTTCTGCCACTTGCGCATCTGGAAGCCCTTGTACTCGTAGTCGTGTTCGAGCACCCGGCCCATGTGCCGCACGGGCGTGGCCCAGCGGACGATCTCCTCGGCGGCCGTGTGCTGCAGGCCGACCGGGTCGGCGAGGAAGCGGCGGCGCTCCTCGGGGAACAGCGTGAACGCGTGCATCCCGTGGGAGATCGCGGTGCGGGTCGTCTCGTTGCCCGCGGCGACGAGCAGGGCGAAGTAGCCGCCGATCATCTCCGGCGGGCAGAGCTCGCCGCCGACCTCGAACCGCGCGATCGAGGAGATCAGGTCCTCCTCGGGGTTGGCGCGCCGCTCGGCCGCGAGCGCCACGCCGTACTCGCGCAGGGCGCGCGTGGCGTGGGCCCCCTCGTCGGTGGAGACGCCGTACTCGGGGTCCTGGTCGCCGACGGTCTTGTTGGACAGCTCCAGCATGTACGGGCGGTCCGCGTCGGGGACGCCCATCAGGTCGCAGACGATCTGGATCGGCAGGTCGGCGGAGATCTCGGCCACGAAGTCGATCTCGTCGCCGGCGCTGTAGCGGGCGACGATCCTGCGGGCCTGGGCGCGGATGTACTCGTCCATCCGCCGGATCTGGCGCGGGGTGAACCCGACGCTCACGTTCTTCCTGTTGGCGGTGTGCTCCGGCGGGTCCATCTCGATGAAGACGCCGGTGCCGGGACGCAGCTGGCCGGTGCCCCAGTCGTGGTGCACCCGCATCCCGTACTTGCTCGAATAGTTCTTCCAGTCCTGGGTGACGGCGGCGATGTCGGCGTGGTCGAGGAACGCCCAGAAGCCTTTGCCGCTCTCGGGATGCTCGTGCCAGGAGATCGGCCGCTCGTCGCGCAGCACCGTCAGCGCGTCGTGGTAGTCGTCGCGCAGCCAGAAGTCGGGGTCTGCCAGGTTGATCTCGTCGATCGCGAGCCGGGCGGCTCGGTCGTCGCTGATGGTCATCTCAGCCTCGGAATCGGTAGCTTCCGCCGGGTTAGCCAGATGGCTAGTGTTAGCCATGTGGCTAGTTAAGCGCAATAGGTTTCACGCGTCAACGGTGAGGTGTTGAGTAATTCCCGTCCGGCGGCGCCGGGAACACGAAGGCCGGGCACGCGGATGTCGCCGCGTCCCGGCCGGGGTGAACTCCGCGCGAAAGGATCAGAAGGCCGCGCCGGGCGGAGGCGGCGCGGCCCGGAACGGCGCTACAGGCGGCAGGCGAAGATGGCGGTGGCGAGGACGGCCTTGGCGCCGATCTCCCCCAGCTGGTCCATCACCTGCTGGTGGCCCTTGCGGGGCACCATCGCGCGGACCGCGACCCAGCCCTCGCGGTGCAGCGGGGACACCGTCGGCCCCTCCATGCCGGGGGTGAGCGCGATGGCCTCGTCGATGCGCTCGGCCCGGATGTCGTAGTCGATCATCACGTAGTCGCGGGCGACGATGACGCCCTGCAGGCGGCGGACGAGCTGACGCAGGCCCGAGGTCTCCTCCGCGCCGGCCCGCTTGATCAGCACGGCCTGGGAGTGGGCGATGGGGTCGCCGAAGACGTCCAGGCCGACGTTGCGCAGGGTGGTGCCGGTCTCGACGACGTCGGCGACGGCGTCGGCCACCCCGAGACGGATCGCGGTCTCGACCGCGCCGTCCAGCTTGATCACCCGGGCCTCGACGCCGACCTCGGCGAGGTGCTTGCCGAGCAGGCCGGCGTAGGAGGTGGCCACGCGCATGCCGTCGAGGTCCCTGACCGAGGAGAACACCCCGGCCTTGGCGGCGAAGCGGAAGGTGGAGACGCCGAAGCCGAGCGGCATGACCTCCTCGGCCGGGGCGCCGGAGTCGAACAGCATGTCCAGGCCGGTGATGCCGGCGTCCAGGGTGCCCTCGCCGACGTAGACGGCGATGTCGCGGGGGCGCAGGAAGAACAGCTCGCAGGCGTTCTCGGGGTCGACGACGACGAGCTCTTTGGAGTCCTTGCGGGCGCGGTAGCCCGCCTCTTTCAGGATGGTCTGGGCGGCCTCGGTGAGAACGCCCTTGTTGGGCACGGCCAGGCGCAGCATGGTCACGGATGGTTCCTTCGGATCGGAGAGGACGAGGCCGGTCGGCGAAGGCCGGTCGGAGCCGGCCTAGAGATGCTTGTAGACCTCGTCGAGCCCGATGCCCCGGGCGATCATCAGGACCTGCACGTGATAGAGGAGCTGCGAGATCTCTTCCGCCGCGCGGTCGGCCGACTCGTGCTCGGCGGCCATCCAGCTCTCGGCCGCCTCCTCCACGACCTTCTTGCCGATGGCATGGACACCGGCGTCCAGGGCCGCGACGGTGCCCGACCCGGCGGGACGGGTGCGCGCCTTGTCCGACAGCTCGGCGAACAGCTCTTCGAAGGTCTTCATGTTCTCTCTCACGTGGGTGTGCCTGCCCGTCAAGAGTAGTCGGCCCGGAGCGTGCGACGCGGCAGGCGCCCATCTGGCGAGATCGCGTGCCGCGTCCCCGCGCGCTTGCTCCCCCGCCCGGGGCGCGCGCCGGCGGCACAGAAAACGCGCGCGAGGGCGGCGGCCGTCCGGGAGCCACGATCGCAAGCCGTTGGACCCCCGCCCGATCCGGAGTGTTCACATCGAGTTCAGTGCCTTTTGCGAGGGTTCCTGGTGGACCGGACCAAGATCGATCCGGTCCGCATCGGGAAAGGCAAGAAATTGGGCCACGGGCACGATCACCCTCACGATCACGCACACCCCCACGATCACGCACACCCTCACGCGCACGACGCCGAAGGGGCCGGCCTCGGCCCGGTCGCCGACCTGACCGTCCCGGACGCCGAGCTCTCCCCCTCCGAGCTGTCGCGGCGCCAGATGTTCCGGCGCGCGGGCCTGCTCGGCGCGGGCCTGACCGCCGCGGGCGTGCTCGGCGCGCAGGGCGAGGCCGCCGCCTCGGCGTCCTCCGCCGCCCGCGCCCGGCACGGCGACGAACCGCGCGACGGCTACCGGTGGCTGGCCGGGGACCACCACATCCACACCCAGCACAGCTCCGACGGCCAGTACCGCGTGATCGACCACGTCCGGCACGCCAACGCGTTCGGCCTGGACTGGATGGTCATCACCGACCACGGCGGCGCCACGCACGCCAAGATCGGCGTCGAGATCGTCAACCCCGACATCGTCGCCGCGCGCCGGCTCGTCAAGGACACCCTGGTCTTCCAGGGCCTGGAGTGGAACATCCCCGCCGCCGAGCACGGCACCGTCTTCGTCGCCCCGGGCCGCGAGGAGGTCGCCACGCTGAAGGAGTTCGAGAACTCCTTCGACGGCGCGGTCAAGGGCGCGACCGCCGGCACGCCGCAGAACGAGGCCCTGGCCATCGCGGGCCTGAACTTCCTCGCCCAGGCCGTCAAGCGGCGGCGCGTGGACGACGCGCTGTTCCTCGCCAACCACCCCTCGCGCAAGGGCATCGACTCCCCGCACGAGATCCGCGGCTGGCGCGACGCCGCGCCCGGCATCGCCGTCGGCATGGAGGGCGCCCCCGGGCACCAGGCGGCGGGCATCCCCAAGCCGGCCGGACCCGGCGGCGGGCGCGGGTACTACGACGGCGGCCCGAGCGCCGACTCCTTCCCCGGCTACCCGGCCGAGAGCTACAAGACCTTCGGCGGCTTCGATTGGATGACCGCGACGGTCGGCGGCCTGTGGGACAGCCTCCTCGCCGAGGGCAAGCCGTGGTGGATCACCGCCAACTCCGACTCCCACACCGTGTGGGGCGACACCAGCGTGCGCGGGCCCGGCGGCGGCTTCGACGCCAACGGCCGGTACAACGACCCGGTCCACGGCGGCACGCCCAACCTGAACAACGGCGACTTCTGGCCCGGCTACTACAGCCGCACCCACGTCGGCGCGAAGAGCTTCGCCTACGGCGCCGTCATGGACGCCCTGCGCGCCGGCCGCGTCTGGGTGGACCACGGCGGCCTGATCAGCGGCCTGGTCGTGCGGGTCCGCGAGGTCAAGGGCGGCGAGCGCGGCGTCACCCTCGGCGACACGCTGCAGGTGCGCAAGGGCGCCAAGGTCGAGGTCGCCATCGAGATCACCCTGGCCGACCGGCCCAACTGGGCGCAGTTCGTCCCCGCCCTCGCCCGCGTGGACGTCATCCAGGGCGACGTCACCGGCCCGGCCGCCGACAAGGACGTGTTCACGACCCCGGCCACCAAGGTCGTCAAGTCCTTCGAGGTGGGCAAGAACACCGGCACGGTGAGCTTCACCTACCAGCTCGGCGCGATCGCCCGCCCGGTGTACGTGCGCCTGCGCGGCACGGACGGCAACCGCGGCGCCCCGGGCCTGCTGGGCGCGGCCGTCGACCCGGCCGGCCCCGCGATCGACGTCTTCGGCGACGCCGACCCGTGGAAGGACCTGTGGTTCTACAGCAACCCGATCTGGATCGTGCCGCGCGGATGATCCTCGGCCTTGACGCGGGCTCGCGGACGGTCCCCGAGGCCGAGCACCTGCTCCGCCACGTCCTGGACTCCCTGGAGCTCACGGACGGGGCGGAGGCGCCCGGCGGACCGGCGGGGATCGTCGGCTGCACGCACTTCGTCCGCACGGCGACGGGCCTGCCGCACGTCGCCCTGTCCCTGGACCTCGGCGCGACCGCGCCCGGCGGGCCGCCTCGGCTTCCCGAGCCGCCGGACGGCCTCGGGGCCGCGCTCGGCGGGCGCCGCGCCGGGCCCGGGGCTCTGGCGGAGGGCGCCGCGCTGGCCGCGGCCGAGCACGCGGCGCGGTCCGGCGGGCGCCTGGTCGTCTACCCCGGGCACGAGGCGCTGACCGGGACGCTGACCGTCGCCGAGCTGCTGGACCGCTCGGCGATCGAGCGCGTCGCGGTGCTGGCCCACGCCGGCGACCCCGAGCCCGGCACACCGGTCGTGACGCAGGGCTTCGTGCGCCCGCAGTGGCGCGACGGCCGGATCGTGCTGCTGACCATGCCCGCGATCGGCGGCGCGCTCATGCCGGCCGAGGTGCCGGACCCGACGCCCTGCTGCGCCGACCACGCCTGACCGCGCCCGCCCGCCGGATCACGTCCGATCGGGTCCCGGCCCGGTCAGGCCACCGAGACCCACCGCGCCGGCTTCCCCGGCCCGGCGGGCCGCCCGGGTCACCCCTGGGCGGCTCGCCGCGTGCGCGGGCCCGCGCCGCGGGACCCGGACCGGCCCTCCGGGCGCCGCTCGCCGTCGAACCTGCGCTCACGGCGCTCGCCCGGCCGCTGGTCGCCGTCGCGGCGCTCGCCCTCCTCGCGGGAGCGGTCGTGGTAGCGGCGCGGACGGCGGTCGCCGCCCTGGCCTCCCTCACGGCGCGGGCGCCGCTCGGCGACCGGGGCCGGCGGCTCCCAGACCGGGACCGCGATCCCGCTCGGCGTCCGCGCGCCCGCCAGCTCGGCCAGCAGCGGGTCTCCCGGCACGGCCTTCAGGCGCTGCGGCCGCACCCCGGCGCGGCGGGTCATCGACTCCGCCGACCGGCGCTCGCCGGGCAGCACCAGGGTCATCACCGTGCCGCGCTCGCCGGCCCGCGCCGTGCGCCCGCCGCGGTGCAGGTAGCTCTTGTGGTCCATCGGCGGGTCCACGTGCAGGACGAGGCTGACGTCGTCGACGTGGATGCCGCGGGCGGCCACGTCGGTGCAGACCAGGACGCCGACCGCGCCGTCGCGGAACTCCGACAGGATGCGGGTGCGCTGGTTCTGGCGCTTGCCCCCGTGCAGGCCGCCCGCGCGGACGCCGACCCGGGCGAGCTGCTTCACCAGGCGGTCGACGCCGTGCTGGGTGCGCACGAACATGATCGTGCGGCCCTCACGGCCGGCGATCTCGGCGGTGACCGCGAACTTGTCGTCCCGGGTGACCTGGACCATGTGGTGCTCCATGGTGTCCACGGGCGAGGTGGCCGGGGCCAGGGAGTGCGTCACCGGGTCGTCCAGGAAGCGGCGGACGAGCTTGTCGACGTCGCCGTCCAGGGTGGCGGAGAACAGCAGGCGCTGGCAGTCGGCGGGGGTCCGGGCGAGCAGCGCGCTGACCACGGGGAAGAAGCCGAGGTCGCACATGTGGTCGGCCTCGTCGATCACGGTGACCTTGACGTCGGCCAGCGAGCACTCGCCCTGCTGGACCAGGTCGGTGAGCCGCCCGGGGGTGGCGACGACGATCTCGACGCCGCGCCGCAGCGCCTCGATCTGCCTGCCCATGGACATGCCGCCGACGACGGTCTTCATGCGCAGGGACAGGCCGCGGCCGAGCGGCTCCAGCGCGTCGGTGACCTGCATGGCGAGCTCGCGGGTCGGCACGAGGACGACGGCGAGGGGACGGCCCGCGGCGGCCCTGGTCCCGGCGACGCGCGTCATGGCGGGCAGGCCGAAGGCCAGGGTCTTGCCCGAGCCGGTCTGGCCCCGGCCGAGCACGTCGCGCCCGGCGAGGATGTCGGGGATGGTGGCCCGCTGGATGGGGAACGGGCTGGTGATGCCCTGGCGGGCGAGCGCGCTGATCAGGGGCTTCGGGAGGCCGAGGAGGGCGAACTCCGACGGGGCGGACTCCGACGCCGCCCGGCCCTGACGCGCCGGCGGCGCGTCCTGCGGCTCCGCCTGGGCGTGCGCGGGCATGGCGGCGTTGCTGGTTGTCACGAGTGACGTGCCTTTCGATCGACGAGAGATGGCACGTCACTTCTGCGAAAGGACGAGCCGGGACGTACGGCGTGCGCCGTAGTGAACATGAGGGCGCCCGGGGGACGCGGGAGTGCGCCTCGCAACGGACGCGAGCGCCGCTCATGAAGGGGTGTGTGTCCAGTCTACCCGACCCGGGCGGGGCCGCGATCAACGAGGGCGATCACGGGGACGGCGCGGGGCCGGGCGCCGGACGTGACGGCGCGGCCGGCGGGCGGAACGCGCTGCGCCGCCCGGATCGCGCGGCCGCGGTCCGAGGCGCGCGACGACGGCGTGCGTCACCGTCCCCGGGACGGCGTGGCCGTGGGCGCGCGTCGTGGCCCGGACGGTGGCTCCTGGCGCCGGCTGCGACGGTGACCCGGGCGGACGCCCGGGCCGGGACGCGGGCTCAGACGTTGAAGCCGAGCATGCGGAGCTGCTCGCGCCCGTCGTCGGTGATCTTGTCGGGACCCCACGGGGGAAGCCAGACCCAGTTGATCTTCACATCGGACACCATGCCGTCCAGGGCGGAGTGGGCCTGCTCCTCGATGACGTCGGTGAGCGGGCACGCGGCGCTGGTCAGCGTCATGTCCAGCGTCGCCACGGGCGCCCCGCCGGGCTGCCCCGGGTCGAGGTTGACGCCGTACACCAGGCCGAGGTCGACGACGTTGACGCCGAGCTCGGGGTCCACGACGTCCTTGAGCGCCTCGAAGACCTCTTCGAGCGTGGTCTCGCCGTCGTATCCGGCCTCGGCCCCGGTCGGGGTCTCCACGGGCTTGCTCACGCCGCCTCCTCGCCTCGCCGCGCCCACGCGCGGCGGTTGTCGTCCAGGGCTCGCACGCCGATCATGCCGAGCTCCTCACCAGGGCGTCCTTGTAGGCCATCCAGGCCAGCAGGGCGCACTTGACCCGCGCCGGGTACTTGGCCACCCCGGCGAACGCCACCGCGTCCCCGAGGACGTCCTCGTCCGGCTCGACCTGCCCCCGGCCCTGCATCAGCCGGGTGAACTCGTCCACGACCGCGAGGGTGCTCTCGACGGTCGAGCCGGTGGCCAGCTCGTGCAGCACCGACGCCGCGGCCTGGCTGATCGAGCAGCCCTGCCCGTCGTAGGAGACGTCCTCGACCTTGCCGCCGTCGCCGAGCTTCACCCGCATGGTGACCTCGTCGCCGCAGGTCGGGTTCACGTGGTGCACCTCGGCGTCGTACGGCTCGCGCAGGCCCCGGCCCTGCGGGTGCTTGTAATGCTCCAGGATCAGCTCCTGGTACAGCGACTCGGCGATCATGTCTTATCCGAACACCTTCTGGACGTGGCGGAGCCCCCGGACCAGCGCGTCGATCTCGTCCGTGGTGTTGTACAGGTAGAACGACGCCCGTGTGGTCGCCGGTATTCCGAAGCGCAGGTGCAGCGGCCGGGCGCAGTGGTGCCCGACGCGCACGGCTATGCCGAACCGGTCGTCGAGGATCTGCCCGACGTCGTGCGGGTGGATGCCGGGGATCGTGAACGACAGCGTGCCCCCGCGGTCCTCGGCCGTGGTGGGGCCGATCACCCGCAGTCCCGGGACCTCCGCGAGCGCGCCGAGCGCGTACTCGGTGAGCTCGTGCTCGTGCCGCCGGATCTCCTCCATGCCGATGCCGGTGAGGTACTCGACCGCGGCGCCGAGCCCGACCGCCTCGACGATCGGCGGGGTGCCGGCCTCGAACTTGTGCGGCACCGGCGCGAACGTGGAGTGGTCCATCCAGACGGCCTCGATCATCTCGCCGCCGCCGAGGAACGGAGGCATGGCCTCCAGCAGCTCGTTCTTCCCCCACAGCACGCCGATGCCGGAGGGGCCGACCATCTTGTGGCCGGTGAAGGCGACGAAGTCGACGCCGAGCGCGGCCACGTCCACCGGGCGGTGGGGCACCGACTGGGAGGCGTCGAGCATCATCAGCGCGCCGACCTGGCGGGCCCGCGCCAGGACCTGCGCGACCGGGTTGACCGTGCCGAGGACGTTGGACTGGTGGACGATCGACACGATCTTCGTGCGTTCCGTGACCAGCTCGTCCAGCCCGGACAGGTCCAGCCGGCCCTCGTCGGTCACGGGGAACCACCGCAGCGTGGCGCCCGTGCGCTGGACCAGGAGCTGCCAGGGCACGATGTTGGAGTGGTGCTCCATCTCGGAGATCACGATCTCGTCGCCCGGGCCGAGGCGGAAGCGCTCGTCCTCGCCCACGGGGTTGCCGAAGGCGTACGCCACGAGGTTCAGCGCCTCGGAGGCGTTCTTGGTGAAGATGATCTCGTCACGGCTCGGCGCGCCGACGAAGGCGGCCACCGCGTCGCGGGCGCCCTCGTAGGCCTCGGTCGACTCGCTGCCCAGCACGTGCAGCGCCCGGCCGACGTTGCTGTAGTGCTGCTCCAGATGGTCGCGCATGGTGGTGATGACGTGCGCGGGCTTCTGCGAGGAGTTGCCGGAATCCAGGTAGATCAGGGGCCGGCCCCCGGGCAGCTCGCGGGAGAGGATCGGGAAGTCCTTCCGGATCCTCTCCACCTCGAACGTGCTGTCGGTCATGCAGTCGCCTTGGTGTAGCGCTCGTAGCCCTCGGACTCGAGCTTGTCGGCCAGCTCGGGGCCGCCCTCCTCGACGATCCTGCCGCCCGCGAAGACGTGGACGAAGTCGGGCTTCACGTAGCGCAGGATGCGGGTGTAGTGCGTGATCAGCAGCACGCCGGTCTCGCCCGAGGAGCGGAACCGGTTGACGCCCTCGGAGACGACGCGCAGCGCGTCGACGTCCAGGCCGGAGTCGGTCTCGTCCAGGATGGCGATCTTCGGCTTGAGCAGTTCGAGCTGGAGGATCTCGTGGCGCTTCTTCTCACCGCCGGAGAAGCCCTCGTTGAGGTTGCGCTGGGCGAAGGAGGAGTCGATGGACAGGGCGTCCATGCCCTCCTTGAGCTCCTTGGTGAACAGGCGCAGCTTCGGCGCCTCGCCGCGCACGGCCGTGACGGCGCTGCGCAGGAAGTTGGACACCGAGACGCCCGGGACCTCGACCGGGTACTGCATGGCCAGGAACAGGCCGGCGCGGGCGCGCTCGTCGACGCCGAGCGACAGGACGTCCTCGCCGTCGAGGGTGACGGTGCCGGAGGTGACGGTGTACTTCGGGTGACCGGCGATCGCGTAGGCGAGCGTCGACTTGCCCGAGCCGTTCGGCCCCATCAGGGCGTGGGTCTCGCCGGAGCGGACGGTCAGGTCGACGCCGCGCAGGATCTCCTTGTCCTCCACGGCGACATGCAGGTCACGAATTTCCAGGGTGGACAACTTACGACTCCTGATCTTGGGCGGTGTCAGCGTCCGCGGCGTCGAGCGCGACGAGGACGTCGTCGCCCTCGACCTTCACGCGGTACACGGGAACGGGTCGGGTGGCGGGCGGGCCGGTGGGCTTGCCGGAGCGGATGTCGAAGCACGAGCCGTGCAGCCAGCACTCCAGCGTGCCGTCGTACACCTCGCCCTCGCTCAGCCGGACCTCGGCGTGCGAGCAGACGTCGTGCAGGGCGAACACCTCGCCGTCCTTGCGGACCAGCGCCACGGGCGTGCCGTCCACCTCGACCCCGGCGACGCCGCCGTCAGGGATGTCGGACAGCACGCAGACCTTTTCGAACGTCATCGCGCGAGCTCCGCCTCCACCGCGGCGAGCACCCGGGCGCGGATCTCCTCGACCTCGATCTTCTCGATGAGCTGGGCGAAGTAGCCGCGCACGACCAGGCGGCGCGCCTCGTCGTGCGGGATGCCGCGGGCCTGAAGGTAGAAGATGTGCTCGTCGTCGAGCCTGCCGGAGGCCGAGGCGTGCCCGGCTCCCGCGACCTCGCCGGTGAGGATCTCCAGGTTCGGCACCGAGTCGGCGCGGGCGCCGTCGGTGAGGATGAGGTTGCGGTTCAGCTCGTAGGTGTCGGTGCCGGTCGCCTCGACGCGGATGATCACGTCGCCGATCCAGACCGCGTGGGCGTCCTCGCCCTGCAGCGCGCCGCGGTAGTCGACGTGGCTGCGGCAGTCCGGCACGGTGTGGTCGACCAGCAGGCGGTGCTCCAGGTGCTGACCGGCGTCGGCGAAGTACAGGCCGCTCAGGTCGGCGTCGCCGCCGCGGCCGGTGTAGGACACCGACGGGGCCAGGCGCACCAGGTCGCCGCCCAGGGTGACCACGAAGCTCTTGAAGGTGGCGTCCTTGCCGAGCTGGGCGTGGTGGTGGGAGACGTGCACGGCGTCGTCGTCCCAGTCCTGGAGGCTGACCACCTTGAGCGAGGCGCCCTCGCCGACGACGAACTCGACGTTGTCGGCGTACACGGCGCTGCCCCGGTGGTCCAGGACCAGCACGGCCTGCGCCAGCGGCTCGACCCGGATCACCAGGTGGCCGTAGGTCGCGCCGCCCGCGCCGTGGCCGCGCACGTCGACCACGATCGGCTCGGAGGTCACGGTCTCCTTGGGCACCGTGATGACGGTGGCCTTCTCGAAGGAGGTGTACGCCTGGACGCTCACCCGGTCGGCGGGCACGTACGCCTTGCCGACGCGGGGATCGTCGCGGCCGACGGTCTCGACGGAGACCTCCGGCCCGGGGTGGACCTCCAGCACGACGGTGCCCGCCACCGGGGCGGTGCCGTCGTGCAGGCCGCGCAGGCGCGAGAGCGGGGTGAACCTCCAGGACTCCTCGCGCCCGGTCGGCACGGGGAAGTCCGCCAGGTCGTAGGAGGACTTCCCGTGCAGGCTGGAGACGGGTTTGGTGTCCAGGCCCATGGTCAGCCCACCGCCCCTTCCATCTGCAGCTCGATCAGGCGGTTGAGCTCCAGGGCGTACTCCATCGGGAGCTCGCGTGCGATCGGCTCGACGAAGCCGCGGACGATCATCGCCATGGCCTCGTCCTCGGTCAGGCCGCGGCTCATCAGGTAGAAGAGCTGGTCGTCGGAGACCTTGGAGACCGTGGCCTCGTGGCCCATGGAGACGTCGTCCTCGCGGACGTCGACGTAGGGGTAGGTGTCCGAGCGGCTGATCTGGTCGATGAGCAGCGCGTCGCACTTGACGGTCGAGGCCGACCCCGCCGCGCCCTCCTCGATCTGGACCAGGCCGCGGTAGGACGTGCGCCCGCCGCCCCGCGCGACCGACTTGGAGATGATCGTGGAGGAGGTCTTCGGCGCGAGGTGCACCATCTTGGCGCCCGCGTCCTGGTGCTGGCCCTCGCCGGCGAAGGCGACGCTCAGGGTCTCGCCCTTGGCGTGCTCGCCCATGAGGTAGACCGCCGGGTACTTCATCGTGACCTTGGAGCCGATGTTGCCGTCGATCCACTCCATGGTGGCGCCCTCGTAGGCGACGGCGCGCTTGGTGACCAGGTTGTAGACGTTGTTCGACCAGTTCTGGATGGTCGTGTACCGGCAGCGGGCGTTCTTCTTCACGATGATCTCGACGACCGCGCTGTGCAGCGAGTCGGAGGAGTAGATCGGCGCGGTGCAGCCCTCGACGTAGTGGACGTAGGAGCCCTCGTCGACGATGATCAGCGTGCGCTCGAACTGGCCCATGTTCTCGGTGTTGATCCGGAAGTAGGCCTGGAGCGGGATCTCGACGTTGACGTTCGGCGGCACGTAGATGAACGAGCCGCCCGACCACACCGCCGTGTTCAGCGAGGCGAACTTGTTGTCGCCCACGGGGATGACCGACCCGAAGTACTCCTTGAAGAGCTCGGGGTGCTCCTTGAGGCCGGTGTCGGTGTCGAGGAAGACGACGCCCTTCTCCTCGAGGTCCTCACGGATCTTGTGGTAGACCACCTCGGACTCGTACTGGGCCGCGACGCCGGCGATCAGGCGCTGCTTCTCCGCCTCGGGGATGCCGAGCTTGTCGTAGGTGTTCTTGATGTCCGCGGGCAGTTCCTCCCAGGAGGCGGCCTGCTTCTCGGTGGAGCGGACGAAGTACTTGATGTTGTCGAAGTCGATGCCCGTGAGGTCGGAGCCCCAGGTGGGCAGGGGCTTCTTGCCGAACAGGCGGAGGCCCTTCAGGCGCAGGTCGAGCATCCACTCCGGCTCGCCCTTCAGCGCGGAGATGTTCCGCACGACCTCCTCGGACAGGCCCCGGCGCGCGGTCGCGCCGGCCACGTCGGGATCGGCCCAGCCGAACTTATAGTTCCCGAGGCCTTCAAGCTCCGGGCGGTCGGTGACAGTCACCTTCCGGTCTCCTTGTTCTTCTCGATCGCGTTGCGCGAGTTACCGTCATCGGGGTCCGCGTCGTCGGCGCCGTCCGCGTCGTCACGCCGCGGCGTACGCTGCGACGCCAGGACCCTCGGGCTCACGTGGGTCGTGCACACCCCGTCGCCGTGGGCGATCGTCGCCAGGCGTTGCACCGGCGTGCCGAGCAGGTGCCCGAAGGCCTCGGTCTCGGCCTCGCACAACTGCGGGAACTCCGCCGCCACGTGGGCGACCGGGCAGTGGTGCTGGCACAGTTGCTCACCGCCGGACTTGGCCGTGCTGGCCGAGGCGGCGTAGCCGTCGGCGGTCAGGGCCTCGGCGAGCACGCGCACCCGCTGCTCGGCGGGTACCTCGCGCATCTGGGGCTCCAGACGCCGGACCAGGCCGCTGACCTGCGACCTGGCGAACCTCGCCACGGCGTCCTCGCCCATGTGCTCGGCGAGGAAGCGCAGCGCGCTGCCCGCCAGGCCGTCGTAGGCGTGTTCGAAGGCGCTGCGGCCGGCGTCGGTGATGATGAACAGCTTCGCCGGCCTGCCGCGCCCGCGCTGCCCGCGTGGGCGCGCCGTGCGTGGCTCTATCATTCCCTCGGCGACCAGCGCGTCCAGATGACGCCGGACCGCCGCGGGCGTCAGCCCGAGCCGCTCGCCCAGGGCGGCGGCGTCGACCGGGCCGTGCTCCAGGATGAGCCGAGCGACGCGCGCGCGTGTACCACGCTCGGCGCCCTTCTCGGCGTTCGTCATCCCGGCCATGTTTTTCACAACATCAGTGTGCCGTAATTCCTTCCCGCCGCACAACTTGAGACGTGCACCACCGGAATGGAGTCCGTCACGCAGGTTAGGCTTACCTAACTCCTGGTCAGAGGGCATATGGGAGCCCGGCGGCCCCCGCCGGGACGGCGTCCGCGGGGCCTACGCCGGGGTCCTGAGCGCGAGCGCGGCGAACACCGCGCCCTGGGGATCGGCCAGGACGGCACAGCGGCCGAGCGGTAGATCACGGGCCGGGCGGAGCAGCGCGCCCCCGAGCCCGGTCGTCCGGGCCACGACGGCGTCGCAGTCGGCGACCGCGAAGAAGACCAGCCAGCGGGACGGCACGTCGGGAGGCAGCTTGTCGCCGGCCGGGGGCATGCCCGCGACCGGCCTGCCGTCCTGCAGCCACTCGGTGTACTCCCCGCCCGCCGGGTCGGCCGAGCCGCGCCGCTCCCAGCCGAACACCTCCGGGTAGAACGCCTTCGCGCCCTCGGGGTCGCAGGAGTCCAGCTCGTACCAGCACGGCGAGCCCGGCTCGCCGACCAGCCCGGCCCCGTAGTGCCGCCCGGGCTGCCAGACCATGAACGACGCGCCCGCCGGGTCGCGGAAGACCGCCATGGTGCCCTCGTCGAACACCTGCACCGGGCCGGTGCACACCCGTCCCCCGGCCTCCTTGACCCGGTCGGCGACCGACTCGGCGTCGTCGGTGGCGACGTAGGTGTTCCAGACCGCGGGGACGCCCGCGGCGAAGGTCGCGCCCACGCCCGCGACCGGCTTGCCGTCGCGCAGGAAGCGGCCGTAGCCGCCGGCCTCGGGGTCGGGGTCGAACGCGGCGCGCCAGCCGAACAGCTCGGCGTAGAACGCCGCGGCGGCGCCGGTGTCGGGACAGGAGAGATCCACCCAGCAGGGCACGCCGGGCTTGTAACCGCTACGGGCCGGCATCCGCGACCTCCTTGCGTACGCTGCGCGCCCGGTCCTTCCGGCGCAGGGCGGGAGGACAGGGACAGCGTCACACGGCGGCGCGGCCCGCGGGCCGGGCGGCGGGCCCGTCTTGGCCGCAGGCGCCCGCAACCTTTACCGCGAGCGGGCACGCACGGCGCGGTCCGGCGGAAAGACCGCCCCGGCCGGTCCTTAGACTCGTCACCATGGACTCCCCAGCCGTCGCGCTCACCGGCCTGGTCAAGCGGTACGGCCGCACCGTGGCCGTGGACGGCCTGACGCTGAGCGCCGGGCGCGGCGCGGTGACCGCGATCCTCGGCCCGAACGGCGCCGGCAAGACCTCCACGGTCGAGATCTGCGAGGGGTTCCGCAAGGCCGACGGCGGCACCGTGCGCGTGCTCGGCCTCGACCCGGCGCGGGACGCCGCCGCGCTCAAGCCCCGCGTCGGCGTCATGCCGCAGTCCGGCGGCGTGCCCCCGGCCATGCGCGCCGGGGAGTGGCTGCGGCTGGTGGCCCGCTTCCACGCCCACCCGCTCGACCCCGGCGCGCTGCTGGAGCGCCTCGGTCTCGCCGAGCACGCCCGCACCCCGTACCGCCGCCTGTCGGGCGGCCAGCAGCAGCGCCTCTCGCTCGCCGCGGCCATCATCGGCCGTCCCGAGCTGGTCTTCCTGGACGAGCCGACCGCCGGGCTCGACCCGCAGGCCCGGCACGCCTGCTGGGACGTGGTCGGCGAGCTGCGCGCCCGCGGGGTCTCCACGGTGCTGACCACCCACCACATGGACGAGGCGGAGCGGCTCGCCGACAAGGTCGTCATCATCGACCGGGGCACGGTGGTGGCCGAGGGCAGCCCGCGCGCGCTCACCGGCGCCGAGCGGCAGCTCCGGTTCCGCGCCCGGCCGGGGCTCGACCTGGACGAGCTGCTCAAGGCGCTGCCCACGGGCAGCGCCGCCAAGGAGTCGCCGAGCGGCCACTACGTGATCGAGGGGCACGTCGGGCCCGAGCTGCTCGGCACGGTCACCGCCTGGTGCGCCGCCGAGGGCGTCACCGCCGACGACCTCAGCGTCGAACGCCGCACGCTGGAGGACGTCTTCCTCGAACTGACGGGAAGGGAGCTGCGGTGAGCGCCGCCCTCGACTTCACCCCGCGGCCGGGCGCGGCCCCGCTGCGGCGCATGGTGCTCGCCCAGGCCGGCGCCGAGGTGCGCGCGGTGCTGCGCAACGGCGAGCAGCTCCTGCTCACGCTGATCATCCCGATCCTGGTGCTGGTGGGCTTCTCCGCCGCGCCGCTGCTGGAGGTCCCGGGACACCGCGTCGACTTCGTCACCCCCGGGGTGCTCGCGCTGGCGATCATGTCGACGGCGTTCACGGGCCAGGCCATCGCCACCGGCTTCGAGCGGCGGTACGGCGTGCTCAAGCGCCTCGGCGCCACACCGCTGTCCCGCACGGGCCTGATGCTCGCCAAGACCCTCGCGGTGGTCACGGTCGAGGCGCTCCAGGTCGTCGTGATCGCCGCCGTCGCCCTGGGCCTCGGCTGGCGCCCGCACGCCGGCGGCGCGCTGCCCGCGCTCGCGCTGATCCTCGCGGGCACGGCCGCGTTCAGCGGGCTCGCGCTGCTGATGGCGGGCACGCTGCGCGCCGAGGCCACGCTCGCGGCGGCCAACCTCGTGTACCTGGTGCTGCTCGGCATCGGCGGCGTGGTGCTGCCGGTGACCGCGTTCCCTGAGCCGCTGCGCGCGGTGGCCGAGGCCCTGCCGATCACGGCGCTGACCGGGGGCCTGCGCGAGGTGCTCGCGCACGGCGGCGGGCTGCCGATCGGGCAGTTGCTGATCCTGCTCGCCTGGGCCGCGGGCACCCTGGCCCTGGCCTCCCGCACCTTCCGCTGGGAGTGAGCGGCCCCTTCCCCCGACCGCACGGGCGCGTGCGAGGAACGTGAGAGACGCCATGACCGTGCCGATGCCGTCCGCGCCGATGATGTCCGCGCCGGCCCTGTCCTCCTCAGGCGTCCCCTTGCCCCGGGGCCGGGGGCGGCCCGCCGCGCTGGCGCGGGCCGCCGCGGGCGCCGTGCCGCCCTCGGGCCTGGTCGTGCTGGCCATCCTGTCGGTGCAGCTCGGCGCCGGGATCGCCAAGAACCTGTTCGCCGCGCTGCCGCCGAGCGCGGTGGTGTTCCTGCGCATCGCCGCGAGCGCGCTGATCCTCGGCCTGGTGGCCCGGCCCCGGCTGCGGGGGCTGACGCGGCGCGACCTGGCGGCCGGGCTGGCCTTCGGCGTGACGCTCGGCGTCATGAACCTCTCGTTCTACGAGGGGCTGGCCCGGCTGCCGATGGGCATCTGCGTGACGATCGAGTTCCTCGGCCCGCTCGGGGTGGCCGTGGCGGCGTCCCGGCGCCGGCTGGACCTGCTGTGGGTGGTGCTGGCGGCCGCGGGCATCGCGCTGCTGGCCCCGTGGAACGGTGACAGCGGGCTGGACGGGCTCGGCATCGCGTTCGCCGCGCTCGCGGGGGCCTGCTGGGCGGCCTACATCCTGTTGTCGGCCGCGGTGGGCAAGAGGTTCCCCGGGACGACCGGGCTGTCGTTCGCCATGATCGTGGCGGTGGCGGTGAGCGCGCCCGCGGGCGTGGCGGCCGGCGGGGCGGACCTGCTGCGCCCGGAGCTGCTCCTGCTGGGGGCGGGCGTCGGCCTGCTGTCCTCGGTGATCCCCTACAGCCTGGAGCTGGAGGCCCTGCGGCGCATGCCCAAGCGGGTCTTCGGCATCCTGATGAGCCTGGAGCCCGCCGCCGCCGCGCTGGTGGGCCTGCTCGTGCTCGGCGAGATCCTGGGGCTGCGGGAGTGGGCGGCGATCGGCTGCGTGGTCGTCGCCTCGGTGGGCGCCACGCGCACGAGCTGAGAACCGGCGGGCCGCCGCGCCCGGGGCGTGAGCGGGCGCGGCGGCCGGTCCGTCAGGCCTTGACCTCGCGCAGGCGCCCGGTCTCGACCTCGTACACGAAGCCGCGCACCGAATCCTTGTTGGGGATGAACGGGTCGGCCCTGATCCGGTTGATGGACTGCACGACGTCCTCGTCGAGGTCGGCGAACGCCTCGGCGGGCCAGTCGGGCTTGATGCCGACCTCGGCCTCGATGGTGTGCTTGAAGCCGTCGTCGGTGAACGTCAGCATGCCGCAGTCGGTGTGGTGGATGAGGATGATCTCGCGGGTGCCGAGCAGGCGCTGGCTGATGGCGAGGCTGCGGCGCTCGTCGGCGGTGACCACTCCCCCGGCGTTGCGGATCACGTGGGCGTCGCCCTCGGACAGGCCGAGCAGGCCGTAGACGTTGAGCCGGGCGTCCATGCAGGCGAGCACGGCGACGCCCTTGGCGGGCGGCAGCGGGAGGTGCCCCTTGTCGAAGTGCTCCGCGTAGCGCTGGGCGTTGGCGAGGAGATCGTCGGTGACACTCATGCGGCCCTCCAAGGTCGGTGACTCTGGCTGTCGCTGACCCAGGATTGTCCGCATTACCTACCGAGTCAATAGGGTAACCCCATGTGACATTTACGTCCGGGAGGAAGAACATCCGCCTGAGGTGTCCTCTTCACCCCCGAGAGCCGTCCGGGCACGGGTTCGCCGCGCCGGGGCCGGACGGCCGTCCGGGGCGGCCGGCTATTCGGGGCGGTCGGCCCAGATGCCGCGGACGTGCCGGATGTGGTGCTCCATCACCCGCCGGGCCGCGCCGGCGTCGCCGCGCACCAGGGCGTCCAGGACCTCCAGGTGCTCGCGCGCGGAATGGACGAGGGTGCCCCGCTCGGACATGCCCTTCAGACCGTACAAGCGGGCGCGGTAGCGCAGGTCGCGGGCGATCTCGACCAGGTGCGCGTTGCCCGCGAGGCTCAGCAGCTCGACGTGGAAGCGCAGGTCGGCGTTGACGTAGGTGAGCAGGTCACCGGCCTCGGCGGCCGCGACGATCTCGGCGGCCACCGGGCGCAGCCGCTCGAACTCCTCGGCGCGCGAGGCGTCGGCCAGCCGGGCCACCGTGGGGACCTCCAGCAGCGCGCGGATGTCGGTGAGCTCGTCCAGGTCGCGCTCGGACAGCTCGGTGACCCGGAACCCCTTGTTGCGCACGGCCTCGACCAGCCCCTCTTTGGCCAGGTCGAGCATCGCCTCGCGCACCGGCGTGGCCGACACGCCGAACTGCGCGGCCAGCACGGGGGCCGAGTACACCACGCCCGGGCGCATCTCGGCGGCCACCAGGGCGTCCCGCAACGCCTGCGCGACCTGCTCGCGCAGGCTCTGGCGCCCGCTCATGACGGGCAGGTGCAGCCTGCCCTCCTCGCTCACGGCCCGCTCCGCTCAGGCCCGCTCGCCATCTTCGCATCCCCTCCAGATCCGCTCCGCCACGCGTCGTGCACCGCGGCGGCCACCACCAGATCCTCCCAGGCCATCCCGACACTCTTGAACAGCCGGGGGCCCGGTCCTGGCGTGAGGGTGCCGCGTTCCAGCTCACGCAGGTCCGCGACCAGGTGATCCGCGCCGATCACCCCCTCGCGGAGGGGCAGGATCACATCGCCCGCCTCGGCCAGCGCGACGGCCCGCGTCTCCACCACGACGGTGGCGCGGGCGACCAGCGCGCCGTCCACCTCACGCGCCTCCGGCTCGTGGGAGCCGACGGCGACGACGGTGGCGCCGCCGGCGACCAGCGCGCCGGGGAACAGCGGCTCTCTGGCGCTCGTGCAGCAGGCGATCAGGTCCGCCGAGGCCACGGCGCGCTCCACCTCCGCGCGGCGGGCGGCGGGGACGGCCGCGGCGTGCAGTCCGGCGGCGGCGCAGCGGGCCGCCAGGGCCTCGGCGCGGCCCCGGTCGCGGCCCACGACGGTGACGCGTTCCACCGGGCGCACCGCGCGCAGCGCCTCGACGTGTCCCCACGCCTGCGGCCCGGCGCCGAAGACGGTGAGCGTGCGGGCGTCCGGGCGGGCCAGGCGGCGCACGGCCAGGGCGGAGACGGCGGGGGTGCGCAGCGCCGTGAGCGCGGGCCCGTCGATCACGGCGAGCGTGGCCAGCGTGGCGCCGTCCAGCAGCAGGTAGGCGCCCTGGATGCGGGGCAGCCCGCGCGCGGGGTTGGCCGGGGCGACCCCGGCGATCTTGACGCCCGCGTGGCGGCCGTGGGCGGCGGGCATGAGCAGGAGCTGCCCGGCGGGCACCTCCACGACCGGGCGGGGCGGGTCGGCGCCGGGGTCCAGGCCGCCGCGCAGGGCGTCCGCCAGCGCCGTCACGGCCGCCTCCATCGGCACCAGGGCGCGCACGTGTTCCGCTCCGATGACGGCGGGGGCCGTCATCGGAGCGTGAACCCGGCGCCGAGGGGGTCGCGGGGGTCCAGGGTGAAGGCGTGGGCGCCGGTGCGGTAGGCCATGCCGGTGATCTCGGGGATCACGGCGTCGCCGCGCGCCTCGGCGACCCGCCCGGTGAAGACGCTGCCGACGATGCTCTCGTGGGTGAGTTCGCCGGTGAAGCCGTCGGCGTGGAGCAGGGCCAGCCGGGCGGCGGTGCCGGACCCGCACGGCGAGCGGTCCACCTCGCCGTCGGCGAACACCGTGACGTTGCGCTGGTGACCGGGGGCGACGTCCTCGTGGAAGATGACGCCGTAGATGCCCGACAGCCGGTCGTCGGAGGGGTGCCGGGCGGCCGGGTGGCCGGCCAGCGCGGCCTTGACCGCGCGGCCGAGCGCGATCAGCTCGGTGAGGTGCCGGGGCTCGACGGCCAGCCCGAACGCGGCCGCGGGCACCGAGGCGTAGATCGCGCCGCCGTAGGCGACGTCCACCGCGGCCTCGACGGCGGCGCCGCGGTGCGCGACGGTGACCGGCACGTTCCTCGCCACGACATGGGAGGGCACGTTCCTGAACGTCACCGACGCGATGACGCCGCCCGCGCTGCGCACCCGGGCCGTGACCCGGCCGGAGGGCACGTCCACGACGACGTCGGTGTCGCCGTCCGGGTCGCCCGCCACCAGGCCGGTCTCCACGGCGTGGACGCCGAGGGCGATCGTGCCGTGGCCGCAGGCGGTGGAGTAGCCGTCCTTGTGCCAGAACAGCACGCCGAGGTGCGCGCCCGCGTCGTCCGGGGGCACCAGGAAGCAGCCGTACATGTCGGCGTGGCCGCGCGGCTCGTGGCACAGCAGCCGGCGCACCCGGTCGACCTCCGGCGCCGCGGCGGCGGCCCTGCGGTCCAGGACCGTGACCCCGGGGATCTCGGGCACGCCCGCCGTGACGATCCGGAACGGCTCGCCGCCGGTGTGGTAGTCGACGGTGCGGACCTCCGGCGGCGCGGCGCTCATCGGACCCCTCCCAGGTAGGCCTCGACGACCCGGGGGTCGCCGCGCAGCTCCCCGGCCGGGCCGCCGAGCACGCAGGCCCCGTTCTCGATGACGTACCCGCGGTGGGCGATCTTCAGCGCGGCCTTGGCGTTCTGCTCCACCAGCAGCACCGAGACCCCTTCGTCGTTGATCTCGCGGACCAGCTCCATGACCGAGGCGACGACGAGCGGCGCGAGGCCCATGGACGGCTCGTCCAGCAGGAGCAGCCGAGGGCCGGAGACCAGGGCGCGGCCGATGGCGAGCATCTGCTGCTCGCCGCCCGACAGCGTGCCGCCCTGCTGGCCGCGGCGTTCGGCCAGGCGCGGCAGCAGGCCGTAGACCCGCTCGACGCGGCGGCGCGTCTCGGCCTTGTCCCGGACGAGGTACCCGCCGATCAGGAGGTTCTCGTGCACGCTGAGCGTGCTGAAGACGCGGCGGCCCTCGGGGACGTGCACCAGGCCCGCCCTGACGATGGCCTCGGGCCTGGCCCGCGTGAGATCGGCGCCGTCGAAGACCACGCGCCCGCCGCTCGGGCGCACCAGGCCCGAGACCGCCGACAGGGTGGTGGTCTTGCCCGCGCCGTTGTTGCCGAGCAGCGCGACGATCTCACCGTCCCCGACGGTCAGCGACATGCCGCGCAGGGCGTGCACGCCGCCGTAGTGGACGTCGAGCGCGTCGACCTCAAGCGCCGCCATCGCGTGCCTCCCGGTGCTCGTCGCGGTCCCGCGGCACGTCCCCGGCGTCCGGGCCGTCGTCCTCGTCGTCCTCGTCGTCCTTGCCCAGGTACGCCTCGATGACGGCGGGGTCGCGGCGGACGTCCTCGGGGCGGCCGTCGGCGATCTCGCGGCCGAAGTTGAGCACGACCACGCGTTCGGACACCTCCATGACCAGCCCCATGTCGTGCTCGATGAGCACGGTCGCGACGCCGAGGCCGCGGATCCTGCGGATCAGGTCGAGCATCTCGGCCTTCTCGCCGTGGTTCAGCCCGGCCGCGGGCTCGTCGAGCAGCAGCAGCTCCGGCCTGCGGGCCAGGGCGCGGGCGATCTCCACCCGCCGCTGCTCGCCGTACGGCAGGGCGCGGGCCCGGCCGAACCGGTCGCCGCGCAGGCCGACGAAGTCCAGCCAGTGGTGGGCCTGCTCGGTGCACTCGCGTTCGGTGCGCCGGTAGCGCGGGGTGTGCAGCAGGGCGTCGGCGACGCTCTGCCGCAGCCACAGGTGGGCGCCGGCGCGGACGTTGTCCAGCACCGACATCTCGCCGAACAGGCGCAGGTTCTGGAACGTGCGGGCCACGCCGAGCCGTGCGATCTTGGAGGGGCGCAGGCCGGTGACGTCCCTGCCGTCCAGGGTGATCCGCCCGGCGGTGGGCCGGTAGAAGCCGGTGACGCAGTTGAACGCCGAGGTCTTGCCCGCGCCGTTCGGCCCGATGACCGAGACGATCTCGGCGCGTCCCACCGAGAAGGTCAGGCCGTCGATGGCGAGCAGGCCGCCGAAGGACAGCCGCAGGTCCTGTACCTCGAGCAGGGTCATGGGCCCGCCTCCCGGGAGCGGTGCGGCCACAGCCCCTGCGGCCGCAGCAGCATGACGACGATGAGCAGCACGCCGAACAGGAGGAACCGGTGGTCGGCGAAGTCCCGCAGCACCTCGGGCAGCAGGCTGACGACGACGGCGCCGATCACCACGCCGGGCGAGGAGCCCATGCCGCCGAGCACGACCGCCATCAGCACGAGCGCCGACGACAGGAACGTGAAGCTGCCCGGCGAGATCGCCGAGACCTGCGCGGCGAACAGCACCCCGGCGAGGCCGCCCCAGACGGCCCCGGCGACGTAGGCGGCGAGCTTGACGCGGTAGGTGTGCACGCCCATGGCCTCGGCGGCGTCCTCGTCCTCGCGCACGAACCGCCAGGCCCGGCCGAGCCGGGAGCGGCCGAGGCGGGACGCCCCGACCACGGCGAGGGCGACGACGGCCACGGTGATGTAGTAGAAGACGACCGGGCTGCCGGTGAGGCCGGGGATGCCGTAGATGCCCGAGGGGCCTCCGGTGATCTCCAGGTTGTTGGCGGTGATGCGGATGATCTCGCCGAAGCCGAGGGTCACGATGGCCAGGTAGTCGCTGCGCAGCCGCAGCGTGGGCGCGCCGATCACCACGCCCGCCAGGGCGGTCACCGCGACGACCGCGGGCACGGTCGCCCAGAGCGGCAGGTCCAGCCGGGTGGCGAGCACGCCGCTGGTGTAGGCGCCGACGGCGTAGAAGGCGACGTACCCGAGGTCGAGCAGGCCGCAGAAGCCGACGACGATGTTGAGGCCGGAGGCCAGCATCACGAAGATCGCCGCGCTGGTCATGACCGACAGCGCGTAGGGCGTGGCGATCACGAACGGGGCCAGCAGCGCGACGGCCAGCCCGGCCGCGCCGGTCCACTTGTCGTCGAGCAGGCGGCCGACGGCGCGGCCGAGCGGGGTGCCGTGCCGCGGCCGGCGCGCGCCGGGGGCCTTGGCGGGGGCGGTCATACGCGCTCCGTGACGCGCTCGCCGAGCAGGCCGGTGGGCCGCACGGTCAGGAACAGGATCAGCACGCCGAAGGCGAACACGTCACGCCACTCGCCGCCCAGCCAGTAGGTGCCGAAGGACTCCAGCAGGCCGAGCAGCAGGCCGCCGAGCATGGTGCCGGGGATGTTGCCGATGCCGCCGATGACGGCGGCGGTGAACGCCTTCAGCCCGATCATGAAGCCCATCAGGAAGTCGATCTTGCCGTAGTAGGCCCCCGCCATGACGCCGGCCGCGCCCGCCAGCGCCGAGCCGAGGAAGAACGTGCGCGAGATCACCGCGTTGACGTTGATGCCCATCAGCGCGCTGGTGCGCGGGTCCAGGGCGATGGCCCGCATGGCGCGGCCCTCGCGGGTGCGGGTGACCAGCAGGTTCAGCCCGATCATGAGGGCGACCGCCACGACGATCAGCGCGACCTGCTGGACGGTGATCCGCGCGCCCAGCACCTCCAGGGCCGTTCCGCCGAGCCGAACCGGATAGACCTGCGGGTCGGCGCCCGCGGCGGTGCGCATGCCGTACTCCAGAGCGAACGACGCGCCCACCGCCGTGATCAGCAGGGACAGCCGCGGCGCGCCCCGCAGGGGGCGGTAGGCGACGCGTTCCAGCACGACGCCGGACAGGCCGGTGACGGCCATCGTGACCACCATCACGCCGAGCAGGACGGGCAGCGCCATGCCCGGGGAGACGCCGCCCACCGCGCCGAGCACGGCGAACCCGGTGAAGGCGCCCAGCATGTACAGGTCGCCGTGCGCGAAATTGAGGAGCTTCATGATCCCGTAGACCATGCTGTAGCCCAGCGCCACCAGGGCGTAGAACGAGCCGACGAACAACCCGTTCCAGATCAGTTGTGCCATGTCCCCTTCAGTTTCCTTCGCCGATCTCGCGTGCGGCTCCGGCGTCCCGTTCCCGTTCCCGTCCCCGGCCGTCGCCGGACGCCCGCGCGCCCGGCGACCCGTGGCGGCCGGGCGCGCAGGGGGTGCCGGTCGCCGCGGGCGCGGCCTCGGGCACGCTCACTTGAGCGCGTCCTGCAGGGCGAACTTGCCGCCCTTGACGACGAGGATCTGGAAGCCGCCGGAGGCCAGGGTGTGGTCGGGGGTGAACTTGAGCGGGCCGGAGAACATCTGGAACCCGTCGATCGCCTCCAGCGCCGCGATGACCTTGGCGCTGTCGGTGGACCCGGCCTTGGTGACCGCCTCGGCGGCCAGCCGCACGCCGTCGTAGGCCTGGTTGGAGTACGGGCCCGGCGCGGCGTTGAACTTCTTCCTGTAGGCGTCGATCCAGCCCTCGGCCCCCTGCAGCGTGTCCGGCGTCTGGGTCATCGTCGCGTAGACGCCCTCGGCGGCCTCGCCGCCCGCGATGTCGGCGAGCTTCTCCGACACCGACCCGTCGCCGACCATGATCTTCCCGGTGTAGCCGGCCTGCCTGAGCTGGCGGATGATCAGGCCGCCCTCCTGGAAGTAGCCGGTCCAGTAGACGAAGTCCGGCTTCTTGGCCAGGATGTTGTGGATGTTCGCGCTGTAGTCGCTCTCCTTGGGGGTCACGGCCTCCAGGATCGCGGTCTCGGCGCCGCCCGCCTCGTCGAGCAGCTTCTGGGTGCGGACGGCGATGTCCTTGGAGTAACTGGTGTTGTCGTGCACCAGCGCGACGCTCTTGGCGCCCTGCTTGGTCATCCAGGCCATGGCCGCGGTCGCCTGCTGCGTGCCGGTGCCGTTGATCAGGAAGACGTGCTTGAGGTGCTGATCGACGAGTTCCTGGGAGTTGGCGGCCGGAATGATCATCGGGATGTTCGCCTTGCCGAAGACCGGCAGGGTCGGGAGCGTGGCGCCCGAGCAGTAGCCGCCCACCGACACCTTGACGCCCTCGGTGACCAGCTTGTTCGCGCCGGCGACCGCCGTCTGGGCGTCGCAGGCGTCGTCGGCGACCTGCAGCCGGAGCTTGCGCCCGAGCACGCCGCCCTTGGCGTTGATCTCGTCCACCGCGAGCTGGGCGGCGTTCTGCATGTACGGGCCGATGGCGGCCTCGCTGCCGGACTGCGGGATCAGCATGCCGAGCGTGATGGGGCCCTCGTCCCCGCCCCCTCCTTTGGAGGAGGACCCGCCGCCGAGGATGCCCTGGCCACAGCCGGCGGTCAGAAGGGTGACGGCCGCAAGCAGCGTGCCGAGCACCGATATGCGCGATCTGCCCATCGTGTCTCTCCTTGCGGAACAGCACCGTCTCATATGACGTGTGACATTGCACACGCAGGTCAGGGCAGCGTCAAGATCTGATATCAGACCGTTAAGCGAGTTGTTAAGCCCGGCGGGAACGGGGCTCCCGCGGCCCTCGGCCGGCCGGCGCGGCGCCGCTCCCCGCGCCAGGCGGGCGGAGGGAGCGGCGGGTGAGAACGCGCGTGGGGCCGTCAGCCGCCGGCCGGGGCGATCGCGACCGTCCGGATCGAGGTGTAGAAGTCCTGCGCCGCCTTGCCCTGCTCGCGCGGGCCGTGGCTGGAGTCCTTCTCGCCGCCGAACGGCAGGTAGAAGTCCACGCCGGTGGTCGGCGCGTTGACCTTCACCAGGCCGGTGTCCAGGCGCGCGGAGACCTCCAGCGCGCGGTCCAGGTCGCGGGTGTAGACGGCCGAGACCAGTCCGTAGCGCACCCCGTTGGCCAGCGCCACGGCCTCGTCCACGGACGCGGCGTCCTGCACCAGGCAGACCGGCCCGAACACCTCCTCGCCGGCCAGGACGTGCCCGGCGGGGACGCCGTCCACCAGCGTGGGGGCGGCGAACCAGCCCTCGCGGTCCAGGGCGGCTCCCCCGGCGAGCACCCGGCCGCCCTCCGCCGCCGCGACGGCGCGGTCGCGGGCCGCCTCGTCGATCAGCGGCCCGACCGCGGTGCCCGGGTCGGCGGGGTCGCCCACCCCGAGCTTGGCGACCGCGGCGACCAGCGCCTCGCGGACCTCCGCGCCGCGGCCCACCGCGATCACCCGCCGGGTGGCCGTGCACTTCTGCCCGGCGTACCCGAACGCGGCGGCGGCGATCTGCGCGGCCACGGCCTCCAGGTCGGCGTCGGGCAGCACGACGCTCGCGTTCTGGCCGCCCATCTCGGCCTGCGCGGGCACGCCCGCGCCCGCCGCCGCCACGCTCACCGCGCGGCCCACGGCGGCGGAGCCGGTGAAGGAGACGACGTCGCACGCCTCCACCAGCGCCGCGCCCTCCTCGGCCCCGCCGGGCGTCACCTGGAACAGGTCCTCGGGCAGGCCGAGCAGCTCGGCCAGCCGTAGCGCGCAGCCCAGCGCGTGCGGGGACGGCTTGAGCACGACCGCGTTGCCGAAGGCCAGCGCGGGGGCGGCCTTCCACAGCGGGATGGCCAGGGGGAAGTTCCAGGGCGTGATCAGCCCCGCCACGCCCCGCGGCCGCCTGCGGGTGAAGGCCAGCCCGGCCCCGGACGGCTCGTGCACCGCGCCCACCGGGTCGAACACCTGCTGGGCGTAGTAGCGCAGGATCGCCTCCGACCGCGCCACCTCGCCCCGCGCCTCGGTCACCGGCTTGCCGGCCTCGCGCACCACCAGCGCGGCCAGCTCGCCCGCGTTCGCGGCGACGGCCTCGGCGGCGCGGGTCAGCGCGGCGGCCCGCCCGGCGGCGCCGGACCCGGCCCACCGCGCCTGCGCCGCCCGGGCCCGCCGCACCGCCTCCGTGACGCCGGGCCCGCCGGCCGCGGGGGCGCTCGCCACCACGTCGGCGGGGTTCTGCGGCGAGCGGCTCACCACAACGTCCATCGTCAATCCCTCTCCAGCGCCGGCGCGGCGGGCGTCCCGCCGCGCGGAGCGCCTGTCACAACTGGAATCCCTCGGGGAACGGGTCCGACGGGTCGAGGAAGTGCTGCGCGGTGCCCGTGACCCACGCGCGCCCGGTGATCGTCGGCACCACGGCGGGCAGCCCGGCCACCTCGGTCTCCTCCACCAGCCGCCCGGTGAAGCGGGTGCCGATGAAGGACTCGTTGACGAAGTCCTCTCCCAGCGCCAGCTCGCCCCGCGCGTGCAACTGGGCCATGCGGGCGGAGGTGCCCGTGCCGCAGGGCGAGCGGTCGAACCAGCCGGGGTGGATGGCCATCGCGTGCCGCGACAGCCGCGCGTCCGAGCCTGGAGCGACGAACTGCACGTGGTGGACGCCCCGGATGCCCGGGTCCAGCGGGTGCGCCGGCTCGTCCGCCTCGTTGATCGCCGCCGCGATCGCCAGGCCCGCGTCCAGGATGTCGCGGCCTCTGGCCCGGTCGAACGGCAGCCCGACCGACTCGATCGGCAGGATCGCGTAGAAGTTGCCTCCGTAGGCGAGGTCGTAGGTCACCTCGCCGTGGCCCGGCACCTTGACCGTGCGGCCGAGCCCGGCGCTGAAGGACGGCACGTTGGTGATCGTCACCGCGGCCGCCGCGCCGTCCTCCACCCGCACCGACGCCACGACCAGCCCGGCCGGGGTGTCCAGGCGCACGGTGGTGACCGGCTCGGTGACCTCGACCATGCCGGTCTCCACCAGGACCGTCGCCACGCCGATGGTGCCGTGGCCGCACATCGGCAGGCAGCCGGACACCTCGATGTAGACCACCCCGACGTCGGCGTCCGGGCGCGTGGGCGGCTGCAGGATCGCGCCGCTCATCGCCGAGTGGCCGTGCGGCTCGAACATCAGCAGCCTGCGGATGTGGTCGAGGTTGGCCACGAAGTGCTCGCGGCGCTCGGCCATGGTCGCGCCGGGGATCACGCCGACTCCCCCGGTGACCACCCGCGTGGGCATCCCCTCGGTGTGGGAGTCGACCACGTGGAAGATCTTCTTGGTCCGCATCGGCTACCGCAGCCCTCCGGCGAGCGCCTTCTCTGTCGCGGTCCGCACCACGGCCTCGTGCTCGGGGGTCAGCGGGACCCGCGGCGGGCGGCACGGGCCGCCGTACAGGCCGGCGATGTCCATGGACAGCTTGATGGCCTGGACGAACTCGGTCTTGGAGTCCCAGCGCAGCAGCGGGTGCAGGGCGCGGTACAGCGGCAGCGCGGTGGCCACGTCGCCCGCCACCGCCGCGCGGTACAGCGCCACGCAGGAGGCGGGCAGCGCGTTCGGGTACCCGGCGACCCAGCCGACCGCCCCGGCGAGGGCCAGTTCGAGCACCACGTCGTCCGAGCCGATCAGCACGTCCAGCTCCGGGGCCAGCTCGGCGATCTCGTAGGCGCGCCGCACGTCGCCGGTGAACTCCTTGACCCCGGCGATCAGGCCCTCGGCGTGCAGCTCCGCCAGCAGCGGCGGCACCAGGTCCACCTTGGTGTCGAAGGGGTTGTTGTAGGCGACGATCGGCAGGCCGGCCTTGGCGACCTCGCGATAGTGGCCGAGGACCGCCCGCGCGTCGGCGCGGTAGGCGTTCGGGGGGAGCAGCATGACGGCGCGGCAGCCCGCCTCGGCGGCCTGCTCGGCCCAGCGGCGGGCCTCGGCCGCGCCGTAGGCGGCCACGCCCGGCATCACGCGGTCGCCGCCCACGGCCGCGACCGCGGTCTCGATCACGCGGGCGCGCTCCCGCGGGGTCAGCGTCTGGTACTCGCCGAGCGAGCCGTTCGGCACCACGCCGTCGCATCCCTCGCCGACCAGACGGCGGCAGTGCTCGGCGTAGCGGTCCTCGTCGACGCTCAGGTCCTCGCGCAGCGGCAGCGCGGTCGCCACCATCACACCGTGCCAGGGCTTCTCACGGGTCGTCATCGGGGGTCCTCTCCTCCGGAATGTCCTGCAAGGTCGCTTGCCGTGTCCGTCTCCGGGCCTCTCACCGGGCCCACCACCGCGTCCGTCTCCGTGGCCGTCTCCGCGTCCGTCTCCGTGGCCGTCTGCGTGGCCGTGTCCGATGCCGGGCCCGCCGCCAGGTCCCCGAGCCGTACGGGCTGGGCGAGCGGCCTGCGCGGAGGCGAGGGCTCCTCCCCGGCCAGGCGGGCCACCGCGTGGCCGCAGATCCGGCCCTGGCACCAGCCCATCCCGGCGCGGGACAGCAGCTTCACCGACCGCGCGTCCACCGCGCCCAGCTCCAGCGCCTCGCGCACCCGCGCGTACGGGACCTCCTCGCAGCGGCAGACCAGGGTGTCGTCGCGCAACCACCCCTTCCAGCCGTCCCGGACAGGGTAGGCGTCCAGCACCGCGGCGCCGAAGGCGGCCAGGCGGCTCCGCCTTCTCGCCAGGGCGGGCGCGGGACGCACCGGGCGGCCGAGGTCGGCGGCGGCGGAGCGACCGGCGGTCCAGCCCTCCACCTCGGCCAGCTCGGCGCCGCCCACACCGGTCGGCTCGCCCGCCGCGTACACCCCCGGCACACCGGCGCGCATCCCGGCGTCCACCACCACGACCGGCTCGCCGTCGCGGCCCGCTCGGGTGGGGCAGCCGAGCTGGACGGCGAGGTCGATCTGCGGGACGAAACCGTAGCCGACGGCGAGCGCGTCGCAGGCGATCGTGCGCCGCTCCCCCGGCGCCCAGTCGCGGCCGAGCCGCGCCACGGTCACGTGGGTGAGCCGGTCCGCGCCGTGCGCCTCGACCACGGCGTGCCGCACGGCGTACGGCACGCGGCGCCGGGCCAGGCGCAGGGCGTACCCGGCGCCTTCCGCGATCTTGGACGGATCGGCGGCCAGCGCGGGCGCCAGGCCGTACCCGCCGCCCGCCTCGAACACCCCCGCCACGCGCGCGCCCGCCTCCGCCAGGCCCGCCGCGACGGGCAGCAGGAAGGGGCCGGTCCCGGCGACGACGACCGTGCGCCCGGCCACGACCAGGTCGCCCTTGAGCAGCGCCTGCGCGCCCCCGGCGGTGAGCACGCCCGGCAGGTCCCAGCCCGGGAAGGGCAGCGGCCGGTCGTGCGCCCCCGTGGCGATCAGCAGGCGCCGGGCGCGGACGGTCACCCGCCGCTCCTCCCGGGCGCCCGCCAGGCAGTGCACGGCGAACGCCTCCTCGCCGTCGCCTCGCGCCCGTTCCACGGCCCAGACCCGGTGGCCGAGCCGGACGTCGGCGTCCCGCAGCGCGGCGGCCAGGCGGGTGAAGCGGACGAAGCCGTGGTGCAACGCGCCGGGACGGCGGGCGCGGAACCCCTCGGGGGCGTGGCGGAAGTACTGGCCGCCGAGCCGCGCCTGCGCGTCGATCAGCACGACGTCCAGGCCCGCGCGTGAGGCGGCGACGGCCGCCGCCATGCCCGCCGGGCCGCCGCCGACGATGGCCAGATCCCTCATCCGGTGCTCACCCGGTCGCCGGGCAGCGCCTCGGTCTGGCAGGCGCGCAGGGACGGCGTGCCGTTGACGGTGACCAGGCAGTCGAAGCACACGCCGATGCCGCAGAACAGGCCGCGCGGGCGTCCCCCGAACCGCGTGGTGCGCCAGGAGACGACGCCCGCCGCGTGCAGGACGGCGCCGATCGTCTGGCCGGGCACGGCGGAGAGGGCGCGGCCGTCCACGGTGATCTCGAAGGCGGGCTCGGGCCGCGCGCCGACGAGACGGCCGGCGTGGGGAGGCGGTGAGGTGGTCACGCGGCGAACCTTTCCGGGCGGAAGGGGCTGAGGTCCAGGCCGGGCGCGGCCCCGGTGAGCAGGGCGGCGACGAGGTGGCCGGTGGCGGGGGCGAGGCCGATGCCCGCGCCCTCGTGTCCGCACGCGTGGTACAGGCCGGGCGCGCGGGGGTCGGCGCCGATGACGGGCAGGTGGTCCGGGCAGTACGGGCGGAAGCCGCAGTAGGACCTGATCGCCCGGCGGGCGGCGAGCCCGGGGAACAGCGCGACGGCCTGGCGTGCCAGCGCCGCCAGGACGGGGATCGAGGTCGTGCGGTCGAAGCCGACGCGCTCGCGGCTGGCGCCGATGAGCACGGTCCCGGCCGGGGTGCCCTCGATCACCGCACTCGTCTCCAGATCGGCCGAGTCGCTGGCCACCGCGGTGACGTAGGCGGCCGTGTAGACCTTGTGCCGGATCACCGGCGGCCCGAGGCGTCCGCCGACGGGCTCGGTGACCAGGATGAACCCGCGGCGCGGCAGGATCGGCAGGCGGATCCCGGCGAGCGCGGCCACCTCGCCGCTCCAGGTGCCCGCGGCGTTGACCACGGCTCCGGCGGGGATGTCGCCCTTGTCGGTGCGGACGCCGGTGACGCGGTCGCCGTCGCGCAGCAGGCCGGTGACGCGGACGCCGGTGCGCAGGACGGCCCCGGGGGCGTGCCGGATCAGCCGGGCGGCGGCCAGCATGGGCTGCACCTGCGCGTCCTGCGGATAGTGGACGCCTCCGGCGAGGCCCTCGGCCAGGTGGGGCTCGAGGTCCCGCAGCTCCCCGGCGGCGACGGGCCTCGCCTCGACACCGTGCGCGGCCTGCGCGGCGGCGAGCGCGGTCAGCGACCGCGTCACCTCGGGCGTCTCGGCGACGACCAGCCCGCCCTTGGGCTCGTACTCGAACCCGCCGGACCCGGCCAGCTCCCGCCACAGGCGGCCGGACAGCAGGGCCAGCTCCAGCTCCGGCCCGGGCTCCTTGTCGGAGACCAGGATGTTCCCCTCGCCCGCCCCGGTGGTGCCCGCCGCGACCGCCCCCCGGTCCACCACGGTCACCGACATCCCCGCCCGCGCGGCGAAGTACGCGCACGCCGCCCCGACGACCCCCGCGCCGACGACCACGACGTCCGCCATCCACCCTCCCCCACCCGGCGCTCCATCCGCATCAGTAATATGTCACATATCCACCAACCCAATCAACACCCGGATGACCTGCTCGAACCCTCCGCGCACGTGAGGGCGCGCCGGTGCTCTGGAGGAGGAGGGAGGAAGGGGGTGAGGAACGAGCCCCCTTCCGAGCGACGACGGAAGAGCACCGGCTCAAAGGCGCCCTCACGCCGCGACGCCGGAGGCGGCGCCATCAACACGGCCCTCACGCCGTGCGAACGAAGAGAGCACCATAGGCACGGCCTACCATGTGTGGCGTGACGGCAACAGAGCAGGAGACGCGGGTCAACGGTAGGCGGGGGGATGGGCTGCCCGGGCGGCTGCGGAGCTGGGGGCTGGGGCTGTTCCACTCCGTGTGGTCGCCGACCGCCGTGACGATGAGGCGGTGGGCGCTGACCGCCGTGGTGGTCAACGTGGGCATCTCCGTCACCGGGGCCGCGGTGCGCCTCACCGGCTCGGGCCTCGGCTGCCCGAGCTGGCCGCGCTGCACGCCCGGCAGCTTCGTCCCCGCCCCGCACGACGACCACTCGCCGCTGAACATGGCGATCGAGTTCGGCAACCGCCTGCTGTCCTTCCTGGTCCTGGCGGTGGCGGTGGCCTGCCTGGTGGCCGCCTTCCGCCGGGTGCCGCGCCGCCGCTCGCTGGTGGGCCTCGCCCTGATCCAGCCGTTCGGGGTCGGGGTGCAGGGCTTGTGGGGCGGCGTCGTGGTGCGCAGCCTGCTCAACCCGGTCACCGTGAGCGTCCATTTCCTGCTGTCCATCGGCATGATCGCCGCCGCGCTCGCCCTGTACGCCCGCGCGGGCGAGGGCGACGCCCCCCCGCGGCGCCTGGTGCACCGTGACATACGCACGCTGGGGTTCGTGCTGGTCGCGGCGGTGTTCGTCCTGCTGGTGGCGGGCGTCGTGGTCACCGGCACCGGCCCGCACTCGGGCGACGACGCCGCCTCGCGTTTCTCGTTCGACATCGAGGCGATGGCCCGCCTGCACGCCGACGCGGTGTGGGTGGTGCTGGGGCTGACGTTCGCCCTGCTGTTCGCCCTGCACGTGACCGACTCCCCCGGCCGGGCCCGGCGCGGCGCGCTGGTGCTGCTCGGCGTCGAGCTGGCCCAGGGCGTGATCGGGTACGTGCAGTACTTCCTGGCCGTGCCCGCCCTGCTGGTCGGCATGCACGTGCTCGGCTCGACGCTGGTGTGGATCGCCGCCCTGCGCGTGGTGTTCCTCATGCGCTCCCGCGGCACGGCTCCCTCGTCCGCCCCACCCGCCGCCCCCGCCGCGAACGAAGTGCGGGCGGCCGGCGTCTAAGCCTGCGTGCCCAGCCTCTCCGAACGATCACGGTCTTTTCCGCCCCCGCGGGCGTGGTGGTCGCGCCGGCCGCCGCGGGCGCGCCGCCGGCTGTTCCTGTCGGCCGTCGCGCTCAGCCTGCTCCCGTTCGCGCCGATGACCTGGGCGTGGGCGTCCGCGCTCGGCCACCACGTCACGGCGGCCCCTGGGGGCGGGTGGCTGCGCGAGGTGCCCGCCGCCCCGGTGGCGCTGGTGTTCGGCGCGGGCCTGTACCACGGTTCGCCGTCGGCGATGCTGGCCACGCGGCTGGAGATCGCCGCCGCGCTGTACCGGTCAGGCAAGGTGCGGGCGCTGCTGCTGTCCGGCGACAACGGCCGGGTGGGGTACGACGAGCCGACCGCGATGCGCGACTACCTGGTGGCGCGCGGGGTGCCCGCCGGGGTGCTGGTCCTGGACTACGCGGGCTTCGACACCTGGGACTCCTGCGTGCGGGCCCGGGAGGTGTTCGGCGCCCGGCGCGCGACCGTGGTCACGCAGAACTTCCACCTGCCGCGCGCGGTGGCGCTGTGCCGGACGGCGGGAATCGACGCGTTCGGGGTCGGCGACGACTCCTTCCCCGTGTGGCCGGGGCCGACGACCGCGTACGCGGTGCGGGAGTTCGGCGCGACGGCGAAGGGCCTGCTGGACGCGGTGGTGCTGCGGTCCTCGCCGGTCTTCCCCGGCCCGCGCGAGACCTCGCTGGACGCGATCGTCGGCGCGCGATCGTGAGCGGCGCCGGTCAGGCGGGCCGGCGCGGGTCGCCCGGCATGCCGTCCGGCGGCGGGTAGGGCGAGGCCGAGTGGCGGACGTCGTGCCCCGGGGCGTAGCCGGGCGGCGCCTGCCCCCTGGCGATCGTGTCCTGGTGTCTCTCCGGGACGGGGAACGCCGCCTTGGCCGCGCTCATGCAGGCCAGCAGGGCCTCGCGCTGCCGCTCGAAGACGTCCCTGGAGATCGCGCCGCGCCGGCCGCGCTCGTGCAGCAGGCCGAGCTCGGTCGCGGCGACCTGGTAGTCGCGCATGGCCCGCAGCCCGCGCGCCCCGCCGTACGCCTTGGCCCACTGCCGCGCCTGTCTTCGCCCCTGCAGCGAGGACAGCATGTACACGTCCACGTCGGTGACCAGGCCGAGGCCCCCGTACGGCGGCAGGTAGTACTGGATGAAGCCCACGATGCGCTTGCGGTCCCTGACGACGACGCCGAGCTCGACGAAGAACAGGATCATCAGCAGCAGGTAGGCCGCGCTCAGGCCGGGCAGGCCGCCGTAGGAGGTGAACCCGTTCCAGATGCCGTGCAGGATGATCGCGCCGATCCAGCCCAGGACGACGACCCCGGTGCGCGCCGGCCCGCGGCTCTGCGCCGCCGAGGCGACCGCGATGCCGATCATCGAGGTGAACAGGGGGTGGGCGAACGGCGACAGGATGCCGCGCAGCACCACGGTGACCGCCAGGCCCTGCACGCCGTGCTGGTCCTGGGCCATGATGTAGTAGCTGACGTTCTCGCTCATGGCGAAGCCGAGGCCGACCATGCCCGCGTAGATGATGCCGTCGGTGGGGCCGTCCAGCTCCTGCCTGCGCCAGCGCAGCAGCCCGAGCAGCACCAGGCCCTTCATCGTCTCCTCGACGACGGGGGCGAGGAAGGTGGCCACGAAGTTGCGCGCCCCGGCCGGGTCCTGGGTGGCGATGGTGAGGTACCTCAGGTTGAGGCTGTTGAGGACGCCGGCGATGAGCACGGCGACGCCCGCGCCCCACAGGAACGCGAACGCCAGGTCCTTGCGCGGTTCCGGCTCCAGGCGGTCCAGGGCGAGGAGCCCGGCGAGCAGCAGCGGCACCGGGGCCAGGGCGAGCGTCAGGGCGATGAAGAACTGCACGGGCTCGCCGTTGAAGACGTCGAACGAGAACGACACCAGCGCGCAGATGCCGGCCGCGACAAGCCCGAAGATCAGCCCGACCGAGGGCCGCTCCTGCAGCACGCTGCGCGGATCACGGTCTGTCATGGCCGTGAGCGTATTCGCCCGGCACGGCCCGCGCCGCACCCCCACCGGATCCGCAAGGCCGGCACCCCGCCATCACCGCACCACCCCGCACCAGAACGGCTCGCCGAGCATTCAGGTCTTCCCCCGGAACAACGCTCCCACACCCGAACAATCCCCGGAACCCCCGCATCTTTCCCACCCACCGCCGAATCACCCGACTCTCCGCGTGTCCGTACCCCGCGCCGCCGCGGCGGCCACGACGTCGGCGTGGAGTGTTCGCATGGACGGCCGCCGGGGGCGCCTGAAGTGTGGAGAAAACTGCGGGCTGTGATGGCTTCGTTAGGTTTGGTGGGGTTGTTCGCGAAGGTGGGGGTTTGTACAGTTCTGGGCTGGTGGGTGAACAGTTTGTTCGGTGGGGATGATCGGGGCGTTCGGTGGGTGGCGAGGACCTGCGGGAGGCGGGGCGGGGGGATGTCGTCCGGCTGGGGGCGCGGATTCGGGCCTATCGCGGTATGCGGGGCATGTCGTTGCGTGATCTCGCCGCGCGGGCGCAGGCCAGCCCGGGGTTCATCAGTCAGCTCGAACGTGGGCTGACCAGCGCCAGCGTCGGGATGCTGCGGCGGATCGCCGGGGCGCTCGGGCTCACGGTGGCCGAGCTGTTCAGTGAGGACGACTCCACGGCGCACCGGGTCGTGCGCCGGGCCGAGCGGCCGGAGCTGCCGGCCGGGCCGGGCACCCGCAAGCACCTCGTCTCGCAGCGGCCCCTCCAGAACCTGGAGGTCTACAGCGGCGAGTTCGACCCCGGCGCCTCGACCGGGGACGAGCCCTACACCCACGGCGACGCGCAGGAGATCCTGCTGGTGCTGCGCGGCACGGCCCTGTTATGGATCGGCCCGCCCGGCGCGGCGGCGGCGCACCGGCTGGAGGCCGGGGACAGCGCCGAGTACCGGACCGCGACCCCGCACCGCCTGGAGAACGACGGCGACGGGCCGCTGGAAGTGGTGTGGATGATCAGCCCGCCCACCCCGTCCTAGCGCTTCGGGGCGCAGGGACCCGCGGCGCGGGCACGAGGGATCTTGGCTTCTGTTGTGGCATGTGGAGGTATCGGCGTGGACGGCACTGGTGGCAGGCGGCTGGACGGCACCCCGCTGGCCGGCGACTTCGCCAACGGCGGGGTCTCGTTCTGGTACCGGCAGATCGGCCTGCCGGCCCGCCGCCGCGCCCTGCCCGGCGGCCGGGACTACGACGTGGCCATCGTCGGCGGCGGCTACACCGGCATGTGGACCGCGTACTACCTGAAGAAGGCGCAGCCGGACCTGCGGATCGCGATCCTGGAGAAGGAGTTCGCCGGGTTCGGCGCCTCCGGCCGCAACGGGGGCTGGCTGTCGGCGGAGTTCGCCGGCTCCCGGGAGCGGTACGCGCGGGCGCGCGGGCGGCAGGCCATGATCGACCTGCAGCACGCCATGTTCACCGCCGTGGACGAGGTGATCGCGGTCGCGCGCGCGGAGGGCATCGACGCCGACGTCCACAAGGGCGGGCTCATGCAGGTCGCCACCAACCCGGCGCAGAACCGCCGCCTGCACGCCGAACTGGCCTACCTGCGCCGGTGGGGCTTCGGCGAGCAGGACGCGCGGCTGCTGACCCGCGAGGAGCAGGAGGACCGCGTCCGGATCGCCGGCGCGTACGCGGCCGTCTACAGCCCGCACTGCGCCCGCATCCAGCCCGCCAAGCTCGCCGTCGGCCTGGCGCGGGCGGTCGAGGCGCTCGGGGTGGACGTCTTCGAGGGCACCACGGTGCGCGAGATCCGCCCGCGGACGGCGGCGGGCCGGGCGAGCGCGGTGACCGACCGCGGGACGGTCACCGCCGAGTACGTGATCCGGGCCACCGAGGGGTTCACCGCGGGCATCAAGGGCCAGCGCCGCCAGTGGCTGCCGATGAACAGCTCGATGATCGTCACCGAGCCGCTGGGCGAGGAGGTGTGGGAGCGCGTCGGCTGGCGGAACAACGAGTTGCTCGGCGACGAGGCGCACGCGTACTGCTACGCGCAGCGGACGGCCGACGGGCGCATCGCCATCGGCGGGCGCGGCGTGCCGTACCGCTTCGGGTCCCGCACCGACCACCGGGGCGCCACCCAGCCGCGGACCGTCGCGGCGCTGCGCGAGATCCTCACGGGCCTGTTCCCGGCCGCGTCCGGGGCGAGGGTCCAGCACGCCTGGTGCGGGGTGCTCGGCGTGCCGCGCGACTGGTGCTCGACCGTCCATCTGGACCACGCGACCGGCCTCGGCTGGGCGGGCGGCTACGTGGGCAGCGGCGTGACGACCACGAACCTGGCCGGGCGCACGCTGCGCGACCTGGTGCTGCGGCGCGACACCGAGCTGACCGCCCTGCCGTGGGTGGGACGCCGGGTGCGGCAGTGGGAGCCGGAGCCGCTGCGCTGGATCGGTGTCCAGGCGATCTACACGCTGTTCCGCGCGGCCGACCGCCACGAGAACGCGCGGATGAGCCGCACCTCGGCCTACGCCCGCATCGCGGAGCTGATCGCGGGCCGCTGAGCCGGAATCGCCCCTTCGTCCGGCCCGGCGCCCGCCCCTTTTCGCCCTTGGCGCCGGGCCGTGTTCCTCACGCGGACCGTGCCAACAATTCAGATGTCATTTGACAACTTCCACCGACGAACACGGATATCTACCATTCTGGCGGGGGTCCGGATACGAGAGGTGGTCCTCGCGTGGGACGAGGGGCGAAAAGCGTCCTGACGATCGCGGTCGTTTCCTGCCTTGCCGTGGCGGCTACCGGGGAGACCGGCCTGGCCTCCACCGGGAAGACCGGCACCGGAGCGGGCACGGCGGGCACGGCCCGGACGGCGAGCACGACGAGTACGGCAAGAACGCACGAGGTGTCCCGGTCCACGGCGGATGACATGGGGCAGGACATTTCCACCGCCCTGTACGTCGTGAACCGCTACTGGTCCTCCCATTGGCGGCAGTTCTTCACCGGCCGCTACACCCGCCCCACGGTCTTCGGGGGCTACGCGCGCGGCTACCGCAGGCCCCCGGTGTGCGGCGGGAAGCGGCTCGGCTACCAGAACGCCTTCTACTGCCGTCCCGGCGACTACATCGCCTGGGACCTCGGGCTGATGCGCGACGGCTACGCCTCCGGCGACGCCTGGGTGTACCTGATCATCGCCCACGAGTGGGGCCACGCCGTCCAGGCGCGGCTGAACGCGGGGCTGGTCTCCCGTGCCAAGGAACTCCAGGCGGACTGCCTGGCGGGGGCGGTGCTATACGGGGCCGCCTACGACGGGACGCTGCGGTTCGAGTCCGGGGACGTGGAGGAGCTCTCCGACGCGCTGACCGAGCTGGCGGACGAGACCCCGTGGACCGACGTGGGCGACCACGGCAACGCCACCCAGCGGGTCTCCTCCTTCACCCAGGGCGCCAGGTACGGCGTGTACGGCTGCCTGCCCTCCTCCTGACACGACCTCCTGACACGACAGCGCCCCGGCCCGCGCGGGCCGGGGCGCTGTCGTGAGGCTCACAGCAGGGAGTCGACCGCCACGGCCAGGAACAGCAGGGCCAGGTAGGCGTTGGACCAGTGGAAGAAGCGCATGGGCCGCAGGGCGACGCCGGTCTTGCCGGCGTTGACCCTGCCGAGCAGCCGGTAGACCTCCCACAGGCACACCGCGCCGAGCACGGCCGCGACCACGCCGTACACCGGGGTCGTGCCCGCGATCGGCCAGAGCAGCAGCGAGCAGGCCACCGTCGCCCAGGTGTAGGCGACGCACTCCCGGGCCACGCGCCGCTCGGTGGCGACCACCGGCAGCATGGGGACCGCGGCGGCGGCGTAGTCCTCGCGGTAGCGCATGGCGAGCGTCCAGGTGTGCGGGGGCGTCCAGAAGAACACCACGCCGAACAGCACGACCGGCGCCCAGTCGACGCGCCCGGTGATGCCCGCCCAGCCGATCAGCACGGGCATGCAGCCCGCGATGCCGCCCCAGACGACGTTCTGGGAGGTGCGGCGCTTGAGCAGCATCGAGTACACGAAGACGTAGAACAGGATCGCCGCCAGGGACAGCCCGGCCGCGAGGGCGTTCACCGTGACCGCCAGCCCGAGGGTCGACAGCACGCCGAGCACGACGCCGAAGATCAGCGCGTTCCGCGGCGCGACCGCGGCCATCGCCAGCGGGCGCCGCCGGGTGCGGCGCATGGTCGCGTCGATGTCGCGGTCGATGTAGCAGTTGAGGACGTTGGCGCTGCCCGCGGACAGCGTGCCGAAGACCAGCGTGGCGACGGCCGTCCACAGGGGCGGGAAGCCCCGGGCTGCGAGGAACATCACCGGCAGCGTCGTGATCAGCAGCAGCTCGATGATGCGCGGCTTGGTCAGCGCGACGTACGCGCGCACGACCGCGAGCGGCGTTCTGCGCGCGCCGGCGAGCGGAACGGCCGGCGGCTTGGTCGTGAGCACCGTCAAGGCGCTTCCAGCGGGTGCGGGGTCAACGCGTAACCTTTGAGTTTGAGCGGGTCCGTGATTGCGGGCATGAGCCACACTTCGAGGTCTCACTGTAGTGCGCGGGGTCGCCGGTCCCGGCATCGGGGGCGAATGCCACGTGCGCCCGCGCCCGGCCGGCGAGGTCGAGGCGGGGTTCCCCCTGGGCGCCGGCCCGCCGCGGCCGGTGCGGCGCGTCGCGTTCGACGCGGCTTCTCATGGGGATGGTTCTAACGATGTGAGCCCTGCATTCCCCGGTCACGTGCCAGACGCACGATGCATCTACGGTGAGGGGATCGACCCGTTAAGGTCCGGTGTGGGGTGCAAAACCAGTACCGGACGGGCGGCGGAACCCGGCCGGCGCCGAATAGCCGAATGAGGAGAGCGAGCAGTTGAGCAGCGAACTCGTGCCAGACCTTGAGTGGACCGACTCCGATCGGCGCGCGGTCGACGTCATACGCGCTCTGGCCATGGACGCGGTGGAGAAGGCCGGGTCGGGACACCCGGGTACCGCGATGAGCCTGGCCCCCGCCGCGTACCTGCTGTTCCAGCGCGTGCTTCGCCATGATCCCACCGACCCGGGCTGGGTGGGCCGCGACCGCTTCGTGCTGTCGGCCGGGCACTCCAGCCTCACCCTGTACATCCAGCTCTTCCTGTCCGGCTACGGCCTGACCGTGGAGGACCTGGCCGGGCTGCGCCAGTGGGACAGCCTGACCCCCGGCCACCCCGAGCACGGCCACACGCTGGGCGTGGAGACGACGACGGGCCCGCTCGGGCAGGGCATCGGCAACGCCGTCGGCATGGCCATGGCCCAGCGCCGCGAGCGCGGCCTGTTCGACCCGGGCGCCGCGCCGGGCGAGAGCCCCTTCGACCACCACATCTGGTGCATCGCCTCCGACGGCGACATCGAGGAGGGCATCAGCCACGAGGTCAGCGCGCTGGCGGCCCACCAGAAGCTCGGCAACCTCAACGTCATCTACGACGCCAACCACATCTCGATCGAGGACGACACGGCGATCTCGCTGTCGGAGGACGTCGCCGCGCGGTACGAGGCGTACGGCTGGCACGTGATCAGCGTGGACTGGACCGAGACCGGCGAGTACGTCGAGAACGTCGACAAGCTGTACGAGGCCTACCGCGCCGCCGTCGCCGAGACCGACCGGCCGACGCTGATCAAGCTGCGCACGATCATCGGCTGGCCGGCGCCGAACAAGCAGAACACCGGCAAGATCCACGGCGCGGCCATCGGCGCCGAGGAGGTCGCCGCCACCAAGGAGATCCTGGGCCTGGACCCGGCGAAGAACTTCCAGGTGCCCGAGGAGGTCCTCGGCCACGCGCGCGAGGTCGCCGAGCGCGGCCGGGCCGCGCACGCGCGGTGGAACGAGGAGTACGAGCGCTGGCGGGCCGCCAACCCCGACAACGCCGCCCTGTTCGACCGGATCAGCGTGCGCAGGCTGCCCGCGGGCTGGGAGGAGGCCCTGCCGGTCTTCGAGCCGGGCAAGGCCATGGCGACCCGCAAGGCGTCGGGCACGGTGCTGAACGCGCTGGCCCCGGTGCTGCCGGAGCTGTGGGGCGGCTCGGCGGACCTGGCCGAGTCCAACAACACGACCATGGAGGGCGAGCCGTCCTTCATCCCCGAGGAGTACCAGACCAAGCTGTTCCCGGGGAACCGCTACGGCCGCACGCTGCACTTCGGCATCCGCGAGCACGGCATGGGCGCCATCCTCAACGGCATCGCCCTGCACGACGGCACCCGGCCCTACGGCGGCACGTTCCTGGTCTTCAGCGACTACATGCGCCCCGCGGTGCGCCTGGCCGCGCTGATGGGCCTGCCGGTCACCTACGTCTGGACGCACGACTCGATCGGCCTCGGCGAGGACGGCCCCACCCACCAGCCGGTGGAGCACCTGTGGGCGCTGCGCGCCATCCCGGGCCTGGACGTGGTGCGGCCCGCCGACGCCAACGAGACCTCGGCGGCGTGGAAGGCCGTGCTGGAGCACACCGACCGCCCGGCGGCGCTGGCGCTGAGCCGGCAGAACCTCCCCGTCTACGAGGGCACCCGCGACTTCGAGAAGGTCGCCAAGGGCGCCTACATCCTGGAGGAGGCCTCCACCGGGCAGCCGAAGGTGGTCATCATCGGCACGGGCAGCGAGGTCGAGCTGGCCATCGGCGCGCGCCGGATCCTGGAGGACGAGGGCATCCCGGCCCGCGTGGTCTCGATGCCGTGCGTGGAGTGGTTCAACGCCCAGGACGACGCCTACAAGCAGCTCGTGCTGCCCCCGTCGGTGCGCGCGCGGGTCGCGGTGGAGGCGGGAATCGCGCTCGGCTGGCGGCAGTTCGTAGGTGAGGAGGGAGAGGTCGTGAGCCTTGAGCACTTCGGCGCGTCGGCGCCGTACAAGACGCTGTACGAGCAGTTCGGCCTCACCGCCGAGCGTGTGGCGACCGCCGCCAAGGGCAGCCTCGCCAAGACCGGGGCCGACAAGGGCCAGACGACCGGAAACTAGAGGACTCACCGTCATGAGCGAAAACCTGAAGCGCCTCACCGACCAGGGCGTCTCGATCTGGCTGGACGACATCAGCCGCGAGCGCCTGCGCACCGGCGACCTGCAGTCGCTGATCCGCGACAAGCACGTCGCCGGCGTCACCTCCAACCCCACGATCTTCGCCTCCGCCCTGAGCAAGGGCGACGCCTACGACCCGCAGCTGCGCGACCTGGCGGTCCGCGGCGTGGACGTCGGCGAGGCGGTCCGGGCGATCACCACCTTCGACATCCGCTGGGCGGCCGACGTGCTGCGGCCGGTGTTCGAGGCGACCGGCGGCGTGGACGGCCGGGTGTCCATCGAGGTGGACCCGCGCCTGGCCAACGAGTCGTCCGAGCGGACCGTGGCCGAGGCCCGCGCGCTGTGGTGGCTGGTCGACCGCCCGAACGTCTTCATCAAGATCCCCGCCACGCTGGCGGGCCTGCCGGCGATCACGCAGGCGCTGGCCGAGGGCATCAGCGTCAACGTCACGCTGATCTTCTCGCTGGAGCGTTACCGCGCGGTCCTGGACGCCTGGCTAACCGGCCTGGAGCAGGCCAAGGCCGGCGGCCTGGACCTGTCGAAGATCGAGTCGGTGGCGTCGTTCTTCGTCAGCCGGTTCGACACCGAGGTGGACAAGCGGCTGGAGAAGATCGGCACGCCGGAGGCGCAGGAGCTGAAGGGCAAGGCGGCGGTCGCCAACGCCCGCCTGGCCTACGCCGCCTACGAGGAGGTCATGAGCGGGCCGCGCTGGCAGGCGCTGCGCGCGGCCGGGGCGCGCCCCCAGCGGCCGCTGTGGGCGTCCACCGGTGTGAAGAACCCGGAGTATCCCGACACCTTGTACGTCGACCAGCTCGTCACCTCCGGCACGGTCAACACCATGCCCGAGAAGACGCTCGACGCGGTCGCCGATCATGGCAACATCGACGGCGACACCGTCCGGCCGCACTACGAGCAGGCGTGGAACACCATGGCCGCGCTCAAGCAGGCCGGCATCGACTACGACGACGTGGTGAGGGCATTGGAGGACGAAGGCGTCGAGAAGTTCGTCACCTCGTGGAACGAGCTGCTCGGGACCGTCGCGGCCGAGCTCAAAAAGGCGAGCTGAGCGACCGGCGGCCTCCTCCGGGGCGGCCCGCATCGCGCGGGGCCGCCCCGGACGTCCTCGGGACCGCGCGGCCCGCCCTCGCGCGAGAAGACGACCTCAAGGATGGATATGTCTATAACGTTCGGTGACGAGGCGGTGGCCGCGGAGGCCGCCGCGGCCGTGCGGAAGCTCGCCGAGGAAGGCGTGCCCGAGGCGCTGTCCCGCGGCGACGCGTCGTTGTGGGGCGGGGAGGCGGAGTCCGAGGCGCGGATACGCCTCGGCTGGCTCGACCTCCCCACCACCTCGCGCGAGCTGCTGCCCGAGATCAGCAAGCTCGTCGAGCGCGCCCGCGCGGAGAACCTGGAGCACGTCGTGCTCGCGGGCATGGGCGGCTCATCCCTGGCCCCCGAGGTCATCTGCGCCACCTCCGACGTGGCGCTCACCGTGCTGGACACCACCGATCCCGGCCAGGTGCGGCGCGCGCTCGCCGACCGCCTCGACCGCACGATCCTCGTCGTGTCCAGCAAGAGCGGCTCGACCGTCGAGACCGACAGCCACCGCCGCATCTACGAGCAGGCGTTCCGCGACGCCGGCATCGACCCGGCCGACCGCATCGTCGTGGTCACCGACCCCGGCTCCCCCTTGGAGCAGGCGGCGATCGAGTCCGGCTACACCGTGATCCTCGCCGACCCCAACGTGGGCGGCCGCTACAGCGCCCTCACCGCCTTCGGGCTGGTGCCGAGCGCGCTGGCCGGGGCCGACATCGGGCGCCTGCTCGACCAGGCCGCCGAGGTGCGCCCGCAGCTCGCCGGCGGCGAGGGCAACCCGGGCCTGGAGCTCGGCGCGGCCCTCGGCGCCGCCGCGCTGGCCGGCCGCGACAAGCTCGTCCTGGAGGACAGCCTGTCGGCGATCAACGGCCTGCCCGACTGGATCGAGCAGCTCATCGCCGAGTCCACCGGCAAGCAGGGCAAGGGCATCCTGCCCGTCGTCGGCGCCGACCCGAACGAGGCCGATGACGAGCTCGTCGCCGGCATCGACACCGAAGGCGGCGTCCAGGTCGACGGGCCGCTCGGCGCGCAGTTCCTGATCTGGGAGTACGCGACCGCGGTCGCGGGGCGGATGCTCGGCATCAACCCCTTCGACCAGCCGAACGTCGCCGAGTCCAAGGAGAACACCGCCCGCATCCTGGGCGACGGCGGCGACGGCGCGCTGCCGACGGGCGCCCCGGCGCTGGTCGACGGCCCGGTGGAGGTCTACGGCGACCTCCCCGCCGACGTGAAGGACCTGTCGGGCGTGTTCACCGCGCTGCTGGAGCAGATCCCCGACCGCGGCTACCTGGCGATCCTGGCGTTCCTGGACCGCGAGGCCGCCTTCGACGTGCCGGTGCCGCCGGAGGCGTCGTTCGAGGAGATCACCGACATCTGGGCCGCGCACGACCCGGCGACCCTGCAGGGCCTGCTGGCGTTCCGCACCGACCACCCGGTCACGTTCGGATGGGGCCCGCGTTACCTGCACTCGACCGGGCAGTACCACAAGGGCGGCCCGCAGAACGGCGTCTTCCTGGAGATCACCGGCGCCGTCGAGGAGGACCTGCAGGTCCCGGGCCGGCCGTACACCCTCGGACGGCTCCAGCTCGCGCAGGCGCTCGGCGACCTGGACGCGCTGCGCGGCCGCGGCCGTCCGGTGGTGCGGCTGCACCTCACCGATCGCAAGGCCGGCGTCAGGCACCTGCTGGACGCCGCACGGGAGGTCTGATGAACCAGAGCGAGCCGCCGGCGTCCCCCGAGGCCGCGGCGCCGGACGAGGCGGTCGCCATCGCGCAGGCGGCGGCGAGCACGACCACCACGCTGGAGGTCGCCGAGGCCAACCCGCTGCGCGACCCCCGCGACAAGAGGCTGCCGCGGGTGGCGGGGCCGTCGGTGCTGGTGCTGTTCGGGGTGACCGGCGACCTGTCGCGGCGCAAGCTCCTGCCGGCGATCTACGACCTGGGCAACCGGGGGCTGCTGCCGCCGGGCTTCTCCCTGGTCGGCTTCGCCCGGCGCGACTGGGCCTCCCAGGACTTCGCCAAGATCACCCATGACGCGGTGAAGGAGCACGCCCGCACGCCGTTCCGCGAGGAGGTGTGGAAGCAGATCTGCGAGGGCCTGCACTTCGTGCCGGGCTCGTTCGACGACGACGGCGCCTTCGACGCGCTGGCGATGGTGCTGAAGGAGATCGACGAGACCCGCGGCACCGGCGGGAACTACGCGTTCTACACCTCCACCCCGCCGAAGTTCTTCCCGGTCATCATCGAGCAGCTCAAGCGGACCGGCCTGCACAAGCCGCCGCCGGGGGCCTGGCGGCGCGTGGTGATCGAGAAGCCGTTCGGCCACGACCTGGAGAGCGCCAAGGAGCTCAACCGGATCGTCGACTCGGCGTTCCGGCCCGACTCGGTGTTCCGCATCGACCATTACCTGGGCAAGGAGACCGTCCAGAACATCCTGGCGCTGCGGTTCGCCAACACGCTGTGGGAGCCGATCTGGAACCGCGGCTACGTCGACCACGTGCAGATCACGATGGCCGAGGACATCGGCGTCGGCACGCGGGCCGGGTACTACGACGGCATCGGCGCGGCGCGCGACGTCATCCAGAACCACCTGCTGCAGCTCATGGCGCTGGTCGCCATGGAGGACCCGACCGCCTTCGGCGCCTCGGCCCTGCGCCGCGAGAAGGAGAAGGTCCTGGAGGCGATCAAGCTGCCCGCGGACCTGGAGACCTCCACGGCCATCGGCCAGTACACCGAGGGCTGGCAGGGCGGCGTGCCGGTGCCGGGCTTCCTGGAGGAGGAGGGCATCCCGCCGGACTCCAGGACCGAGACCTACGCCGCGGTCAAGCTGGAGATCGCCAACCGGCGCTGGGCGGGCGTGCCGTTCTACCTGCGCACCGGCAAGCGGCTCGGCCGGCGCATGACCGAGGTGGCCGTGGTGTTCCAGCGGGCGCCCCACCTGCCGTTCAGCAAGACCGACACCGAGATCCTCGGGCAGAACGCGCTGGTGATCCGCGTCCAGCCGGACGAGGGCATCACGGTCAGGTTCGGCTCCAAGGTGCCGGGCACGGCCATGGAGGTCCGGGACGTCAACATGGACTTCGCCTACGGCGAGGCGTTCCTGGAGTCCTCCCCCGAGGCCTACGAGCGGCTGCTGCTGGACGTGCTCATCGGCGATCCGCCGCTGTTCCCGCACCAGCGGGAGGTGGAGCTCCAGTGGAGCATCATCGACCCGATCGAGAAGTTCTGGGCCGAGAGCGTCCGGCGTCCCGAGGGCTACGCCGCCGGCACCGGCGGCCCGGCCTCGGCCGACGCGATGATGGCCCGCGACGGGCGCGCCTGGAGGCGGCTGTGACCCTTCCGGTGAACACACTCGACACGCGCGTGGAAGGGGCGGCGCCGTGACCAGCTTCCTCATGAGCAGCACCACGGCCTCCGAGGTGGCCGCGCAGCTCACCCGCCTGCGCCACCAGCTCGGCGCCCCGGCCGTCGGCATGGTGCTCACCATCGTCGTGGTGTGCGACGAGAGCCACCAGTACGACGCGGTGCGCGCCGCCTCCGAGGCCTCGCGCGAGCATCCCTCGCGCATCCTCGCGGTCATCCCGAGAGAGCGCGAGGAGGGCACCCGCCTGGACGCCGAGCTGCGGGTCGGCGAGCTGACGACGGGCGAGGTCGTGCTGCTGCGCCTGTACGGCGAGCTGACCGAGCACGCCGACTCGGTGCTCGCGCCGCTGCTGCTCACCGACATCCCCGTGGTGGTCTGGTGGCCGGGCGACGCGCCGCAGGCCCCGGCCAAGGACCCGGTGGGGGCGTTCGGCCAGCGCCGGGTCACCGACGCCCGCTCCGCGCCGGACCAGGTCGCCGCGATCAAGAGCAGGATCCACGGCTACTCCCCCGGCGACACCGACCTGACCTGGACGCGCATCACGGCGTGGCGCAGCCTGCTGGCGGCGGCGTTCGACCAGCCCGTCGGCGAGGTGATCGACGGCTACGTCGAGGGCGAGGCGGGCCACCCGAGCGCCTGCCTGCTCGCGGTGTGGCTGTCGTCCAAGCTGGACGCGCCGATCCGCGTGGCCGAGTCCAAGGGGCCGGGCCTGACGACGGTGCGGCTGCGCACGAACGACGGCGAGGTGATCGTCGAGCGGCACGACTCGCGCACCGCCACGCTGAAGCGGCCAGGGCAGCCGGACCGGCAGGTGGCGCTGGCCCGCAGGTCCACCGCCGAGCTGCTGGCCGAGGAGCTGCGCCGCCTGGACCCCGACGAGGTGTACGAGGAGACGATCAGGGGCGTGGCCGCCCTCTGAGGTTCCCCGCCCCGGCGCGGCGGCGCGCGCCGGGGCGCATCCCTAGCAAAAGGACGGTTCTTGTCGTGAGTGTTCCCACGGTCCTGGTGCACCGGGACTCCAAGGTGCTGGCCAAGGCGGTCGCGGCCCGGCTCATCACCGGGCTGGCCGACGCGCTGGCCGCCAAGGGCTCGGCGCACCTGGTGCTGACCGGTGGCGGCATGGGCACCGCCTCGCTGGCCGAGGTGGCGGCCAACCCTGCGCACGACGCGGTGGAGTGGCCGCGGCTGGACATCTGGTGGGGCGACGAGCGCTTCCTGGCCACCGGCGACGCCGAGCGCAACGAGACCGCGGCCCGGCGGGCGCTGCTCGACCACGTCGAGACCGACCCCGAGCGGGTCCATCCGATCCCGGGTCCCGACTCCGGTCTGACCGCCGAGGAGGCGGCCGACCGGTACGCGGCCGAGCTGCGCCGGGCGTCCCGGCCCGAGGACCACGGGCCGGTGCCGTCGTTCGACGTCCTCATGCTGGGCCTCGGCCCGGACGGCCATGTGGCCTCGCTGTTCCCCGAGATGCCCGCCCTGTACGACGAGCGGCCGGTGGTCGCCGTGCACGGGGCGCCCAAGCCGCCGCCGACCCGGATCTCGCTGACGCTGCCCACGATCGGCGCCGCGCGCGAGGTGTGGGTGATCGCGGCGGGCGAGGAGAAGGCGGGCGCCGTCCGCCTGGCGCTCCAGGGTTCGGGGCCGTTCCAGGTGCCGGGCGCGGGCGCGCGGGGACGGCTGCGCACGGTGTTCCTGCTGGACAGGGGCGCGGCGGCCAAGATCCCGCCGGACCTGGGCCGGCTCGCGTCTCCCTGACCGTCCAGGGGTCCACCGGCCTGGACGGCCGCGCCTAGGCCGGGAGCGGCACCCGGTCGATCTCGGCGATGATCTCGCGCTTGCCCTGCTCGTCCAGGAACGAGGCCAGGACCGCGGCGCGGGCCAGGTCGGCGAGCGCGGCGGGCCCGAGGCCGAAGACCTCGGCGGCCACCTGGTACTCCCCTTCCAGCGTGGTGCCGAACATGGGCGGGTCGTCGCTGTTGAGCGTGACGTACAGGCCCTCCTCCAGCAGCCGGGGCAGCGGGTGGGAGGCGAGGTCGGGCACCTGGCGGGTGCGGACGTTGGAGGTCGGGCAGACCTCCAGGGGCAGCCGGGTCTCGCGCAGGTGGGCGACCAGCCGCGGGTCGTCCAGGCAGCGGATGCCGTGGCCGATGCGCTCGGCCCGCAGGTCCTCGACGGCCTCCCAGATGATGGGCGGGCCGCCGACCTCCCCGGCGTGCGGCAGGCTGTGCAGGCCGGCCGCGGTGGCGGCGCGGAAGGCGTCATGGAACGTGTCGCGGTGCCGCGCGCGGACCTCCTCCAGGCCGGCGAGCCCGAGGCCGATGAGGTCCCGCGGCGGCTCCGCCAGCGCGTGGTCCAGGGTGGCCCGCGCGGCGTCGGCGCCGTACTCGCCGGGGATGTCGAAGATGTAGGCGACGCGCACGCCGAACCCGGCGGCCTCGCGGGCGGCCAGGTCGAGCGCCTCGGTGACCGCCCGCGGGGTCATGCCCATGCGGTGGTGGGAGTACGGGGTGACGGTGAGCTCGACGTAGCGGGCGTTCTGCGCGGCCAGGTCGCGGGCCGCGCCGGTGACGAGGGTGGCGACGTCCTCGGGCTCGCGGACCAGGCTGTTGACGCCCTCGTAGACGGTGGTGAAGTGCGGGAAGTCGCGGAAGACGTAGAACTCCCGCAGTTCCTCCTCGGTGGTCGGGACCGGGCCGCCGGGGTGCCGCCGGGCCAGATCCAGCACCGTGGGCACCGAGGCGGACCCGACCAGGTGGACGTGCAGCTCGACCTTCGGGAGGGCCGCGATGAACGCGCCGGCGGATGGGGCCGATGGGGTACTCATGACGCCCGACCCTAGGCAGCCCGGCCCGGTCCCGGCGAGTGAATTACCCGGAATCTGACACCATCTTGGCAGATTCGGCCCCGCTCAGCCGTAGATGGCGCCCAGCAGGCGGTTGTGGCCGTTCTGCCACAGCGTGCCGATCTCCCCGAAACCGGCCTCGCGCAGCGCGGCGACGTGCGTGGACAGGAAGAGCGACTCCGAGCCGTGGTGGTCGGCGCCGGCGACCCTGCGCTCGCGCGCGTGGCACAGCTCGGCCAGCTCCGGGTCGGCGCCCGCGGCGTCCCACCACTGGCGCCAGTCCTCGGGCATGCCCGCGCCGAACCGCCTTGCGGTGGCCCGGTCGTGGACGGCGCGCTCCAGCTCGCCGAGGCGGGGCGCGACGTCGCCGGCCTCCATGTGGTCGCCGTTGAGGAACAGCCCGCCTGGCCGCAGCACCGAGGTCAGCTCGGCCAGCATCGTCCGCAGGTCTCCGGGCGACAGCCAGTGCAGGGCCGTCGTGCTCACGGCGACGTCGGCCGGGCGCGGCAGCCCGAGAGCCGCCGCCCACCCGGGCTCGCGCAGGTCGTGGTCGGCGAAGCGCAGGCCGGGACGTCCGGCGTTGACGGCGTCGCCGAGGGCCAGCAGCAGCGGGTCGGCGTCGATGGCCACGACGGTGGCGCCGGGCAGCCGGTCCAGCAGGCGGGAGGACAGGGAACCGGGCCCGCACCCGAGGTCCAGGACGAGCGGGTCGGACCGCCCGGCGCCCGCCTCGACGGCGTCGATCAGGGCGGTGAACCGCTCCTCGCGGTCGGGCAGGTAGCCCTCCTGCTGCCGGTCCCAGCGGGTGATCCAGTTCTGGGCCGCCTCACGCGTGAGAATGGACACGAAAGCCTCCTGGTAACTGTCGTCTATCCTGTGGATAGTGACAGGCTAGAACCGAAGGATGTAACCGGTCAAGTGAACTTCAACAGTCACTCCGATGCCGTGGTGGCGGTGGCGGCCGCGCTGGTCAACCGCCTCACCCCCGGCGAGGCGCACGGCAGGCCCCACCTCTCGCCGCCCGAGGGGCCGGCGCGGCGCGACGCGGCCCGCGAGGCCCTGCGGGCCGGGGGCGGGCGCGACCGCGAGGTCTCCGACGAGACGGCCCTTCAGCTCGCCCAGGTGGCCGCCGAGCTGCGCGTGGTTTTCGACGCCGTCGAGGCCGGGGACGTCGACACCGCGGCCCTGCAGGTCAACCGGCTGCTGGAGCGCACCCAGGCCCGCCCGCACCTCGAACGCCACGACGGCGAGCCCTGGCACCTGCACTTCCACGGCCCCGCGGGCACCGCGGGCGACGACTGGGCCGCCGCCTGCGCCACCGGCCTCGCGATCGTGCTCGGCGGCGAGCTGCACGACCGGCTCGGCGTCTGCACCGCCCCGCACTGCGACCGCGTCTACGTCGACACCTCCCGCAACGGCACCCGCCGCTTCTGCTCGACGACCTGCCAGAACCGGGTCAAGACCGCCGCCTTCCGCGCCCGCCGCGCCTGACCCTCCTGTGCCGTCACCGAGAGTGTTGGATCAACCACGGAGGGAACAGGGAGGAGGGGGCGCGGATCGGGCGCCGTGACGTCCTTGGGGGGAACTGATGGCTGCGGAGAGCGAGGGCGGCGTGCGCCCGGGGGCGGTGCCGCGCCGGGCGCGGAGCACGGTGGTCGCGCTGGCCCTGTCGGCGGCGGTGTCGGCCGCCCTGGTCGGCGGCTGCGGCGGCAGGTCCGCCACCACCACGCCGCCGGGCGCCGTGGTGGCCACGAGCCCGGCCGCGGCGGCGCCCACGGCGACGGACGACGGCGAGTACACCGGCGCGTGCCCGACCGAGGGCAACACCCGCAGGTTCGCCAAGACCCGCTTCGCGCTGCACGCGGGCCTCGCCCTCGGCGCCTTCCACCGGTACATCTACAAGCCGCTGCGCGCCGGCGGGTTCAAGGAGGGCGCGGAGAAGCGCAAGCGCACGTTCGTCAAGGCGGCGGTCGCCGGCGCGTTCGCCCTGCACGAGCTGAAGGTCGCCAAGCGCTTCGCCCAGGCCAACCCCACGCTGTGCAAGGCGGTCGAAGGCGTGACCGGCAAGTTCCAGAGCCTCACCGACAAGCTGAAGGGCGGCACCGCCACCGAGGCCGACCTGGCCGGCAGCAAGAACTCCATCGACAGCCTGCAACAGGACGCCGCCAAGCGCGGCTTCGAGTTCAAGGAGCAGCCCGTCACCGTCCCCGGCGCCGGCTGACCCGCCGCCCGCGAGCCGCCCTCGCTCAGGCGCGCGCCTCTACCAGGCGGGCTCCCAGAGCGCGGGCACGCTGGCCGGGTCGAAACCCGGACCACAGATGTCGCGCCTGGCCCGCCACGGGAGGCCGCCGAAGTAGACGATCTGCCCCTGCCGGTAGCAGGGCCAGTCGCCAGGGGGGTCGACGGCGGCCCCGGAGGGCACAGGCGCGGCGGCGGCCCGCGCGCTCACCGGGAGCACGGCCGTGACCGCGCATGCGGCCATACCGATGACGACGATCGCTCTGCGCATCTGAACTCCTCGGGGCGGGAGTCACGGGAGAGTCTTTCCCTCAGGCTAACCATGTCCTGACAACCATGGAACGCCCAGGAAATTCGGACGTCGCACGGGCCCGGGTGATGGACAACAGGCGCTTCCTGGAGCAGGTTTGCGTCAGCGGCCGCGCCCCGGCGCCGGACGCCGTCGTGCCGGATCCGCTCCACGGGAGGTCGGTCATGCCACTGCGCTCGTACGGGGTGCTGGCCGCGCGCGCGGTCGCGCGGCGGCGTGAGGGCGGGGGTGACACCCCGCACTACCAGATCCACCTGGCCGACCAGGCGGGGACGGCCTACCGCGCGGCGGTGAACGTGCTGTCGCAGCAGGCGCCGTCCGAGCTGCTGTACCTGGCCGTCGAGGACTTCGCCCATCCGCTCCTCCAGGCCCTGCCCGCCCCGGGCACGGGGTGGACGCCGCTCGCCTCCGGGCCCGGCGGCGCGGCACTGGACTTCATCCGCGGCAACCTGTTCGACCCCGCGCTGATGCGCCCGCTGCCGCCCGAGGTCACCGGGGACGACAACGACCTCGGCGACAAGCTCGACCACTACGTGCGGCGGGCGATCGGCGACCCGGGGGCGTCGGTGTACGTCTTCGGCGAGCGCTGGGGCCCCGAGCCGTCCACCCGGGACAAGGTCTTCGGGTTCCTGCCCGGCAACGGCGTGCACGACGTCCACATGAACCAGGGCAACAGCGGCCGGTTCCACCAGGACGACGGGGTGTGGCAGGACGGCGGGCTGCTGATCCACCTGCCCGGCGATCCCCGGTGGATCGCGATCTTCCTGGCGTTCCAGTCGCAGGCCTGGCACACCGACGACGTCAGCGGCCACACTCTCGTCACCGCCCCCGGCCGTCCGGCCGGCGGGGAGGAGCCGGTGCGGATCGTGGCCGCGCTGGTCAACCCGGTGGGTCCCGCGCCGGAGAACGAGACGGTCACCGTGCTCAACGCCTCCGCCGGCCCCGTCGACCTGACCGGGTGGAACCTGAGCGACCGCGCCAAGCGCCTGCGGCCGCTCCCGCCGGGGCCGCTGGCCGCGGGCGCGTTCCTGACCCTGCCGGCGGGCCCGGAGCTGCAGCTCGGCAACGGCGGCGGCGCGATCACCTTGCTGGACCCGGCAGGGCTGAAGGTCCACGGCGTGGCCTACACCGGCGACCAGGCCCGGCGCGAAGGCTGGACCCTCACCTTCTGACCAGCCTCCCGGCGCCGCGCTAGGCGGCCGGGGCGTCCCAGTCGATGTGGTGGCGCTGCTCGGGGCCGAGGGTCTTCTCCGGGGTGAGGAAGGTCCTCATCGCCAGGGGCATCATCAGCTTCATCATGGTCCGGCCCACCGGCCCGAGCGTCTTGGTGTTGTTGGTCCTGGCCGCGCGGGCGGCGACGCTCTCGACCCGGGGACGGCGCAGCCGCTCGTAGGCGGCGAACGCCGCCGGCACGTCGGGCAGGTCGCGCAGGCAGCGGGCCAGTTCGATCGCGCTCTCGACGGCCAGGGACGCGCCCTGCCCCGAGCTGGACGACGGGGCGTGCACCGAGTCGCCCACCAGGACCATCCGGCCGCGATGCCAGCGCGGCGTGGACGACATGATGTGCATGGTGCCGAGCACGGACAGGTCGCGGGGGCTCGTGTGCCGGACCAGGTCGCGGCCGGGAACGTCGTCGGCGTAGACCTCCGCCAGGCGGCGCAGCCATTCCCCGGCCGGGGTCTCGCGGGCCTGGGCGGCGGTCATCGGCTCGCCGTGCGGCAGGTTGCTCCACCAGGCGGTACGGCCGTCGGGCTGCACCCAGTAGCCGAGGAAGCCCTTGTTCCCGTACACGAAGTACACCGCGTCCGGCCTGGCCGGCACCTTCAGGTCGGCGAGGCCGCCGAAGTTCAGCAGCGGCACGTGCTCGGGATCCGGCGCGTGCGGGTCTATCAGGGACCGCACGGTCGAGCCGACGCCGTCCGCGCCGATGAGCACGTCCGCGACGGCGGTGGACCCGTCGGCGAAGCGCGCCAGGACGCCGTCCGGGGTCTCCTCCGCGCCGACGAGCCGCCTGCCGTACTCGAAGGCGACGCCCCGCGCCCTGGCGTGGTCGTGCAGCACCCGGTACAGGTCCGGCCGCCACATCGCCCGGCTGGGCGGCAGGTCGGTGAGCCGCGGGAACTCGCCGATGGGCCGGCCCCGGCCGTCCACCACCAGGTTGTGCGAGATCGGCAGGCCGATCCCGCGGACCGCCTCCCGCGCGCCGATCACGCCGAGCGCGTCCAGGCCGTTCGGCGCGATCACGAGCGTCGCGCCCACGCCGTCCGCGCTCCCGGCGTACGCCTCGTACACGGTGGCCTCGATGCCCGCCTGGCGCAGCGCCACCGCGGCCACCGGCCCCGCGATGCCGCCGCCGATGACCAGTGCCGTTCTGATCCCCGTCATGTGTCGCTCCTGAATAGCTCTTGCCACGCCTCGGCGTGGCCGGGCCGCCTGAGAGAGTCGATCAGTTCGGTGACGAAGCGCTGCTCGGCCTCCAGCACCGTGAGGCGGTACTTCTCCTCTATCTGGAAGATCCACAGCAGGCCGCCGTCGAGAAGGGCCTGCATGCCCGCCCGGGTCTCCTCCACCTCGGCGGTCAGCGTCTCCAGCCGCCGGCCGAGCAGTTCGGCGGCCTCCCCCGGGTCGAGGACGCTGAGCAGCGACAGCGCGACGCCGAAGTAGGGGTACTCGTGCCGCGGCTCCGCCACCAGCTCGCGCATCCAGTCGTAGAGCTCCGCGCGCCCCTGGTCGGTGAGCGCGTAGACCGTCCGCTCGGGCCGCTGCCCTTCGCGCACCGTCTCCTGCTCGACGACGAACCCCGCCTTCCTGAGCTGCTCCACCACCATGTAGAGCGACCCCCGGTTGTACTTGATGCTGCGATCCATCCCGGTCTCCTGCAGCCGCCGCCCCAGCTCATAGGGATGCATCGGCCCCCGCACCAGCCACGCCATCGCCGCCAGCGCCAACGGGTTGGACACCTTGCGCCGCTTCTCCACCACACCTCCGCGCTCTTAGTTGACATCAACTATCAGCTACCGACTAGTTGATGTCAACTATGTGCGCGGCGCCGCCCCCGACGGGGACGCCTGGACGGGACGGCGGGTCCTGACCCGGGCGGCCCCCGGCGCGCGACGGACCGGCGAATTCGATCATGGGACCGTAAACGGTATTTCCCGGCTGCCGATATCGGAGAAATCCGCTGAATTCACCTCGGCCGGGCCTTGAACACCTGAACGATCGAGGAGAGGATTTTCCAAGGAAACAGCGAACAGGCGCCGGGAGATGGCCGATGACGCACGAAGAGCGCCCTGAAAATCATGAGATATCCGAAGCCTCCGACGATTCCGGCAATTCCCCTCACACCGACGACCCGGAACCCGCGCCGGCCGCCGCCCCCCGGTCGTACGAAGAGCTCGCCGCGCGCTACGCGCAGGCGCTGCGGCTGACCTTCGGCCAGGTGGAACTGAGCGACACGGTCGGCGAGCTGATCAGGGACGGGCAGGCCGAAGGCACATCGCACGCCGACGTGCCGCACTGGGACGTCGGCCACAACGACGCGTTCCACGACGGCCATTACGACCTGCACGGCGACATGCCGCACTGGGACCACGCCGACGGCGGCGACGTCCTGCACGGCGACATCACGACCCTGCCGGGGCGGCCGTGGAACGTTCTGATCAACGAGCAGCGCAACGTACTGCACTGGGCCCTGCAGCTGGCGAGCAGGTTCGAGGAGCGGCTGACCGTCCTCGAGGAGATCGTGGCCCGGCAGGGCCGCGTCATCGAGCAGCGCGGGACCACGGACACGGAAGCCTGACGGCCGGGCCGTCACGACGGGGCTGGGGGTAGGCGCATGGGGGTCGAGGTTCGCCCGCTCGGCGTGCGATGCAACATCCAATGTCAGTACTGTTATCAGAATCCCGAGCGCGACGCCGGGAACGAGGAGCGCACCTACGACATCGCGCTCATGAAAACGGCCATCGACCACGAAGGCGGGCCTTTCAGCCTTTTCGGCGGCGAGCCGCTCCTGGTACCGGAAGACGACCTGGAGGATTTGTTCCACTGGGGTCACGACCATTTCGGCGGCAGCGCCATCCAGACCAATGGTTCGCTGCTCAATGACCGGCACCTCGACATGTTCGCCCGCTACAACGTGAACGTGGGGGTTTCGGTCGACGGCCCCGGGGAGCTCAACGACGCGCGGTGGGCGGGGTCGCTGGCCGCGACCCGCGAGCGCACCGCGCGCACCATGGCCGCGATCGAACGGCTGTGCGCCGCGGACCTGGTGCCCAGCCTGATCGTCACCCTGCACCGCGGCAACGCGAGCGCCGAGCGGCTGCCCGTGCTCATCGACTGGATCGGCGAGATGGCGGCGGCGGGCATCACCTCGATCCGCCTCCACCTGCTCGAAGTGGACAGCCCCGTCGTCCGCCTGAAGTACGCGCTCTCCGCGGAGGAGAACCTCGCCGCCCTGCTGGCGTTCCTGCGGCTGGAGTCCGGCCTGCCCGCCGTCCGCTTCGACCTCTTCCAGGACATGCGGGCGATGCTGGTCGGGATGGACGACCGCAACACGTGCGTCTGGACCGGCTGCGATCCGTACACCACCAGGGCGGTGCGCGGCGTGGAGGGGGACGGCCGGCGGACCAACTGCGGCCGCACCAACAAGGAGGGCATCGACTTCGTCAAGGCCGACCGGCCGGGTTTCGAGCGCTACCTGGCCCTCTACCAGACGCCGCAGGACGCGGGAGGCTGTCAGGGGTGCCGGTTCTTCCTCATGTGCAAGGGGCAGTGCCCCGGCACGGCCCTCGACGGTGACTGGCGCAACCGCACCGAGCACTGCGCGGTGTGGACGAGCCTGTACGAGCGGCTGGAGGGCGAGTTCCTGCGGCGCGGGCTCGTCCCACTCTCCCGCCACCCGATCCGGCCCCGGCTGGAGGCGGCCTTCATGGCGGTGTGGAGCCGGGGCGGCACGCCCTCGATGAGCGGGATGCTGCGCTTCGGCGCGGACGCGCGAGACGGGGAGGCCCATGCGACGCCTGCCGTTTGAGCTCCCGGAGTTCACCCGGGTCACGTGGGTGGACGACCGGGCCCGCGCGGTGTGGGAGCCGAGGCTGCGGCGCGTCTCGGCCGCGTGGCGCGAGGTGCAGTGGCTGTCGGTCGCGGCGGGGATCCGGCCGTGCGCGGTGCTGCGCGTGCCGCAGGACGAGATGCCCCGGCACTTCCTGCGCTGGGAGGCGCTCGGCGTCGGCGCCGCCGTCCTCGCCCGGGAAGGCGCGGGAGCCCCCGGCTACGCGGCGCGAACCCCGGCACGGGCCGGCGACGGCCCCGCGACGCTGCGCGTCGGCTTCGGCGGCGCGGACGATCTGCGCCGCCTGAGTGCCGCCTGGACGGCCGGCGACCACGACGCCATCGGGACGCTGCTCGGCTACCCGCCCTGCTGCCGGGCCTTCTTCGACGCCGTGTGGGCGCGGCGGCGCCTGCTCGACCCGACGTGGGCCATGGCCGGCGGCTCCGACGGCGAGAACGCGCGGCCGCTGCGGGTGTCGGGCCCGGTGTTCACCAACGTCCTGTGGCGCTGGGTGGACGTGCGGGCGGTGCCCCACCTGCCCTGCGCGTTCGACTGCGAGGACACCGCCGCGCTCGGCGAGCGGCTCCTGGAACTCGCCGAGCGCGTGGGTTTCGCCGAGGAGGCCGGCTGGTGCCGTGCGATCCTGTCGTGGCCCGTGGAATGGTCGAGCCTGCACGGGATCGCCGAGATACGCGCGCCCGTCCTGAAGATCGCCACGACGACGGACGCCTTCACGGGCAAGCGCGTCGTCCAGCGCGCGGGCACCGAGTACCCCGGCGAAGGCGCGAGCGGGCTCCACTTCCCCTACCGGGTGCGGCCGGTGCCCGCCGGCCGGGCGGCCGCCTTCGCGCGGGGGCTCGCCAATCCGATCCCGCGGCCCGACCCCCGTCCGGCCTGGTACCACGCCGACAACGGTTTCTCCGGCCGCGCCGCCATGGATCGGGCGCACCGGCGCCTGCTGAGAGCCGCGCGCGCGGCGCTGGCCGTGCCGGAGCCGCACGTCGCCGACCTCGGCTGCGGCAACGGGGCGCTCCTGCGGCTGCTGCGCGAGGAGGCGGCGCCCGCGCTCGTGCCGTACGGCGTGGACCTCTCCCCCGAGAGGATCGCCCACGCCCGCGACCTGTGGCCCGGCCACTCCGGTAACTTCACGGTCGGCGACGTCTTCGACGACGAGACGCCGTGGCGGCCCGGCCGGTCGTACCGGCTCGTCCTGCTCGGCCTCAACCGGCTGCGGGAGACGACACCCGGCCGGGCGCGCCGGCTGCTGGACCGGATCCGTGAGCACGCCGACCGGCTGCTCGTCTACAGCCACGACCGTGCCCCGGACGGGGCGGAGCCGGTCGCGTCGCTCGTCGACCTGCGCGATCCCGCGGCCCAAGGGGACGGGCTCGCCGGCCAGGTCATCGCCATGGCGAAGGCCGCGGCCTCCGGCCTGCCCGGGTGAGGCGCCTGGCACGCGGTTTTAATGCGTGGCGGCGTGACGGAGGCCCGGGTTAGGTTCCGTCCATGGCCGAGATCAACGGCACGTGTGACGAACGGTTCGGCGCGGTGCGCGAAGCGCTGGCGGCCTCGCTGGACAAGGACGACGTCGGCGCCTCGGTGGCGGTGTACGTGGACGGGGAGCCGGTGGCCGACCTGTGGGGCGGGTACGCCGACGCGGCCCGCACCGTCCCGTGGGGGCGCGACACCATCGTCAACGTCTGGTCCACCACCAAGACGATGACGGCGCTGTGCGCGCTGATCCTCGCCGACCGGGGTGAGATCGACGTGGACGCGCCGGTCGCCCGGTACTGGCCCGAGTTCGCCGCCGCGGGCAAGGATGGCGTGCTCGTGCGCCACCTGCTCTCCCACACCGCGGGGCTGCCCACCTGGACCTCGCCGATGACCGTCGAGGACCTGTACGACCGGCCCGCCGCCACCGCGCGGCTGGCCGCGCAGCCGCCCCTGTGGGAGCCGGGCACGGACGCGGGGTACCACGTCGTCACCCAGGGGTTCCTGGTCGGCGAGGTCATCCGCAGGGTCACGGGCCTGAGCGTGGGCGCCTTCCTCGCCGAGGAGGTCACCGGGCCGCTCGGCGCCGACTTCCACATCGGCCTGCCCGCCGAGCACGACCACCGCGTCGCCCCGGTCATCCCTCCGCCCGTCCGGAGCGACGCGGCCATGCCCCAGCCGGACATCCCCTTCACGCCTGTGATCGACTTCTCCGACGCCAACACGACCGGGTGGCGGCGCGCCGAGATCCCCGCGGGCAACGGGCACGGCAACGCCCGCTCGATCGCGGCCGTCCAGTCGGTGCTGGCCTGCGGGGGCACGGTGAACGGCGTGCGGCTGATGTCGCCCGAGGGCTGCGCCCGCGCCCTGGAGGAGCAGTTCCACGGCACGGACCGCTATCTGGGCGCGACGATGCGGTACGGCCTGGGGTACGCCATCATGGCCGGGCCGACCGGCGGGCGCACCTGCTTCTGGGGCGGCCTCGGCGGCTCCCTGGTCGTGATCGACCTCGACAACCGCCTCACGTTCGCGTACGCGATGAACCAGATGCTCGACAACGGCACCCTCGGCGACGACCGCGCCCTCGGCCTCCTCTTCGCCGCCTATGACGGCCTGCTGTCGTAACCCTCCCACGCGGAAGGGAAACGCGTTCGGCGGCGCAGACGGGAAATGCGATTGCGCCGCCGCAATTGCGCCTTCCGATAGAGGCCGGCCAGCCAATTGACGGCCTGGTGGCCCGGCCGACCGGACGGACAAGGCGGCACCGGATATACGGATTCTCTTGAACGGCATTAGCAGCGGCTCGTAAAGAGTTCATCTTGACTCGCCTGATATCCGATTCTAATCTGGGCCGTTGCACAGCGAATTCCGTGTCACGGTCCGGTCGATCGGAGATATGCGTGCCGGCGAACACACAGATGAACGCACTCCGATTCGGCGTGCTCGGCGGGTTGGTGCTCGCGCTTCTGGGCACCGCCTTTCCTCCCGCCGGGGCGCCGGCCGGGCAGGCGCCCGTGGAGACTCGCCAGGTCGCCGCCGCCGTGGAAGGCGCCAGGCAGGCCGACGACTACTACCTCACGATCAACCCGCTCAGCCGTACGGTCGTGGCCGGGGGAAACGTGCAGTACACCGTCGCCCTGGTGATGCTGTCCGGCAACCCCGCACCCTTCGCCGTGGTGGTCAACCAGCTTCCCGCCTCGGTCATCCACACGTTCAACCCCAACCCGGTCCCCCCGGGCTCCAGTTCGACGCTCACCCTCATGACCGCCCCCACCACTCCGGCCGGCACGTACTCCTTCGTGGTCACCGCCACAATGGGCATGCTCACCCGCTCAGCCTTCGGCCAGCTGACCGTGATCGGCCCCGAGTAGGCCAAACCCTGGGGTGAATCCGTGCTTTTCCCCGTCAGTCGCCGCGACCGGCGGCGCAGCTCACGGGAGGTGGCGTGGGCAGGGTGATCGGCTGCTGCCGCCGGTACTGTTCCAGGTCGATGAGGTTCCCGTTGATCGCGTTGCGCCTCTGGAGTTCCGCCCAGTACACCGGGTCGTGGAAGATCGCGGGGTCCCACTGCGACTGTGTCAGGTCCGCCGGTTGCCCCAGGTACAGCACGGCGTCGGCCAGCTTTCCCAAGGGGACGCCGCACAGCCGCGGCGCGTCCATGAACGGTCCCGCGTCGGTGGATTCCAGCCAGTTGCCTGAGCACGGGATCACGGTGCGCCGTGGACAGGTCACCAAGCGGGGATGGCTACCGGCCACGATCACGTAGACGTGCTGGCCGCTCTGTTCCTCGATCAGCGGGACTCCGTGGCCGACGTTCTGTCCCGGCTCCGGCGAGTGCATCACGTGCCCGCTGCCGTAGAAGATCAGTGCCCGGCGTTTCTTGGCGAGCACTTCCCGTTTCACCACCGACGCCATGTGGGCGTCGCGTTGGTCGAGAAGGGCATCCACTTGGGCTTGGGCGGTGATGTGGGACCAGTCGATCGGCGGATCCCCGAGCAGCACCCGGATCCTTCGCTCCGCGGGCAGCGTCCAGTTGACGGCGCGGACCGTCCGGAAGAACTGTTCACGGATCGGCTGGTCGCCGGTGGCCCCGGGCGACTGCGTGGTGTTCCGCCAGACCTGCCGCAACACTTGGTCGTCGACAGCCGCACCGGCGACGAACCGGTCGACGATCGGCTGGTACAGCGCGTTGCCGAACTCGACGACGATGTCGTCGACCACCTGCGGCAACCTCGGATCCGCGAGCAGCATCTGCTGCGCGTCACCGTGTTCCTGCTGGCCGTGTGACTCACCGATCGCGACGAGCCGATGGCCCTCGAAGGCCGAGAGCACCGCCTGGGTGAGGTCGCGTGTGGCCACCCCGGCCCTGTCCGTCGAGCTGCTCGTCAGCTGCCCGCCAGCGCTGCCCGCCGAGACGGCCGTCAGCAGTGCGCCGGTTGCCGTACCGGCACCGGTGACGGCGAGGAACCTCCGCCGCGTCAACCGTGAGACTTTCACGTCTGGTCCTTTCCGAAGGGAATTTCGCTCGTGGGGCGGACACCGTGCTCACGGGTCGCGCCTCTCGCGGACACCGTTCCGGGATGGTTGTACGGCACGGGCGGTGTCGGCCGGGTGTCAGCGGCTGACACCCGGCCGACACCGGATCCCTGGCATCGTGAGCAGTGCGGTCGTGCCCAGCCGACGCGGCACCACCAACGAGAAGGAGGACGGTCGTGCGAGTTCTGGTCGTCGAAGACTTCGAGGTTCTGGCCAGGACGATCGGGACCGGGTTGCGCCGCGAGGGCATGGCGGTGGACATCGTTCTCAACGGCGACGACGCCCTGGCCCACCTGGCCGAGACCCGATACGACGTGGTGGTGCTGGACCGCGACCTGCCCGGCACACCCGGCGACGACGTATGCCGTGACATCGCCGCCGGTGGCACCGGGTCGCGGGTGCTCATGCTCACCGCCGCGGGCGCCGTGCGAGACAGGGTCGAGGGCCTGGAGTTGGGCGCCGACGACTACCTGCCCAAACCGTTCGACTTCACCGAACTCGTGGCCCGCGTGCGCGCGCTGGGGCGCCGCTCGGCGCCCGCGGTGCCTCCGATCCTCCGGGCGGAAGATCTGACCCTGGACCCGAGCCGGCGCGTGGCCTTTCGCGGCGGACGGCGTTTGGAGCTCACCCCGAAGGAGTTCGCCCTGCTGGAATGCCTGCTCGCCGCCGGTGACCGGGTCATGTCGCCGGAGGAGTTGCTGGAACGGGTCTGGGACGAAGCCGCCGACCCGTTCACCACGGCCGTCAAGACGACGGTGCGCCGGTTGCGGGCCAAACTCGGCGAACCGCCGGTGATCGAGACCATCCGTGAGGGCGGCTACCGGATCGGAGTCCCGCGATGAGTCCCGCCTTGGCCCCAACGGTGACCGGCCGTGCCGGCCGCACCCGGCACCACCCGCGCCGGCCGTCCCTGCGCGCGCAGCTCACCACGCTGTACGCCGGCCTGGTCCTGGCCGTCGTCGTCCCGATGCTGCTGTTCGCCGGCTTCCTCTTCGGGAGGGACCGGATCCGCCTCCGGGCCGGGGACACCGCCCCTCCGCCCGAAACGACCCCGCAGCAAATCGATGCCGCGCTCACGATCATCGCGATCACCGTCGTGGTCCTCACCGTGCTGATCGCGTGGTGGCTGGCCGGGCGCTTCCTGCGCCCGCTGCGCGCCATGACCGTGACCGCCCAGGAGATCTCGGCCACCAACCTCAACCGGCGGCTCGGCCTGCGCGGCCCGGACGACGAGCTGACCAGGCTGGGGCGCACCCTCGACGACCTGTTCGAGCGGCTGGACTCCTCGTTCGCGGCGCAGCGCCACTTCGTGGCCAACGCGTCACATGAGCTGCGCACCCCGCTGGCCGGTCAGCGCGCCGTCCTCCAGGTCGCGCTCGCCGACCCCGGCGCGAGCGAGGCCAGCCTGCGAGCCGCGTGCGAGGAAGCACTCGATCTCGGAGAACGGCAGCAACGTTTGATCGACGCCCTGCTCACGCTGGCAGAAGGACAGAAGGGCCTGGAGCACCGGGAAGTGGTCGACCTGACCGATGTCACCAAGGGGGTGATGCTGTCGCGCCGCGCGGAGGCCACCCGGCGGACCATCACGGTCGAGGCATCGCTGGCCCCAGCACCGATCAGCGGTGACCCCGACCTGATCACCAGCATGATCGGCAACCTGGTCGACAACGCGCTCCACCACAACGTTCCCGGCGGACATGTCACCATCGCCATCGAACTCACGAATGGTCGCGCCCGCCTCTCGGTCGGCAACACCGGCCCGGCCATCCGATCGCAGGACCTACGACGGCTTTTCCAACCGTTCCAGCGACTCGGTACCCAGCGAACCCATACCGTCGACGGCCACGGACTCGGCCTGGCCATCGTGCAGGCCGTCGCCGAAGCACACGGCGCGCAGCTGACGGCCCACCCACGCCCCGGGGGCGGCTTGGACGTGACAATACTGTTCGACTGATTCCAGTCGAAACCCTCGGCCATATACCACCGAAAGTTACACCTAGGGAAACCCGTTCGGCGGCGAAAGTCGAATAGGCGCCGGCTCACCTCGCTTCTCAAAGAAACCTGGCCGTCCGATCGACGGCCCGGTGACCGGAACCGACCAGGCGGTGCCGGATATACGGATTCGCCTGACGGGCATTAAAGGCGGCTCATAACAAGCGTTGCTTGACTCGCCTGATATCCGATTCTAATATGGGCCGGTCACGCGCCGAACTCCCGTTTCCCAGTCGGCCGATCGGAGAGTCGCATGCTCGCGAACACACCGAGGAATGCCATCCGGTTCGGCGTGCTCGGGGGGCTGATGCTCGCGCTTCTGGGCACCACCTTCACGCCCGCCGGGGCACCGGCAGGGCAGGCCGCCACGGAAGTTCGCAACGTCGCCGCCGTGGCCGCCGACGACTACGCCCTCACCATCGACCCGGCTCACCAGATGGTCACACTCGGCGGGAGCGTGGAGTACAAGGTCCGCCTCGTCCTGCTGTCCGGCAACCCCTCCGCCTTCGCCCTGGCGGTCGGCCCTCTCCCCCCGGGCCTAGCCGTGACGATCGTTTACGACCCCACGGGGGCCACGCTCACGTTCAAGCCCGCGCTCACCACGCCGGTGGGCACGTACACGTTCGTGGTCACCGCGACGATGGCCAGCGGCACCCGCTCGGTCAACGGACACCTGACCGTCTATGGCAGCTCCGACTGAACCGCCGTCCAAGGATTCTCCCGGACGTCCGAGGCTCCGATTGGTATCTGCACCGGATCCGCCGTGCGCTCTCTCGAACCGGGGAAACGACCGAAAGCCGGATCGAGTTCAGGCGGCCAGGAGCCGGTCATACCGATAGGCGAACTCCGATGATTCGTCCGCGGCCTCGCGAAGCCCGGTAAGTTCCTGGAGGGTCCGCCGGGACCCACCGATATCCGGCAGAAGTGCCACCCCTTCGGCGAGGGCATCAGCTCGGCGACCAGATGCCAGTAACGCTCCCGCCAGACACGAACGGTAATAGGTCCGATTCCGCTCCCCCAGGGAAGCATCAGCGAGCAGGTGCTCGTAACGAGCGACGGCGAGGCGGGGCTTCCCTAAGGTCATGGCGGTCAGGCCCTCGAAGTAGGTGAGCACGGTGGGAGTCACGAAGCCGGTCCAGTCAGGGTCGTCCTCATGTGTGCCGCGCTCTATCTCGCGCCATGCCGTGGCGATGGACTTACGGCACGCGATCTCGTCGCCGACTACGGCGTGAGCCGTGGCCTCGCGGATGGCGAGAAGGCCGTACACCCGTGGTGTCGCCCATGGACGGGCCGCGTCCTTTCCTGCCGCGACCGCGTGAAGCGCTTCTCGGGCGCGGCCAGGTCGTGTGCGCGCCTGCCGTACGGCGTGCATGGCGAGGTAGGACGCCACGTTCACCCGAAGTCGCTCGTCTCCGGAATGCTCGGCGTACAGGAGTGCTTCGCCGAACAGTTGACGCGCGTGACTCTGATCACCCGAGTCATAAGCCAGCCAACCAGCACATATGCACAGTTCTCCAGCTGCGGACAACAGGCCGCGACCAATCGACTCGGTGAAGTCCGCCTCATCGAGCATGCGCCGGACTCGGGTGAGCTGCCGCAAGGCGGGAGATAGCAGTAACCCGCCGCCCATCCGCTGGTCGTCGGCGTAGAGGCGTTGGATCGTGGCCTTGAGCTGCTTGATATGGGCCGCGTCGACGCGGTCGGGAATGATGGGAGAACGCCACCCCATGCCCGCCGCCAGACTGCCGGCCAACACCCCGGTGAAATGACGCCGATCCATATCCATATCAGCATTTATGCCCTCAGCCGGGTACTCCGTCACAGACTTTCCCGTGATCAGCGGCACGAGCACCTGGCGTGGCATGTCGATGGCGTCGGCGAAGCGGAGGAGTTCGCGGATGTCGTACAAAGTGTTGCGTTCGCCGTTCTCGACGCGGTTGACCGTGCTCTGGGACCAGCCGACGAGGCTGGCCAGTTCGAGTTGGCTGAGGCCCATGGCGGAGCGGACGCGTAGCAGGAACGCGGGAAGGTCGGCCGACGCCAGGGCCTCGCGGATCTCGGGGGAATCCCACAGCCACACGGGCACGGCCGGCAGGGCTCCCCGGCTCGACCGCGCACAGGGAGCGCAAACCGGATCGCCGCTGTAACGGCTCAGCAGGGTCTTCCGGCACACGGGGCACATCCGTTCGCCCATGAGCCCGCTCCTTTCCACGCATCCCACCCAATTCGACGAATACTCACAAAACCGACGAACCCACCGATTTCCGAAGCAAGCGAACTCCGACGATCGGGTGGATTCCGGCGACGCGCGTCACCGTACGGCCAGGCCGCAGGTAACGGGCGATGCCGGATCGTCCTAACTCTGAGCAAGCATACGATGACCCTCCGACATTTTCCGATGACGCTTCCCGCCCGGACCCTGGCTGCCGCCTCGCGCGAAGGACGCGACGGCGACGAGCGTGAGGAGGGACGACATGCAGTCCGGGGAGCGTGTGAGCGAGGTCTTCTCCGTGGTGTCGGCGATCGATCAGGTGCCGTCGGCCAGGCACCGGGCTCGCGGGACGCTGGCCGCGTGGGGCGTGGACGACGAGACCGTCTTCACGGCGGGCCTGATCGTGACGGAGCTGGTGACGAACGTGGCCGAGCACGCCGCGGCGGAGTCGCCGTCCGCGACCGTCATGCTCGCCGCCGACCGACACTGGGTCACCGTGGCCGTCCACGACACGCATCCGCGCCTGCCCCGCGCGCTGGCGTCTCCGCGCGACGACGGCGGCCGGGGGCTGCGCATGGTCATGCTGCTGGCCGAGGAGGCGGGCGGCCGGCACTCGGTCGAGCCGACGCCCGGAGGCGGTAAGCACGTCGTCGTCCACCTCCCCCGCTGACCCACCGGGATCCACCGCCCGCCCGACGCCACCCCCGTCTCCCTGACGACGCCCGTACGGGCGGCCCGCAGAAGACGATCGATCCGCATAGCATCTGAAACGTTCCAACTTTCCCGACGATCTACCATCGGAAGGAAAGGGCGGGAATTCCACCGCGCAGGACGCGGGATATCACGGACCTGTCCGGATGGCGGATTGTTTGGGGGTTTTGTGACGGTTGTACCGTGCCGGGCACCCGGGAGGGGCCGATGACCCATGCCTGAGAATCGCGGCGGAGACCTTCCCGACCTGGCGCTTCAGGCCAAGGAGGCCCTGCTGCGGCTGCAGCAGGTCCCCGCGCACCCGGAACTGGACGCGCTCCGGCTCGCGGCGGAGAAGCTGGCCACCAAGGTCGTCGAGAACTCCGAAAAGAAAGTAAGAATAGGACTGTTCGGCGGGTTCTCGGTAGGAAAGTCCCTCCTGCTCGGCACGCTCCTCGGCAACCCCTTGCTGCTGCCCGTCCACAACCAGGCCACCACCGCCAACGTCGCCGTGCTGCGGCTGACCCAGAGCGGCGACGACACGGCGCGGATCACCGGTGGCCGGGCCGAGTACCTGAGCGACGCCGAGCTGTCCGGGTACGTCGCCCGGCTGCTCGACCACGCGGCCGAGGCCGCTGACCAGGCCAACGTGCCGAAGGAGGAGTCCGCGCGGCTGCGCACGCTCCCCCGCGAGCCGCGCTCGCTGCCCGCCCTGCGGGACTTCGTCCGCGACCAGGCCGCCGCCCGCCCGCACAGCTCCCTCTCCCTGCTGCTGGCCGAGATCGACAAGCTGGGCGACGCCATGCAGGCCGTCCAACCCGGCACCGCCGAGGACCTGGACCCGGACGGGCTGATGGAGCTGCTCACCCAGGCGGAGGGCAGGGACGGCCCGCAGGACGCGCCGTCCGGGCTCGGGGTGCGCCGCGCGATGGTGCGCCGCCTGGTGCTGGAGGTGTCGGTCCCGGTCGCCACCTGGAACCTGGCCGGGCTGCACGGCGCCGAGGTCGAGTTCGTCGACGTGCCGGGACGCGGCGGCGGCGAGGACTGGGCCCGGCACGAGTTCCTGACCGGCCTGGAGATCGGCGACGTCACGGTCGCGATGGTGATGTTCAGCGCCGACCGCGCCCGCACCGCGGAACGGCTGACGCTCAGCAACCTGATCTACCACACCGGCCGGCTGCCGGAGGACTTCGAGGACTGCCTGTTCGCGTCCGTCGGCAAGTTCGACGCCGTCCCCGGGCTGCCCTGGCTGCTGCTGTCGGAGGACGAGCGCACCTCCCTGCTGCCCTCGCCGCCGACCGAGGCGCAGCTCTTCGACGCGGCGGGCGACATCCGCGGCATCTTCACCGCCGCCCGCGAGCTGCTTCCCCCGGGCAGGGACGACCGCATCGTGGTGATCTCCTCGCTGGTCCACCTGGCCAGGGCCGCCGACGCCGCGCCGACCGAGCAGTGGGCGCGGGACGTCACCGCCAAGCTGTCGCGGCGCAAGGAGGTCGACGAGGCCCGTGAGAAGGCCGACGGCTGGGCGAGGATCGGCTTCCCGCCCGGGGAGATCGGCGCGGCGCTGCGGGCGTTCACCGAGGACGGCGGCATCGCCCGGCTGCGGGAGAAGCTGTTCGCCCACGCGCGCGGCCGCGGCCTGGACCTGCACGTCCGCCAGGTCGCCCGGGACGTCACGGCGCTCGCCGAGCACGAGGCCGAGCTGGAGAGGATCCAGGCGCGGCTCGGCCCGCTGGAGGTCACCGAGCGCGAGACGGCCGCGCGGCTGCGCGCCGCGGTCGCCGCGCTGTCCAGCCACGTCAGCGACATGCGCGCCGAGCTGTGGGGCACGCTCGGCGACCCGCGCCACCGGCCGGACGGGGCCCCGTCGCTGTACGACCGCATCCGGCAGGACGCGGCGAACGGCGTCGCGGAGTGGCCGCTGTGGCTGGTGCTGCTCGGCTCGGTCGACAACGGCATGATCGTCGTCAGGGACGCCCCCGGCGGGCCGCACGCGGGCGACGACGACTGGGACGACGTCGACGACGAGGACGAGGAGCCGCTGGTGCCGCTGCCCACGGCCCCGGTGAACGTGCGCGACTTCCTGTCCCCGTACCAGGAGACCTGCCGCTCGCTGTACGGCAGCGTGAACGACCGGGTGACGCGGGCGGTGGCCGACTGGGTGGGCGGCCGGCGCCGCGCCTTCGCCGAGCAGCGGCTCGTGGTGGAGGAGGTGCTGGACCAGCGGCTGCGCGAGGCCGCCGCGCAGGAGGCGCTGCGCGACCCGGCCGCGCAGTACGTCCTGGCGCTGTTCCAGGCCCTGGACTGGCTGCTCGGCGAGAAGGCCCTGGTCAAGCGGGTGGAGGGACGGCTGGCGTCGGTGAGCCCGCCCTCGGCGCAGGAGCTGGACGCCTCCTTCCCGTTCGACCCCACACGGTCGCTGGCCTGGCATCCCGGCTCGCCCCGGCGCGGCAAGCGCGAGTACTGCGACATGATCCAGGTGTTCCGGCTGCGCCGCGAGCTGGGCGAGGCGGCCTCCGGGCACGTCGGGCAGCACCTGGCGGCGCTGCAGGCCCGTGCCTGCCGGGTGCTGGACGCGAGGCTGGCCAGTATCGGGTCGCGGCTCGTCTGGCCCGACAAACTGTCGGAGATCATCTCGGCACGCGAGACCGGTGAGGACGCGGGAGGCGCGCATGCGTGAGGAGCGACCGGACGCGGACCGGCCGTCGAACCCCTGGGCGGACTGGAACGAGTTCGCCCGCGACTACACCTCGTCGCAGCAGCGGCAGCAGCAGCGCAGGCCCGAACCGGAGCCCGGCTGGGAGCCCGAGCCGGTGACGCAGCCGTTCACCCGGCCGCGCCCGCGCGCCGAGCAGCCGCCGCCGCGCGACGGGGACACCCGCCTGCACGAAGCGCCGGCCCCCGAGCCGCAGGCCGCGGATCCCGCGACGGCCCCGGCCGCGGATCCGGACGAGGACGTGGCGCGTGCGCGCCGGGTCACCCAGCCGCACCCGGGGCTGGTCGCGGTGGACTTCGGCACCTCCAGCTCGACGGCCACCCTGTACGACATCGGCCGCAGGGACTGGATGCTCTTCTCGCCCCAGCAGCAGCGCCGCCTGCTCGGCGAGCTGTCGTCGCTGCTGCGCGACGACCCCGGCCGCGGGAACACGGCGCTGAGCGCGGAATGGCACCGTTTCGTACAGAACCTCGCGGAACGGCTGCTGCGGTCGGACGGCTCTGGCCCGCCGTCGGCGGAACGGCTGGTGGCGCTGCTGCGCTCCGACACCGACTCCACCATCGGCGACCGGCTGATCCTGGAGCTGGAACGCTCGCGGCCCCTGTGCTCGCCGGCGCTGCGCCGCCTGGTGACGACGCGGCTGAGCGAGGCGTACGACGCCGCCTTCCGCGAGCCGCCCCTGGACAGCCTGCGCCTGTTCCGCGTCGAGCTGGACCCCTCCACGCGCGCCACCGAGCTGCGCAGCGCCGCCTACGTCGTGCGCAAGCGCCCGCTCACCGTGTCCATGCTGCCGCCGTCGGAGGGCGACGAGGCGGGCGAGGACGCCCGGCGCGAGCACCGCGGGCTCAAGCAGCGGCTCGGCCGTCCGGACGCGCGCACGGGGCCCGACGGCGAGTTCGCGGTCGAGGACCTGATCCGGGGGGTGCTGAGCGACCTGCTCGCGCGCACCGACCAGTACCTCGCCAGGCGGCGCAACAGCGAGGGCTTCGCGCCGGGCGAGGTGAACAACGTCCTGGTCACCTACCCGACCATGTCGCCGCCCCGGGTGCGGCAGGCGCTGCAGACGATGGTGGAGGCCGACGGCGTCGGCCGGGTGATCACCCGGTTCGACGAGGCCGTCGGCGCGGCGATGTTCTTCCTGATGCGCGAGTTCGGCGGCGTCTTCGACCTCAGCGTCGAGGCGTTCGCGGCGCGCAGCAGGCCGGTGTTGCCGCCCCGGGAGAACGCCAACCGCGCCGAGTGGGAGCAGCACGTGCTGATCGTCGACATCGGCGGCGGCACCACCGACATCGCGCTGCTGCGCCTGGAGCTGGCCGACCGCACCCCGGCGGCGGGCGCGGACGGCGACCCGCACTACGGGCGCTACTACCGGCTGACCCCGTGGCTGCTCGGCACGACGGGCGAGACCCAGCGCGGCGGCGACTACCTGACCCTGCTGGTGTTCAACTGGCTGAAGGCCGTGATCGCCGAGCGGATCATCAGGACCCCCGCCCAGGACGGCCCGTACGGGCAGGACCCGCGCAAGGTGATCGCCGTCTTCGACGACCGCTTCAAGGACTCCGCCGGCCAGTACGTGCCGGGGTCGCTGCTGGCGGCGATCCTCAGCCCGAAGCCGGGCACGCGCGAGACGGCCCGCGAGAACGTCCAGCTGCTGGTGCCGACCCAGTGGAAGGACAAGGACGGCGCGGCGGCCGAGCAGGCCCGCCAGGTGTTCGACCTGCTGTGGGACCTGGCCGAGCGGGCGAAGATCACGCTGGGCGCGGAGAAGTCCTACCTGCTCCCCCAGGAGGAGGTGGACCAGATCATGAGCGCGCTCGGGTACTCCGGCGACCCCGGTGGGCCGGGCGAGGAGCTTCGCCACGAGGACTTCGCGACGCTGATCAGGCCCGTGCTCGCCGACATCATGCGCCTGGCCGCCGACCTGGTGCGCGGTCAGCTCACCGAGCGGGGCGGCGCCGCGCTGGACCGGGTCATCTTCACCGGCCGCAGCTCGCGGATGAACCTGGTCAGGGAGGAGCTGATCACCGCGTTCTCCGAACGGCGCCCCGACGAGCGCGGGCAGATCGACTGGGATCCGAGCAGCGTCTGGATCGAGGACGAGTACGCCAAGCACGCCGCCTCGATCGGGTCGTGCTGGGCCGAGAGCCTGCGGCAGGAGGTCCACCCCGACCCCAAGGAGGTGGAGGACCACCTGCGGCGCGGCGCGGTGTGGCTGCAGGTCGACGTGGAGAACCTGTTCTTCTTCCTGCGCGGCACCTTCACCGCAGGCGGCCAGACCGGGTCGGGCAGCGCGGGCACCACTCCCCTGTTCTCCTCCGGCGACCGCCTGCCCCAGCTCGGCGGCGACGGCCAGCTCATCATCAGGAACGACCGGTGGATCGGCCTCACCGAGAGCTTCCAGGTGTACCGGCAGAAGAGCACCAGCGAGCCGGTGTACTGGACGTTCTTCCGCGTCGCCGACTACCTGCAGGCCAACCCCGAGCCCGGGTTCGCCTACGACGAGGACGTGTGGCGCACCGACATCCGGGCCATGGTGGAGGCCGACACCGACATGGACATGCACGTGCTGCTGTGCCGGGGGCCCGCGCCGCACTACGCGGTCGGCCACGACCGGCACGGCGTGCTGGACGCGCCGCCGGGCGAGCGGCACCTCGGCACGCCCGCCTCGATCGTCGTCAACCCCGGCATCCCGGGCAGCATGACCGACGGCGTGGGCGAGCCCGTGTTCGACCTGAGCGACCTCGACACGCTGCTCACAGCCACGTTCGTCACCGAGTCCGGCGAGGACGCCGAGACGTTCCGCGGCGTGTTCGCCGAGCTGCCGCCGCCCGCGCCGTACGGCTGGCGGTTCTACCTGCGCCCCCACGGCGCGGGGACGCAGGACGCGGGCGCGGACACGCTGGTGGCGACCGTGTCGCCGTCCCAGGTGACGGGCCGGGACGTGCCCGGGGTCGCGCCGCGGTTCACGGTCAGCCTGGACGAGCGCGGCGACCTGCGCGTACACCGGGGGGACCCGCCGTTCCGCGCCGCCTCGGGGCTGCGCGAGGTGGAGCGCGTCCCCGGGACGGTGTTCCGTGCCCACATGTTCTCCGGCGACCTGGACTACCGCGAGGCGTACGACCCGTTCGCGGGGGTGCACTGATGGGCGGGCGGCTGGAGGAGCGCCTGCGCGCGGTGCTCGACGGGCCGGACTCGCCGCTGACGGCCCTGGCCAGGGCCGTGCTGACGGGAACGCAGGCGGCGCTGGCGTCCGGGGCGGGGGCGGCCGGGCCCGGCGACCCGGCGCACGCCGCCTGCGCCGCGCTGGCCGGCGAGCTGGCCGCCCTGCTCGCGGACGCGCCCTCCGGCGCGCCGTCCACCGCGCCGTTCACCGCGCCGTTCACCGCGCCGTTCACCGGGCCGTCCGCCACCACGGAGCCGCACGACCGGGGCTCCGGGCCGCTGGCGGAGCTGGCGAACGCGTTCATGGCCGACCCGCGCGTGGCGGCGTACCTGGGCCGGTCCAGCGTGGTCAAGCACGCCGACGTCGACACCTGGCGGGCGCTGTGGACGGCCTGCCTGCGGCTGGACCCGGCGGTGGCCGGCGAGTGGCGGGACCGGGCGCGCGCGATCCGCGACGAGCGCCTCAACGGCGCGGGGCCGGCCACGTGGCTGGAGCTGCCCGGGACCGTGCCGCGCGTCCTGGTCGAGCCTGCCCCCGCCCTCGCCACGCCGGGCATCAGGGAGGCGCCCGGGGGACCATGGGACCCCGAGGTCGCCGACGCGCTCGGCGCGGACCTGGGCGGCGGGCTCGCGGCGCTGGCGGTGCTCGCCACGCAGGTCGTGCGGATCGCCCAGGTGGACCCCACGACCTGCCACGCGCTGGAAGGGCTGCGCACCTCCGGGCTGCACCCGCTGGACGACCCGCGCACCTGGAACGCCTACCGCACCGAGCTGCACCGGCGGCTGGCCGCGCTGGCCACCGCCGAGGAGGGGTCCCCGGCCGCGCTGCGCGCGCACCGCCTGGTGGACGAGGCGCTCTGCTCGATCGTCCACCGGCCGCCCGCGCACCCGGCGAGCTGGTGGGGAGGCGTGGCCGACCGCTCGCGGCGGCTGCTGGAGGAGCACGTCCAGCGGGCCAGGGCCGCGGGGGTGGACGCCGAGGTGAAGGTGCTGGAGATCCGGCCGTACGCCGACCTGCAGGGGTACACCGGCAACCGCGACATCGCCTACCGGGCCGGCGACCCGCGCAGCGGCGAGATCCTCGCGTGCCTGCGCACCTGGCTGCGGGTGGGCGAGGACAGCCTGCCGGGCCGCGTGATCTACGGGCGCGAATGACGCCGATGCGCGTCGTGGTGATCGGGCACCCCGGCGCGGGCAAGACCGCCTTCCTCGCCGGCGCGTACGCGGCGCTGCGCCGGATCGCCCCGCTCGGCCTGCGGGCCCGGCCGCGCGACCACCTGCGGCTGCGGCGGGCCGAACGCCGCCTGGCCCGGGGACGCGCCCTCGCGCCGACCGTCCGCGGGCACGCCTACCGCTTCTGGCTCAGGCCCGAGGGCGGGCGCGCGGTGCGGGTGAGCTGGCACGACCACCCGGGCGGCGCGCTGACCGGCGACGGCGCGGCGGGCGCCGCGCCCGCGTTGCTGGCCGACGTCCTGGCCGCCGGGGCCGTGATCGCGCTGGTGGACGCCGCCGACCTGACGCGCGGCGCCGCCTACGCCGAGAGCCGGGTGCGCCCGCTGGCGGTGCTGGTCCGGCGCCGCCTGCTGGCCCCGGCAGCCGGGCCGTTCGCGCTGCTGGTCGCGCTGGCCGGGGCCGCCGCGCCCGGCGACCTCCCCGTGCCGTTCCACGCGCTGTGGTCGGTGGCCGCGCGGACCGGGACGCCCGCCGTGGCCGTGCGGCTGGGAGAGGGGGGCGTCAACCGCCCGCAGGACTGCCTGCTGTGGTGCCTCGCGGCGGCGGCGCCCCTGCCCGCGCGGGTCGCGCCCGCCCTCACCGGCCTGGCGTGGGACCGGGAACACCGGACAACGGAGGACGAGCCGTGGACTGGATTCGGCCCATCGTCGTGACCATGCTGGGCGCCCCCATGTCCGGCAAGACGACGTTCCTGCTCGGCATGTACGCGACGATGTCGCTCGGCGAGCGCGCGTACGCGCTGCTGGAGAAGGACCAGGACAGGGACTTCGAGCTCGGCCGCGCCTGGGACCGGCTGTGCGCCGAGGGCGTGCTCCCGCCGCCCACCCCCGAGGAGCCCTTCGAGTACCGCTTCACCTTCCTGCACGGCAAGGACCCGCTGCTGCGCCTGGACTGGACCGACTTCCGCGGCGGGGCGATGACCACCCCGCTCGGCGAGGCGAACGGCTTCGTCGAGTCGCCGGACGCGCGCAGGCTCGTGCAACGCCTGGCCGCGACCGACAGCGTGTACCTGGTGCTGGACGGCAGCCGCCTCGGCGCGTCGCCGCAGGCGCTGGAGACGCGCAGGATGACCGCGCTGGTGCGTTCGGCCCTGCTGGAACGGGACCCCGCGCGGCCGGGCCTGTCGGTGGTGGTGCTGCTCACCAAGGCCGACCGGCTGCTGGCCGAGCTGCCCCAGCACCTGACGATCACCCAGCGGCTGGACCGGGCGCTGGAGACGATCCTCGGCCTGCTGCCGGTGATGCGCCAGCCGGGGATGACCGCCGCGCTGTGCCCGGTGACGGTCGGCGGGTTCGGCGCGCCCACGCGGGGGCGGGTGGATCCGGCCACCGTGCGGCCCTTCTGGCTGCACAAACCGGTCATGTTCACCATGTTCCACCGGCTGCGCGAGGAGCGGCGGCTGCGGGAGGCCGAGCTGGCGTCCCTGGGCGCGCGGCACCGGCACCTCACCGCCGAACTCGACCGGGTGACCGGTGAACGGCTGGGACGGCTGCTGCGCCGCGCGGAGCTGCGGGGTCTGGAATTCGAGCGGGCGCAGGTGGAGGAAGCCTGGCGGGTGGCCGACGCGAGGCGGACAATGGCCGATCATTGGGGCGCCACGCTCCGCGAGGAGATCATGGAACTGCCGGTCTTCCGCGACGGGGCGCGCGTGGAGAGCGGTGACCTGTGAGCGCGGGAGACTGGGCGCCGGTGGTGTACGGCCGGACGCTGTACCACGACCACTGGTGGCGGGCCGGGCCCGCGGGGCTCGCCGGGCTCGGCTGGGTGCGCGAGGCGGTGCGGGCCGTCGTCGACCGCGGCCAGGAGCTGGACCTCGGGCCGCGCTTCCTCATCGCCCACCGGGGCGGCCCCCGGCTGGTGGGCGTGGCCTGCCAGGCCGCGGAGCTCGGCGCGGGCATGGACACCGACGGCGGACGGCCGCTGTACTGCTTCGTCGGCTGGCTGCAGGAGGCCGGGGACCGGTCCGCGCCGCCGCTCGGGGAGCTGCGCGCGCGGTACCGCGCGTGGGCGGGCCCGGAGTACGCGCGCTGGGCCGGCCTGGACTGGACGCTGCCCGCCCACGAGACCCCGCGCGCCCACCCGGCCCCGGCCGCCCCGCCGCCGTGGGACGCGACGGCCGCGGGGCCCGCGCCGGTGCCGCTGCGGACGGGCGGCGGCGTGGAGCTGTGGCCGCCCGAGGACGCCGAGGTGCTGTGGGCCTCGGCCGCCGCGTGCGCCGGGCCGGTCACCGCGGTCGCCGGCCTGCGGTTCTCCCGCAGGGCGCGCCGCCTCGGCCTCACGCACGCGGCGGCCGACGACGTCACCCGCCGCCACGTGCTGCCCGCCGCGCCCGGCCCGTCCGCCGAGGTGGCGCTACGGCCGCCGGCCGCGGACGACCCACCGCCACGGGCGGACGGGTGGGGCGCGCGCCTGGCCCGCGCCGCCCGCCGCCTCACCGACCGCCTGCGCTGACCCCGCCCTGCCGGCCGCGCCGGCCCCGCGCCGCTCGCCCTCGCTCCGGCCGCCTGAACCGCCCCCGCCGCTCCGGCCGCCTGTGCCGGCCCCGCGCGCCGGGCCTCGCGGACGCCGTCTCAGGCCACGGCCTCCACCCGGGCCGGGACGTGCTTGTGCCACGGGGTGCCCGCGTACGGGTCGCGGTCCCGCGCGGAGGTCAGCTCGTTCGGGGCGGCGCCCGTCGTGACCTCCCCCGGCTCGCCCGGATAGGCGAGCCCGAGGCCGTTGGGCAGGGAGATGTGGCCGGGCAGCAGGGTCTCGGTGATCTCCACGGTCGCCTCCGCCGACCCGCGCCGGGTGGTGACCCGGGCCCGTGACCCGTCGGCCAGCCCGAGCTCCTCGGCGTCCTGCGGGCTGATCCGCAGGGTCCCGTGCGGGTCGCGCCTGCGCCAGGCGGGGTCGCGGATGATGGTGTTGGCCGTGAAGGAGCGCCGCTCCCCCGCCGACAGCACGAACGGGTAGTCCGGGGACGCCTCCGGGCCCGTCGCGAGGCCCGCGAGCTCCTCCAGCAGGTCGGGGAGCGCCAGGTGGACCTTCTTGTCCGGGGTGCCGAGCCGCCGCCAGGCGTCGCCGGGCGCGTCGACGGCGAAGACGAGCCCGGACGGCGCGGCGAGGATCGCGTCGAACAGCCGGTCGCCCAGGTCCACGCCCTCGCCGTCGATGCCCGCGCGCCGGACCGCCTCGGGGTGGGCCCGCGCCACCCGGACCGCGTGCGCCCACAGCGAGGCGGCCGCCGCGGCGCCGCCGGGCAGCGTGGGGCCGAGCGCGCGGTAGAGCAGCACGGCCGCGACGGCCGCCTGCCCCGGGTCCTCCACCGCGGCGAGGAAGGCCCGCGCGAACTCCCTCCGCCCGCGTCCGGCCGCCTCGCGCAGGGGCCGCACCCGCTCCTCGGGGAGCGCGCCGATCGCCTCGCACAGCCGGGCGTAGATCTCCGGCTCGGGCAGCAGGTCGGCGCCGGGCGGCGGATCCAGCACGGGACGGCGCAGGTGGAACTGGTTGACGGGGGTCTCCAGGGTGAAGAAGGTCGCCTCCCACTTCTCGAACTGCGAGGGCGCGGGCAGGACGTAGTGGGCGAGCCTGGCCGTCTCGGTCATGGCGACGTCGACGACCACGAGCAGGTCGAGCGCGGCGAGCGCCTCGCGGGTGCGCGGGGAGTCGGCGATCGAGTGGGCGGGGTTGGCGGACTCGACGAGCATCGCGCGGTAGCGGCGGGGATGGTCGGTGAGGATCTCGTCGGCGATCACGTTGGCGGGGACCAGCCCGGAGATGATCCGCGCCCCGGCCACCGGGCTGACGCGGTCGCGCTTGGGGCCGTGGTGCGAGAAGGAGATGAACGGGGCGAACAGGATGGGCGGGTTGTTGGCGCCGGGACGGCCGAAGTTGCCGGTGAGCAGCCACAGCAGGTTGTCCAGGTAGCTGTTGAGCGTCGAGTGGCGGTTCATCTGCACGCCGAGGTCCTCGAACACCGCGACGCCCGCGGCGGCGGCGATCCGGCGGGCGGCCCGCCGGACCTGCTCCTCGGGCACCCCGGCCGTCGCGCAGTACCCGGCCACGGGCACGTGCCGCAGCGCCGCGCGCACCTCCTCCAGCCCGGTCGCGTGGGCGGCGAGCCAGTCGCGGGCGATCAGGTCCTCCTGGACGAGCACCGCCGCGAGGGCCGCCAGCAGCCAGGCGTCGGCGCCCGGCCGGGGGCGCAGGTGGATGTCGGCCAGCTCGGCGGTCTCGGTGCGCCGCGGATCGATGACGATCAGGCAGCGGCGCGGGTCGCGGGCGATCTCGCGCAGGGTGGGGCGGGTGCGCGGGACGCCGTGGGACTGCCAGGGGTTCTTGCCGATGAACAGGGCGACCTCGCAGTGCTCGAAGTCGCCGGTCACCATGGTGCCGAGCATGCGGTCCGACACCCAGTACAGGCCGGTCTTCTCCTGGGCCAGCGCGTTGGAGCGGTAGCGGGCGCCGAGCGCGCGCATGAGCGCGCCCGCGTAGGAGCCGCCGAGGTGGTTGCCCTGGCCTCCGCCGCCGTAGTAGAAGATCGTCTCCCCGCCGTGCGCGTCGCGGACCCGGGAGAGCGCGGCGGCGACCTCGGCGATGGCGACGTCCCAGGTGATCCGCTCGAACGTGCCGTCCGGCCGCCGCCGCAGCGGGTGGGTGAGGCGGTCGGCCGCGTTCTGGTAGTGGTCGAGGCGCAGCGGCTTCTCGCAGGTGTAGCCCTGGGAGGACGGGTGCGCCCGGTCGCCGCGGACGCGCTCGAACCGCCTGCCGTCGAGCCGGACCTCGATGCCGCAGTTGCTCGCGCACAGCACGCAGGCCGTGGGCCGCCATTCGGTGTCCATGTCGCCTCTCCGCCACCAGTTGAGTTCATGAAACGAACCCAGGGTAGCCCGCGCCGGCCGGACGCTCCAGACCCACCCTCGAGGGACCGGCGAGCGGGGCGAAAAGGGCCCACCACGACCGCGGGAATTGGCGCATAGTGGAAGGTGCCGCACGCCGGGCCGCGCTGTCGCCCGGATCTTCACCCAAACGCTTGCGGAGGCCCCCCGTGTTCGAGCGCTTCAGCGATTCCGCCCGCCGTGTCGTGGTCCTCGCGCAGGAGGAGGCGCGGCGGCTCGACCACCGCCACATCGGCCCCGAGCACGTGCTGCTCGGCCTGCTCGGCGACGCCGAGGGGCTCGGCGGCACCGTCCTGCGGGAGTCCGGCCTCACCCTGGAGGCGGCCAGGGCCGGCGTCGAGGAGTTCGGCGGCCGTGGCCCCTCCGCGCCGCTCGGGCACATCCCCTTCACCGCGGACGCCAAGAAGCTGCTCGAACTGTCCCTGCGCGAGGCCCTGCAGGCGCAGGCGGGATACATCGGCACCGAGCACATCCTGCTCGCCCTGCTGCGCGACCCGAGCGGGGTCGCCGCCCAGGTGCTGGAGCGGCACGGCGCCGACGCCGTGGCCCTGCGCGCCCGGGTCGGCGAGGAACAGGAGGGCCGCGCGGGCCGTCCCATCGGGACGCTCACCGAAGGGTCGCTGCTCCTGAACCCCAGGCCGTCCCACCTCGCCCGGCTGGAGCGCATCCAGGCGAGCCTGGACCGCATCGAGCGGCGCCTGGACGCCTTCGGGGTCCCGCCCGCGCCGGACGCCGAGCCTCAGGACCCGGAGGCCGGCGACGGCGGGCCGCACCCCCGGCGCCGCGCCGAGTAGCGGCCGGCGTCAGGTCCCGCGGGGCGCGGGCACGGCCGCCCCGGCGGCGATGCGCGCCTCCAGCACGCCCGGGTCCTCGGTGTAGGCCGGCGTCGCGCCGAGGGACAGCAGCAGCCGTCGCATGCGCGCGTTGTCCGAGAGCAGGCTCGCCCGGACCTCCGCGAAGCCCAGGTCGCGCGCCTCGCACAGCAGCATGCGGGCGAGCGCGCCGCCGAGGCCGCGGCCCTGCCAGCGGTCCTCCACCAGGAACGCCATCTCGGCGATGCCGGGGTCGGGGCTGAACACCAGGTTCGCCATGGCCACCACCTGGCCGTCGTACCCGGCGACCAGCGAGTGGCACCGGCCGCGGTCGCACAATCGGTCGAACATGCCCGGGCGCAGCGACGGCGTCGCCGTGAAGTACCGGAACCTGCGCGAGTCGGGCGAGCAGCGGTCGTGCAGGTCGCGGACGGCCTCGCGGTAGAGCGGGGTGAGCGGGCGCACCCGCACCTCGACGCCGTCGCTCAGCACCACCGGCCGCTCGGCGGGCAGGGTCTCGGCGGGCGGCTGGGCCAGGCGCACCAGCGCGGCGGCGCGCGCGGACTCGGTGAGCGTGAACGGCAGGCCGATGCGGCGCAGCCGGACGGCGCGGCGCGGCGCCACGGGCACGGTCAGCAGCGTCGGGTCGGGCAGGTCGGACAGCTCGGCGCCGTAGACCCAGCGCGCGTCGTCGGCGCGCAGCAGGTCGGCCAGCACCTCCGGCAGCCGCCACGGCGCGGCGCGCAGGCGCGAGGCCAGCAGCAGCACGCGCGTGGGCTCGTCCGTCAGCTCGTGGGCGGTCGCCGGCACGACCTGGACGCGGCGCCCTCCGGCCTCCTCCAGCGCCGCGCGCACAGCGTCGGCGGAGGCGGGGATGTCGGCGACGAACTCGTCGACCGTGCCGTCGGCGTCGGGCTGGACGGTCAGCCCGAGGATGTTGCCGCCCTTGGCGGCGAGCGCCGCGGTGAGGGACGCCAGCCGTCCCGGCCGTTCGTCCACGGTCGTGCGGATCCGCAAGAAGCCCATTCACATCTCCCTGGTGTGTCTGGATGCCAGAGTGCCGCCGTCCTGTTACAGAACTGCTACACAGGGATGAGCCGTCCGTTTCATCTACGTGCTTTGTCGTCGAACAGCCGTTTTCGTGGGTTACGCGGTGTATTGGTGGTGCGCTGGGTCGGTACGCTGCGGGTCTTCGACGGATATAGCAGGATATGGCGGTGCGAACTCCCCACCCCCACAACAGGCAGGAGGAGGGGCGGCCCAGCGCGGCGGCCCCGGATTCTCGATGACCGATCTGCTCTTCCGCGGCGGCCCGGTGTTCACCGCCTCCCCCCACGCCGTCCCCCCCGCCTTCGCACGGGCGGTGCTCGTCCGCGACGGGCGCGTCGCCGCCGTCGGCGAGGAGGACGAGGTCGCCAGGCTGGCCCGGCCCGGGCACGAGACGGTGGACCTGGCCGGCAGGCTCCTCACGCCCGGCTTCACCGACGCCCACATCCACCCGGTGCAGGCCGGGCTGGAGCGGGCCAAGTGCGACCTGTCCCAGGTCTACGGCCTGGACGCCTACGTGGAGAAGATCGCCGCCTACGCCGCGGCCCACCCGGACGCCGCCTGGATCGACGGCGGCGGCTGGGACATGTCCGCCTTCGCCGGCGGGCTGCCGCACCGCCGCCAGATCGACTTCGCGGACCGGCCCGTCTACCTCATCCAGCGCGACCACCACGCCGCCTGGGTCAACACCCGCGCCCTGGAGATCGCCGGGATCACCGCCGGCACGCCCGACCCCGCAGACGGCCGCATCGAGCGCGACCCCGACGGCACGCCGAGCGGCGTCCTGCACGAGGGCGCCATGGACCTCGTCGGCCTGCTCACCCCCCGGCCCACCGGCGCCGACATCGACGCCGCGCTCATGGACGCCCAGTCCCACCTGTTCTCGCTCGGCGTCACCGGCTGGCAGGACGCCATCGTCGGCTCCTACGCGGGCTCCGACGACCAGTACCCCGCCTACGTCTCGGCCGCCGGGGCCGGGCGGCTCAAGGCGCGCGTGGTCGGCGCGCTGTGGTGGGACCGCACCCGCGGCGCCGACCAGATCGAGGAGATGGCCGCGCGGCGCGCCGGGACCGGGGGGACGTTCACCGCCGGATCCGTGAAGATCATGCAGGACGGCATCCCGGAGAACTTCACCGCCGCGGTGATCGAGCCGTACTGCCACTGCGGCCCCGACCAGCGCGGCCTGTCGTACGTGGACCCCGGGCTGCTGAAGGGGTACGTCGCCGAGCTGGACCGGCGCGGCTTCCAGGTCCACTTCCACGCCATCGGCGAGCGCGCCGTCCGCGAGGCGCTGGACTCCCTGGAGGGCACCTCCCCCGCCAACCGGCACCACATCGCGCACGTCCAGATCATCGAGCCGTCCGACATCCCGCGCTTCGCCGCGCTCGGCGTGACCGCCAACCTGCAGCCGCTGTGGGCCACCCACCACATGCAGATGGACGAGCTGTGCATCCCGTTCCTCGGCGAGGAGCGCGCCGGCTGGCAGTACCCGTTCGCCGACCTGGTGCGCACCGGCGCCCGGCTGTGCGCGGGCAGCGACTGGCCGGTGTCCTCGGCCGACCCGCTGCAGGCCATGCACGTGGCGGTGAACCGCACCGAGCCCGGCGGGTCGGTGCACGCGGACTACCCCACGGCGCGGACGCCGTTCCTGCCGCACCAGAGCCTGGACCTCGCCACGGTCATGACCGCCTACACGTCGGGGTCGGCGTGGATCAACCACGACGAGGAGGCCGGCGTCATCGCGGCGGGCAACCGCGCGGACCTGGTCGTGCTCGACCGCGACCCCTACGCGCTGGCGCCCGGCGACATCTGGACGACCCGGGTGGACCTGACGTTCGTCGGCGGCGAGGCGGTGTACGAGCGGCACGCCTGAGCACGCCCCGAAGGTGGACGAAGGCCCCCGCGGACGGATCCGCGGGGGCCTTCGCACGCGCCGGAACGCGGCGCGGGGTCTACCAGGGAGTGCGGTTGCTGCTGCGCAGCCGCTCCAGGGCCTCGGCGAGGATCGCGGCGCCGTCCGTGTCGCTGCGCCGCTCCTTCACGTAGGCCAGGTGCGTCTTGTACGGCTCGTTCCGCGGGGGCGCGGGCGGGGCAGACTCGTCCTGGCCGGCCGGGAGACCGCACCGCGGGCAGTCCCAGTACTCGGGAACGGCGGCGTCGCTGGCGAAACTCGGACGCGTCTCGTGCATGTTGGCGCACCAGAACGAGACCCGCACTCGAGGGGCCGCCTCGCCACGCTCGGCCTCACCCATCGGCCCGGCGCCGACACGGCTACCACGGATCGCGTTGCCACTACCCACGGATGAACTCCTCGCTAGATCGCCCCCGCCCTGGAGCGGGGGAAAGAATCACTGTCAGGCCCGGCCACGGGCGGGCGGCTTACGGTTTGAGAATCAGGCCGAGGGCGATGATGCAGACGAACCAGATCGCCCCGGTGATGATCGTGAGGCGGTCGAGGTTCCGCTCCACCACCGAGGACCCGCCGAACGACGACGTGAAGCCGCCGCCGAAGAGGTCCGAAAGGCCACCGCCCTTGCCCTTGTGGAGCAACACGAGCAGCACCATGAGTGCGCTCGACAGGATGAGGGCGATCGAGATGCCAATAGTCACCGTTGACCTGTTCCCTGTTACGCGCGCCGCAGCGCGACCTGACCTGCCCCGACCTTGGCCGGGTGACGATTCAAACTATCTCTTCGAGGGTACGTGGTAATGTCAACTCGCACCTCCGAAACAGCTCAGCTAGCCCGATATTTCGCCAAAACGGCAGATCTTGACGAAGTCCGCCGGATCGAGGCTCGCGCCTCCCACCAGCGCCCCGTCGACATCGGACTGCGCCATGATGCCGGCGATGTTGTCGGACTTGACCGACCCACCGTAAAGGATACGGACGGCGGCGGCCACCTCGGCGTCGTACAGCTCGGCGAGTCGCGCCCGCAAGGCCGCGCAGACCTCCTGCGCGTCATCCGGGGTGGCGACCTCGCCGGTGCCGATCGCCCAGACCGGCTCGTAGGCGATGACCAGCGACCTGGCCTGCTCGGTCTTCACGCCGTTCAGCGCCGCGTCGAGCTGGGACACGGCGTAGGCGACGTGCCCGCCGGCCTGCCGGACGGGCAGGCCCTCGCCCACGCACAGGATCGGCGTGATCGAGTGCCGGTAGGCCGCCTGCACCTTGGCGCCGACCACCTGGTCGTCCTCGCGGTGGTACTGCCGCCGCTCGGAGTGGCCGGCCAGCACGTACGTGCAGCCGAGCTTGGCGAGCATCGTGCCGGAGATCTCTCCGGTGTAGGCCCCGCTGTCGTGCACCGACACGTCCTGCGCGCCGTAGACGATGCGGAGCTTGTCGCCGTCCACCAGGGTCTGCACGCTGCGCAGGTCGGTGAACGGGGGCAGCACCGCGACGTCGGCGCGGTCGAAGTCCTTGTCGGTCAGCGAGAAGGCCAGCTTCTGGACCAGCGCGATGGCCTCGAGGTGGTTGAGGTTCATCTTCCAGTTGCCGGCGATGAGCGGCTTGCGGGCGGTGCTCATGGGTCGCTCAGTCCTCCAGCGCGGCGAGTCCGGGCAGGGTCTTGCCCTCCAGGTATTCGAGACTGGCCCCGCCACCTGTGGAGATGTGCGAGAAGCCGTCCTCGGGGAGACCGAGCTTACGCACGGCGGCCGCCGAATCGCCACCACCCACGACGGTGAAGGCGCCGGAGGCGACCAGCGCCTCGGCCACGGCCCGCGTGCCGCCCGCGAACGCGTCGAACTCGAACACGCCCATGGGGCCGTTCCAGAAGACGGTGGCGGCGTCGGCCAGCTTGGCGGCGAACAGCTCGCGGCTCTTCGGGCCGATGTCCAGGCCCTCGCGGTCGGCGGGGATCGCGGTGGCCTCGACCGCCTCGTACTCGGCGTCCTCGGCGAACCCGGTGGCCGCGAGGACGTCCACCGGCAGCACGAGCTCGACGCCGCGCTCGGCGGCCTCGGCGATGAAGCCGCGCACCTGGTCGAGCTGGTCCTCCTGCAGCAGCGACCTGCCGACCTCGTGGCCCTGGGCCTTGAGGAAGGTGTAGGCCATGCCGCCGCCGATGACCAGGCGGTCGACCTTGCCGAGGAGGTTGGCGATCACACCGAGCTTGTCGGAGACCTTCGCGCCGCCGAGCACGACGACGTACGGGCGGGCGGGGTCCTCGGTGAGGCGCTTGAGCACCTCGACCTCGGCCACCACCAGGCCGCCCGCGGCGTGCGGCAGCAGCTTCGGCACGTCGTAGACGCTGGCGTGCTTGCGGTGCACCGCGCCGAACCCGTCGCCGACGTACAGCTCGGCGAGACCGGCCAGCTTCTCGGCGAACGCCGCGCGCGCCGCGTCGTCCTTGGACTCCTCCCCCGGCTCGAACCGGAGGTTCTCCAGCAGGGCGACCTCGCCGTCGCCCAGACCCTCGGCGGTCTCGCGCGCCGAGTCGCCGACGACGTCGGTGGCGAACCTCACCGGTGCGCCGAGCAGCTCGCCGAGCCGGGCGGCGACGGGCGCCAGGGAGAACTGCGGCGCCACCTTGCCCTTGGGACGGCCGAGGTGGGCGCAGACGATCACCCGCGCGCCCCGGCCGGCCAGCTCGGCGATCGTCGGCACCGAGGCGCGGATGCGGCCGTCGTCGGTGATCCTGTCCCCGTCGAGGGGGACGTTGAGGTCGGCGCGCACCAGGACGCGCCGCCCCTTGACGTCGAGGGAGTCGATGGTCCGCATCAGAGCTGGGAACCCACCAGCTCGATGAGGTCGCCGAGGCGGTTGGAGTAGCCCCACTCGTTGTCGTACCAGCCCACGACCTTGACCTGGTTGCCGATGACCTTGGTCAGGCCGGAGTCGAAGATGCAGGACGCCGGGTCGGTGACGATGTCGGAGGAGACGATGTCGTCCTCGGTGTAGCTGAGGACGCCGCGCAGCGGGCCCTCGGCGGCGGCCTTCAGCGCCGCGTTGACCTCTTCGACCGTGGTCTCGCGGGCGAGGTCGACGGTGAGGTCGGTGGCCGAGCCGGTGGGGATCGGCACGCGGAGCGCGAAGCCGTCCAGCTTGCCCTTGAGCTCGGGCAGCACCAGGCCGATGGCCTTGGCGGCGCCGGTGGAGGTGGGCACGATGTTCAGGGCGGCGGCGCGGGCGCGGCGCAGGTCCTTGTGCGGGCCGTCCTGGAGGTTCTGGTCCTGGGTGTAGGCGTGGATCGTGGTCATCAGGCCCTTCTCGATGCCGAAGGTGTCGTTGATGACCTTCGCCATGGGGGCCAGGCAGTTGGTGGTGCAGGACGCGTTGGAGATGATCGTGTGCGCCGACGGGTCGTACTTGTCGTCGTTCACGCCCATGACGATGGTGATGTCCTCACCCTTGGCGGGCGCGGAGATGATCACCTTCTTGGCGCCGTTGTCGGCGTGCACCTTGGCCTTGGCGGCGTCGGTGAACAGGCCGGTCGACTCGAGGACGACGTCCACGCCGAGGTCGCCCCAGGGGAGCTTGGCCGGGTCGCGCTCGGCGAAGACCTTGATGGCCTTGCCGTCGACGGTGATCTCGTCGGCCGTGCTCTTCACCTCGTACGGCAGGCGGCCCAGGATGCTGTCGTACTTCAGCAGGTGGGCGAGGGTCGCGTTGTCGGTCAGGTCGTTGACGGCGACGACCTCGATGTCCTTGCCGCTGGCCGCCACGGCACGCCAGAAGTTGCGGCCGATCCGGCCGAAGCCGTTGATGCCTACGCGGATGCTCACGGAAACAGATCTCCTCGAACGTCGTACGCCGGCAGGCCGCCGGCGTCGTGGCGGGCTGAAACCTCAGACAACCCTACCGGGTCATAATTGGTGTAGACCACGTGGTCCCACCCTTCGGGCAGGCGCCCACGCAAGGATAACGTCCTCCCTGGTCAAAGCCCTGATCAATTTCTCCGCGCCGTCGTCGTGCCGCCGCCGCGCCCCTTCCCCGCCCTCTCGCGGACCACCACGTCCCGGCCCGGACGGACGGCACTCGCCGCGCCGTTCGCCGGGGCGGCGGCCAGGGCTCAGGGGGCCAGCATGTCGGCGGTCAGGTTGGCGTCGGTGCCGGCCATGCCGAGGTCGGAGGCGCGCTTGTCGGCCATGGCCAGCAGGCGGCGGATGCGCCCGGCGATGGCGTCCTTGGTCAGCGGCGGGTCGGCGATCTGGCCGAGCTCCTCCAGGGACGCCTGCTTGTGCTCCACGCGCAGCCGCCCGGCGATCACCAGGTGCTCGGGGGCGTCGTCGCCGAGGATCTCCAGCGCCCGCTGCACCCGCGCGCCCGCGGCCACCGCGGCGCGCGCCGACCGGCGCAGGTTGGCGTCGTCGAAGTTGGCCAGGCGGTGGGCGGTCGCGCGCACCTCGCGGCGCATGCGGCGCTCCTCCCAGGCCAGCACGCTGTCGTGGGCGCCGAGGCGGGTCAGCAGCGCGCTGATCGCGTCGCCGTCCCTGACCACGACGCGGTCGACGCCGCGCACCTCGCGCGCCTTGGCGTGGATCTTCAGCCGCCGCGCCGAGCCGACCAGGGCCAGGGCCGCCTCCGGCCCGGGGCAGGTGACCTCCAGCGACATCGACCGGCCCGGCTCGGTGAGCGAGCCGTGCGCCAGGAACGCGCCGCGCCAGGCGGCCTCCGCGTCACAGGTGGCGCCCGACACCACCTGGCGCGGCAGGCCGCGCACCGGCCGCCCGTGGTTGTCGATCAGGCCGGTCTGGCGGGCCAGCGCCTCGCCGTCCCGGTACACCCGCACGACGTAGCGCGACCCCTTGCGCAGCCCCGCGGGCGCCAGCACGAGCACCTCGGCCTTGTGCCCGAAGACCTCGCCGATGTCCTTGATCAGACGCCGGGCGGTGGCATTGGTGTCCAGCTCGGCCTCGATGACGATGCGCCCGCCCACCAGGTGAAGCCCGCTCGCGAAGCGCAGCAGCGTCGACACCTCGGCCTTGCGGCAGCAAGGCTTCAGCACCGACAGCCGGCTCAGCTCGTCCTTCACCACACCCGTCATGGCCATGTGCGTGTGTCCTCCCCCATACAGACCCGTCCTCTGGTCGGGGCCGCCGCGCGGCGCCACGCGGGCGCGCGGGGCGGCTCCACTGGCCCCCGGCAAGTCTCTCGCACCCTGTGGGCGCGCTGACCAGGATCAACGCTTCCCACGGAAAATCTCGTCCAGGACCAGGGCAAGCCGTCGTGCGTCGTGCTTCGGCGAGCCGTCGGCGGCGGCCACGTCGGCCAGCACCAGGCGCGCGCCGAGCGCGTCGGCGGCCTTCTCCAGCTCGTCGCGGTCTCCGGCCGCGCCCGCGTCGGCCAGGACCACGTCGATCGTCAGGTCGGGGGCGTGCTCGCGCAGCACCTGCAGGTGCTTGCCCGCCGAGAAGCCGTCGGTCTCGCCCGGCTGGGGCGCCAGGTTGAGCGTGACGAGCCGGCGGGCGGCGGTGCCGTGCAGGGCCTCGGCGAGCCGCGGCACCTTGAAATGGGGCATGACGCTGGTGAACCACGAGCCCGGGCCGAACATGACCCAGTCGGCCTCGGCCACGGCGGCCACGGCCTCGGGGCAGGCGGGAGGATCGGCGGGCACCAGCGAGATGGCCTGGACGTTGCCCGGCGTCACCGCGCAGGCGACCTGGCCGCGCACGATGGTCACCCGGCCGTCCAGCTCGACCTCGGCCTCGATGTCGATCGGCACCGACGCCATCGGCAGCACCCGGCCGTGCGCCCCGAGCAGGCGGCCCACCCAGTCGAGCCCGGCCACCGGGTCGTCCAGGAGCTCCCACAGCGCCACGATCAGCAGGTTGCCGACCGCGTGCCCGTGTAACCCGCCCTCGCTGCGGAAACGGTGCTGGACGACCTTGCTCCAGGTCTGGCCCCAGTCGTCGTCGCCGCACAGGGCCGCCAGCGCCATGCGCAGGTCGCCGGGGGGAAGAACGCCGAGCTCGCGCCTGAGACGGCCGCTGGAGCCGCCGTCGTCGGCGACGGTCACCACGGCCGTCAGCTCGCCGGTGACCCTGCGCAGGGCCGACAGGGAGGCGTACAGGCCGTGCCCGCCGCCGAACGCGACCACCTTCACGTCCTGGCCCACGCGATCTCCTCTCGGTTCTGGGCGGCTCCGCCCGGACCGTTCCCGGCCCGGGACCGCCTGCCCCTGCCACGCGAGCCCCGCCGCGCCGGGGGACGCCGCGCCCGCCGTGTCGTGCGTGCCCGGTCCCCCGGCCGCCGCCGCGCCAGGCGAGGGCACGGCGGCATCGACGTCACTGCCCAGTCTCGCCCCGTCCATGACGGACGGAAAGGCGCCGGTGACCGCGCGGCGGGGCCGCCCGGCCGCGCCGGCGACGCCCGGGCCGCCGGCCCGGGCCTCATCCCCGCCGGATGCCGGGGACGCCTCGCCTTCCTCGGTCACTCGCGGCCCACGTCCCTATGGCTCACCTGCACCTCCATGCCGCGATCGCGCAGCCGGACGGCGATCTGCTCGGCCATGGCCACGCTGCGGTGCTTGCCGCCCGTGCAGCCGACGGCGAGGGTGGCGTAGCCCTTGCCCTCGCGGACGTAGCCGGAGGCCACCACGCCGAGGACCTCGTCGTAGCCGTCCAGGAACTCCTTGGCGCCCGGCTGACTCAGCACGTACTCGCGGACCGGGGCCTCCAGGCCGTTCATCGGCCGCAGCTCGGGCACCCAGTGCGGGTTGGGCAGGAAGCGGCAGTCCACCACCAGGTCGGCGTCGACGGGCAGGCCGTACTTGAAGCCGAAGGACACCACGTTGACGCGCAGGCCCGGACGGTCCTCGCCGCCGAAGAACGAGACGATCTTGCCGCGCAGCTCGTGCACGTTGAGCGAGGAGGTGTCGATGACCAGGTCGGCGTTGGCGCGGACCTCGCGCAGGATGCCGCGTTCCCTGGCGATGCCGTCGACCAGGCGCCCCTCGCCCTGCAGCGGGTGCGGGCGGCGGACGTTCTCGAAGCGGCGGACGAGCGTCTCGTCGCTGGCCTCCAGGAACACCACGCGCACGGCCACGCCGCGGGCGTCCAGCTCCTCGATCGCGGAGTTGAGGTCGGTGGTGAAGGCGAGGCTGCGCACGTCGACCACGGCGGCGACCTTGTCGGTGTTCAGCTTGACCCGCCCGGCCTCCTCGGCCATGGCGAACAGCATGCCCGGCGGCAGGTTGTCGATCACGAACCAGCCGAGGTCCTCCAGGGCCTTGGCGGCGGTGCTGCGGCCCGCTCCTGACATGCCGGTGACGATGACGAACGCGGTGTCCCCCGCCGCCTGCCCCGTCGCGCCCGCAGCGCCCGCCGTGCCCGCGGCGTTCCTGCGGCCGTGCGGCGGCGGGGCGGCGTGGCCGTCGTCGCGTCCGCCGGTATGGTGCTCGTTCACGTCCCCTCCCCCTTCAGTGCCGCGACGATCGCCTCGGCCGTGGACAGGCCGATGCCGGGAACCTCGCGGATCTCGTCGACGGTGGCCCCGCGTAACCGCTTGACGGACCCGAACCGTTTGAGCAGAGCCTGCTTCCGTGCGGCGCCGAGCCCGCGAATTTCGTCAAGAGCGCTCTCTTTGAGCGATTTCGCGCGTTTTGATCGATGGTAGGCGATGGCGAACCGGTGGGCCTCATCGCGCACCCTCTGCAGAAGATAGAGCCCCTCGCTGCTCCGGGGCAGGATGACAGGCTGGTCGTCGCCGGGAAGCCACACTTCCTCCAGCCGCTTGGCCAGCCCGCTCACCGCGACGTCGTCCACGCCCAGCTCGTCCAGCGCCCGCTGAGCGGCGGCGACCTGCGCCGGGCCGCCGTCCACGACGACCAGGTTCGGCGGGTAGGCGAACCTGCGCGGCCTGCCGGTCTCGGGGTCGATCGGCTCGGGGTCCAGCTCGCCGGTGGCGGAGCGTTCCTCCAGGTGGCGCTTGAAGCGCCGGCAGATGACCTCGTAGATCGAGGCGACGTCGCCCTGCCCGGCCGTGCCGCGGATCGCGAAGCGGCGGTACTCGCTCTTGCGGGCCAGGCCGTCCTCGAAGACGACCATCGAGGCGACGACGTCGTCCCCCTGGAGGTGGGAGACGTCGTAGCACTCGATGCGCAGCGGCGCCTGGTCGAGGTCGAGCGCGTCGGCGATCTCCTGGAGCGCGCGGCTGCGCGTGGTGAGGTCGCTGGCCCTGCGCAGCTTGTGCTGGGCGAGGGCCTCCTTGGCGTTGCGCTCGACGGTCTCCATCAACGTCTTCTTGTCGCCGCGCCGGGGCACCCGCACCTCGACCCGGCCGCCGCGCTGCTCGGTCAGCAGCTCGGCCACCGCGCCGGTCTCGGGCGGCAGCTCGGGCACCAGCACCTCGCGCGGCACCGCCTCGGGCGCGGCCTCGCCGTACATCTGGAGCAGGAAGTGCTCGACGAGCTCGCCGGGCGAGGCCTCCTCGACCTTGTCGACCACCCAGCCGCGCTGGCCGCGGATGCGGCCGCCCCGGACGTAGAAGACCTGGACGGCGGCCTCCAGAGGATCCTCGGCGAGGGCGACGACGTCGCAGTCGATGCTCTCGCCGAGCACCACGGCCTGCTTCTCCAGCGCCCGCTGCAGCGCCTGGACGTCGTCGCGCAGGCGGGCGGCCCGCTCGAACTCCTCGGCCCCGGCGGCCTCGCGCATCTCGCGCTCCAGGCGCTTGATGAACCGGCCGGTGTTACCCGCCATGAAGTCGCAGAAGTCCTCGGCGAGGCCGCGGTGCTCCTCTTCGCTGACCCGGCCGACGCACGGCGCCGAGCACTTGTCGATGTAGCCGAGAAGGCAGGGACGGCCGATCTGGCCGGCGCGCTTGAACACCCCCGCCGAGCAGGTGCGCACCGGGAACACCCGCAGCAGCAGGTCGACGGTCTCGCGGATCGCCCAGGCGTGGGAATAGGGCCCGAAATAGCGGGTGCCCTTGCGCTTGGCGCCGCGCATGACCTGGACGCGGGGGTAGTCCTCGCCCATGGTGACGGCCAGGTAGGGATAGGACTTGTCGTCGCGGTACTTGACGTTGAACCGCGGGTCGAACTCCTTGATCCAGGAGTATTCGAGCTGGAGGGCCTCGACCTCGGTGCCGACGACCGTCCAGTCGACGGAGGCGGCGGTGGTGAGCATGGTCTGGGTGCGGGGGTGCAGCCCGGCGAAGTCGGCGAAATAGGAGTTCAGCCGCTGGCGCAGGCTCTTGGCCTTGCCGACGTAAATGACCCGGCCGCCGGCGTCCCTGAACCGGTAGACCCCCGGGGACTCGGGGATCGACCCGGGCTCGGGCCGGAAACTCAAGGGGCTGTTCACGGGTCTCACCACACCTCAAAGCCTATCCGGACCCGCCGACAGAATAGGGCGATCGAGCGCTCCCCGAAGGCCGGGACGATCAGGCGTCCGGCGGGCTCCACGCGTTCCCGGCGGCGGGTGCGGAGCGGCTCCGGGGCGGGGTCCGCGCGAGGCGCGCGTGCCGCCGCGGCCGGGGGGCGCCACGCTTTCGCGGACGTCATCATGCCGGGCGAAAGCGCGTGGACCGGGCCGAGTAAATGGCGCTGTTAATCAGAAGGGGCGCATTAAGCCCGCTATATCGGTCGAATCTCGCGAATACCAGGGGTGACATCAGTACGGGCGAGGGTGAAGGGCACCGCCCCCTTCACCCCCGCCCGGCGGGGCGAGCCGTGCGCGCTACGTCACGGCCGCGGCGTCACGCGAGGCTGATCGAGTCGCCGTCGACCTTGATCTGCTTCTCTTCGAGCGGCTGCTTCGCCGGGCCGGCGGTCACCGAACCGTCGTCGATGCTGAACTTGCTGCCGTGGCAGGGACAGTTGATGGTGCCGTTGGAGACGGCGTTGCAGGTGCACCCCTGGTGGGGGCAGATGGCGCTGAAGGCCTTGAACTGCCCGTCGCTGGTCTGGATGACGACGACCTTCTGCTCCTTGAAGACCTTGCCGCCGCCCTTGGGGATGTCGGCCGTCTTCGCCAGGACGTTCGCCTCGCCACCGGAGCCGCTCGCCCCGGAGCCCTCCGCCGCCGAGGACGCCGGGGCCGGCTGCGAGGCGGACGAGCCGCCGTCCGCCGGGGCCGCGGAGTCGGTGCCGCCGCAGGCGGTCAGCACCACGGCCAGGCCCGCGCCGCCCGCGCCCAGCATCATCGAACGTCGTGTGGTTTCCGAATCGGTCATGTTCGCCTTCCTAGAGATCTTTCTTAACCGTGCTACGTCTCCCGGGCCCGGATGGTTCACTCCGCACGGCAACTAACTGAGGAAGTATGAACAATTGCACGTAACGTCCAGGTCAAAGGGGCCCCACGCCCGCTCCCGGCCGGAGCCGCGGGACGCCTCGCGCCCCCGGGGACGGGGGCACGAGGCACGGCCTCAGGCGCCGAGGATCTTGCGCAGGAAGCGGCCGGTGTGGCTCTCCTCCACACCGGCGACCTGCTCGGGGGTGCCGGTCGCGAGCACGCGCCCGCCGCGCGAGCCGCCCTCGGGGCCCATGTCGATGAGCCAGTCGGCGGTCTTGATCACGTCGAGGTTGTGCTCGATGACGATGACCGTGTTGCCGCCGTCGACCAGGCGGCCGAGCACGCCGAGCAGCTTGTTGATGTCCTCGAAGTGCAGGCCGGTGGTGGGCTCGTCCAGGACGTAGACCGTGCGGCCGGTGGAGCGGCGCTGCAACTCGGAGGCGAGCTTGACCCGCTGGGCCTCGCCGCCGGACAGCGTGGTGGCGGGCTGGCCCAGCCGGACGTACCCGAGGCCGACGTCGTTGAGGGTCTTGAGGTGACGCTTGATCGCCGGGATCGCGTCGAAGAACTCCAGCGCCTCCTCGATCGGCATGTCGAGGACCTCGGAGATGGTCTTGCCCTTGTAGTGGACCTCCAGGGTCTCGCGGTTGTAGCGGGCGCCGTGGCAGACCTCGCAGGGGACGTAGACGTCCGGCAGGAAGTTCATCTCGATCTTGATGGTGCCGTCGCCCGAGCACGCCTCGCAGCGGCCGCCCTTGACGTTGAAGCTGAACCGTCCCGGCTGGTAGCCGCGGATCTTCGCCTCGGTGGTCTGCGCGAACAGCTTGCGCACGTGGTCGAAGACCCCGGTGTAGGTGGCCGGGTTGGACCTCGGCGTCCGGCCGATCGGGCTCTGGTCGACATGGACGACCTTGTCCACCAGATCGGTGCCGGTCACGCGGGAGTGGCGGCCGGGGACCGTCTTGGCGCCGTTCAGCTCCTTGGCCAGGGCGCTGTAGAGGATGTCGTTGACCAGCGTGGACTTGCCCGAGCCCGACACGCCCGTGACGGCGGTGAACACGCCGAGGGGGAACTCGACGTCCACGCCCTTGAGGTTGTGCTCGCGGGCGCCCTTGACGGTCAGCTTCCGCTTGGGGTCGCGCCGGCGGCGGGACGCGGGCAGCGTGATGCTCCTGCGGCCGGACAGGTAGGCGCCGGTGAGGGAGTCCTCGCAGGAGAGCAGGTCCTCGACGGTGCCGGAGACCACGACCTGGCCGCCGTGCTCGCCCGCGCCGGGGCCGATGTCGACCACCCAGTCGGCGGCGGCGATGGTGTCCTCGTCGTGCTCGACGACGATGAGCGTGTTGCCCATGTCGCGCAGGCGGATCAGCGTGTCCAGCAGGCGCTGGTTGTCGCGCTGGTGCAGGCCGATCGACGGCTCGTCCAGCACGTACAGGACGCCGACGAGGCCGGAGCCGATCTGCGTGGCCAGGCGGATGCGCTGGGCCTCGCCGCCCGCGAGCGTGCCCGCCGCGCGGTTCAGGGTGAGGTAGTCCAGGCCGACGTCCAGCAGGAACCCGAGCCGGGCGTTGATCTCTTTGACGACCCGCTCGGCGATGTGCATGTCGCGCTCGGACAGGCTGAGGTCGCCGAGGAACTTGGCGCACTCGCCGATCGACAGCGACGAGACCTCGGCGATCGACCGGTCGGCGACGGTCACCGCCAGGGAGACCGGCTTGAGCCGCGCCCCCTTGCAGGTGGGGCAGGGGATCTCGCGCATGAAGCCTTCGAAGCGCTCACGGCTGGAGTCGCTCTCGGCCTCGGAATGGCGCCGCTGCACCCATGGGATGACGCCCTCGAAGGAGGTGTAGTAGGACCGCTGCCTGCCGTACCGGTTGCTGTAGCGGACGTGGACCTGCTGGTCGTGGCCGCGCAGCAGGGCCTTCTGCGCCTGCTTGGGCAGGCGCTCCCACGGGGTGTCGAGGTCGAAGCCGATCGCGTGGCCGAGCGCCTCGACGAGGCGGATGAAGTAGTCGCTGGTGTGGCCGCCCGCCCACGGCGCGATCGCGCCGTCGCCGAGGCTCTTCTCGGGGTCGGGCACGACGAGCTCGGGGTCGACCTCCATGCGGGTGCCGAGGCCGGTGCACTCGGGGCAGGCGCCGAAGGGCGAGTTGAACGAGAACGACCTCGGCTCCAGCTCCTCGAACGACAGGTCGTCGTAGGGGCAGTACAGGTGCTCGGAGTAGAAGCGCTCGCGGCCCGGGTCGTCCTCGGGGAGGTCGACGAAGTCGAGGGTGATCGTGCCGCCGGAGAGCTGGAGCGCGGTCTCGACCGAGTCGGTGAGCCGGCGGCGCGCGCCGTCCTTCACCGAGAGGCGGTCGACGATGACCTCGATGTCGTGCTTCTCGTACTTCTTCAGGGTGGGCGGCTCTTCGAGCCTGACCACGGTGCCGTCGACCCTGGCGCGCGCGAAGCCCTTGGTCTGCAGCTCGCGGAACAGCTCGGCGTACTCGCCCTTGCGGCCGCGGACCACCGGGGCCATGACCTGGAAGCGCGTGCCCTCGGGCAGCTCGAGCACGCGGTCGACGATCTGCTGGGGGGTCTGGCGGGCGATGGGACGCCCGCAGGCCGGGCAGTGCGGCTTGCCGATGCGGGCCCACAGCAGGCGCAGGTAGTCGTAGACCTCGGTGATGGTGCCGACCGTGGACCGGGGGTTGCGCGAGGTGGACTTCTGGTCGATCGAGACGGCCGGGGACAGGCCCTCGATGAAGTCGACGTCGGGCTTGTCCATCTGCCCGAGGAACTGCCTGGCGTACGCCGACAAGGACTCGACGTAGCGGCGCTGGCCCTCGGCGAAGATGGTGTCGAAGGCCAGGCTGGACTTACCCGAGCCGGACAGCCCGGTGAAGACGATCAGAGCGTCTCGCGGCAGGTCCAGCGAGACGTCTTTGAGGTTGTGTTCGCGGGCGCCACGAACGATCAAGCGGTCGGCCACAGCAGATCTCTCATGTCCGTTCATGATCCACGGCAGCCGAGCTAGGGCCACCTCTGACTAGTCGCCGCCACTCTAACGACGGGGTCCGACAGTTTTCTTCCGGTCCGGGGAAGGCGCCCCCGGTGGGCGGGTGGGCGGGTGACGCGGGCCGGGACGACGCCCATGGTCCGGACGATCATGGCGGCTCGCTGCCTGGGCCAGGACGGGTGTGCTCACCTCACAGTACCCAACACCCGGGGCCGGGAAGGCCGGATTCCGCCGGGCCTGGAGGACGTCCCCGCCCGGCCGGCCGGGGACGGCGAAGCCCCGGGACCGGGGTATCACGGCCTTAAGGTGACGGAGCGGACCCCGCGCCGCCACCCCGGCCGGCGGCGCCCGTCCCGCCCGGCCCTTCCATCGACACTGCCGAGGAGTACCCGTGACCTACACCGGTGATGTGACCGCCGGCGGCCCCGCCGACGTGCGCGAGCTGCCCGACCTGACGATCAGCAAGATCGAGGTGGGCGACTTCGGGAACAACGCCTACCTGCTGCGGTGCCGTGAGACCGGGGACGGCGCGCTGATCGACGCGGCCGCCGACGCCCCCCGGCTGCTCGAACTGATCGGCGACCGGCCCATCAGCAAGATCATCACCACGCACCGGCACCCGGACCACTGGATGGCCCTGGCGGAGGTGGCGAAGGAGACGGGGGCGGAGACGATCGCCCACCCCTTGGACGCCCCCGGGCTCCCCGTGCCGGTGACCCGCCGGGTCGAGCACGGCGAGCGCGTCACCGTGGGCGTGGTGACGATCGAGGTGATCCACCTGCGGGGACACACGCCGGGCTCGATCGCCCTGCTGTACGGCGACTCCCACCTGTTCACGGGGGACTCGCTCTTTCCGGGCGGGGTCGGCAACACCCAGGGGGACGCCGCCCGGTTCGACCGGCTCTACACCGACGTGGTGGAGCGCATCTTCGACCGGCTGCCCGACGACACCTGGGTGTACCCGGGGCACGGCAAGGACACCACGCTCGGGGCCGAACGCCCCGCGCTGCCGGAGTGGCGCGCGCGGGGCTGGTGAGGAACGCTCCCGCACCCGGCCCGGCACCGCGGGGATGCCGGGCCGCCGGGCACGGCGCTAGCGCACGCTGCCGGTGAGCTTGCGCTCCTTGCGCTGCTCGCGCTTGAACATCAGCACGCGCAGCGGGATGGCCGAGACCAGCGCGATCTGCATGCAGGCGCCGATCTGGATGAGGATGTCGCCGCCGGCGAGGTCCGCCGCCCAGATGATCAGGCAGGCGACGTTGACCATGATCCAGGCCAGCACGACCGCCGCCAGGTTGCCCTTGGGCTTGGGGTACTCGATGCGGCTGACCATGAGCCAGGCCACCGCGAAGATGCCGATCACCGTCGGGTAGGACGGCTGGAACAGCAGCACGATCGACACCACGGTCATGGCGCCCATGGGGATGGGCAGGCCCATGAAGTCGCCGCTCTTGGTCTTCACGCAGGCGAACCGCGCCAGCCGCACGACGCCCGCGACCAGCACGGACACCGCGGCGCACAGCACCAGCCACAGCGGGAGACTGTGGGAGAAGCCCGCCCACGCCACCACCATGAAGGCGGGGGCGAAGCCGAAGCTGATCACGTCCGCGAGGTTGTCCAGCTCGGCGCCCATGGCCGAGGCGCGGAAGCGCCGGGCCACGAGGCCGTCGAACAGGTCGCAGGTGGCGCCGATCAGCAGCAGCACCACCGCGGTGGCGAAGTAGCGGGGGTCGGGGTGGAACTCACGCGACTGCTGGAGCTGGGCGATCGCCGACCACGCCAGCACGCAGACCGCCAGGAACCCGCAGACCGCGTTGCCGATGGACAGCGAGTCGGCGGCGGAGAGGCGGAAGGCCTTCCCGACCGGTCCTCTCGGCGCTTCGTCCTCGTCCAGGTCGTCCATGGACCACCCGGCGTCAGCCATGGTCAATGCGAGTCACTCCCGCCGTCGTCCGCTGCCCCACGCTGACCGCGGGGGCGATCCCTTCTGGAAGGTAGATGTCCACCCGCGAGCCGAAGCGGATCAGCCCGATCCGCTCGCCCCGCGAGACCTTGGCGCCCATGCCGAGGTACGGCACGATGCGACGGGCCACGGCTCCGGCGATCTGCCACAGCTCGATGTCACCGAGGGCCGTGGCGAAATGCCAGACGACCCGCTCGTTCTGGTCGCTGTCCTTGTCGAAGGCCGGGCGGAACCCGCCGGCCACGTGCTCCACCGAGGTGACCGTGCCGTCGAGCGGCGCGCGGTTCACGTGGACGTTCAGCGGGCTCATGAAGATCGCCACGCGGGTACGCCCGTCCGGCTGGGGGTCGACGCTCTGCACCACGCCGTCGGCGGGGCTGAGGACCAGCCCGGGCCCGAGGTCGCGCTCGGGGTCGCGGAAGAACCAGAGCATGGCGCCGGTCAGGGCGGTCAGCGGAGCCGCCGCGAGCACCCATGGGCGGGACCGCCGGGCCAGCGCCGTCGTGACGACGGCGGCCGCGGCGGTGGGGGCCACCCACGGGGAGACACCACGGGCCAGCCGCACGCGTCGGCGGCCGTGGCTTGGCGAATCGTTGGACACAGGGAACCTTTGTGATGATTGCGGCCAGAGACCGGATTGTGACTTATCGCCGAATGCTACCCACGTCGGGGCCCCTGCATAGCAATATGGGATAAGCAAATCGGGTCACGCACCGTTTCGCTACCCCTGGGACACCTTCGCGGGAGGCGTGGGCTCACCGGACCGCTTCTTGTCCAGCCGAGCCTTGATCAGGCTGGCCACGGTGGTCACCACCATGGTCGCGCCGATCACCGAGAGGGAGACCCAGATGGGGACCTCCGGCGCCCACGTGACGCCACCGGCGTGCAAAGCCTCCAGGATGAGCTTAACGCCGATGAAGCCCAGAATGAACGACAGACCGTAGCTGATGTAGACCAACCGCTGGAGCAGGCCGCCGAGCAGGAAGTAGAGCTGGCGCAGTCCCATCAGGGCGAACGCGTTGGCGGTGAAGACGATGAAGGCGTCCTTGGTGAGGCCGAAGATGGCCGGGATCGAATCGAGGGCGAACAGCAGGTCGGTGGTGCCGATGGCGACCATGACGATCAGCATGGGCGTGACCATGCGGCGGCCGTCCACCCTGGTCATGACCTTGGAGCCGACGAAGCCGTCCGTGGTGGGGAACACCCGGCGCACCCAGCGGAGCAGCAGGTTCTCCTTGAATTCCTCCTCGTCGTGGCCGCGCAGCATGTTCACGCCCGTGTAGATGAGGAAAGCCCCGAACACGTAGAACAACCAGCTGAAACGTTCGAGCGCGGCGGCGCCGATAAGGATGAAGAACCCGCGCATGACCAGCGCGAGCAGCACTCCCACCAGCAGCACTTTGTGCTGGTAGATCTTGGGCACGGCGAAACGGCCCATGATGATGTAGAAGATGAACAGATTGTCCACGCTCAGGCTGTACTCGGTGAGATAGCCGGCGAAGAACTCTCCCGACTTGTCCGCGCCCGCCACGAAGAACAGCCCGATGCCGAACAGCACGGCGAGCGTCACGTAGAAGCCGACCCAGAACCCCGCCTGCCGCAGCGAGAACTCGCGCGGCTCGCCACGGTCGACGATCCAGAGGTCGACGGCGAGGACGGCGAGGAGCCCCGCGATGACCGCGGCCCACACCCACACAGAAACATCCACGACAAAACCTCCGGCCCGCGTCAAAGTGCCGGAGGTCTCTCCCGCCCGCGGCGACGGCCGCGGACCGGCAGCCCCGGGGCCGCCCAACACCGGGGCGGTCCGTGATGACGAGGCTGTCGCGAAGGGATACTCCCCCCCTCGTCGAGGAGTATAAGGGAGCACATAAGCCTCACCTAATCGCGCCGGGGGGACACGGCGGATCGCCGGCCGTCCCCGGGGGCGCGAGCGACGCCCAGGGCGTCCGTGCGGCGCAGGTCACGACCCTCGCCCCGCCCGCCGCGCCCGGCCGGTGGAGATCCACGTCACACCCGGCCCCGCGGGCGGAGCGGCGCGCCGCTACCGGCGCACGTCCGCGTAGGCGTCCAGCACGGCACGGACGGCGTCCTCCGGGCCGGGCAGGGGACGGCCCGGCGCGGCGGCGGCGAGCCGGGCGGCCAGGCCGGGCTCGGCGAGCAGCCGCCGGACGGCGTCCCGCAGGGCCCCGGCGTCGCCGGGCGGCACCAGCAGCCCGGCCTCCCCCACCATGCCGGGGACGCCGCCGACCGCGGTCGCGATGACCGGCCGTCCCGCCCGCAGCGCCTCCTGCACGATCAGCGGCTGGCCCTCCCACCTGCTGGCCATGACCAGCGAGGCGGCCGCGTCCAGCAGGTCGGCGACGTCGGCGCGGTCGCCGAGCAGCCGCACGGGCAGCCCCTCGGCGTCGATCCGCGCCTGGAGCGGCTCGCGCAGCGGCCCCTCCCCCGCGACCACGAACAGCGGGGCCGGGTCCTCGAACGGCCCGCGCGCGGCGTCCAGCAAGGTCTCCAGGCCCTTCTGCTGGGCCAGGCGCGCCACGGTGAGCAGGATCGGGCGCCGGCCCGCGCCGAGCTCGGCCCGCACCTCGGCGGGCGTCCTGCGCGGCGGAGGCAGGGGCGGCGCGGGCACGACGGCGGGGGCGACGTGGCGCGCGCCCAGGCGGGCCATGCGCTGCCCGAGGTCGGGCGAGACGACCAGCACCCGGCCGGCCCTTCCCGCCACGACGCGCTCCAGGACGTTGTAGACGGCGCCGACCGCCCCGGAGGCGGTGAGCGCGTTGTGCAGGGTGACCACCAGCCCGGCGCGCCGCCCGGGAGTCAGCGCGGCGAGCGCGCCCGCGCGCAGCCCGTGGGCGTGCACGACGTCCGCCCCCGCGGCCAGCGTCCGCAGCCGGCCGACGGCACGCAGGTCGCTCGCCGGGCGGGGCCGGTCGGAGATCGGGACCTCGGCGAAGTGGGCCACGCCGGAGAAGCCGAACGCCCGGTCGGTGCTCGCCGGACCGGCCACCACCACGCGGTGGCCCGCGGCGGCCAGCCCTCCGGCGAGCATGCGCACGTGGCGGCCGACGCCTCCCGCGCTCGTCCCCAGCACCAGCAGCACCCGCCACGCCGTCTCAGCCATCGGCGTCCCCTCTCTCCCCGCCCGCGCCCGCGGGCGCGGGGACCTTGGGCCGGCCGTCACCGGAGCCGCCGCGCCGGGCCAGCAGCCCGGCCAGGTCCTGCCGGTCGGCCAGCGCGGCGACCGCCAGGGCCGCCACCGCCGCCACGACGCCGGCCAGGGCCGCGACGCCCGCGTTCACGACCGGCCCGTGAACCCGCAGCGCGGCTGCGACCAGGTGTCCCGCGAGGAACCCCGCCGCCCCGCCGAGCACCGCGGCCGCGCCCGCGCGCCCGGCCCCCGCCAGCGCCACCCCGCCACGGGACCGGGCCACGACCGCGAGCAGCAGCGCGCCCCCGGCCGTCATGCCGATCGTGCCGCCCAGCGCGAGCCCGGCCAGCCGCCAGGGACCCGGCAGGACCACCGTGAGGACGGCCTGCGCCGCCATCGCGACCAGCCAGCCGCCGACCGTCCCGGCCGCGGCCGCCCGCCCCTGCCCGGTGGCGTACAGCACCCGGCTGAGATGGGCGATCAGCCCGTATCCGAGCAGGCCGGGCGCGAACAGCGCGATCGCCCAGGCGAGCTCCCCGGCCGGGACGGTGGCGCGCGCACCCCCGGCCAGGCCTTCCACGAAGACGGCGGCCACCGGCGCCGCGACCGCCGCCAGCACGCCCGCGGCCAGGCCGGACACGAGCAGGACGGCACGGGTGGTGCGCGCGGCCAGCGCGGCGAACCCCTCCGGGTCGCCGGCGCGGGCGGCCAGGGCGGGGAACGCGCTGGTGGCGATCGGCACGGCCAGCACCGCGTACGGCACCTGGTAGATCGCCCAGGCGAAGTTGTACCCGGCGAGCGCGCCGCCGCCGGCCCGGTGGTTGGCCAGCCATATCACCAGCGCCGTGGCCACCTGCTGGGCCACCAGGGCGGCGAGGCCCGCCAGCGCCAGGGCGCGCACCTGGCGCGCCACCCCGCCGGGGAAGCGCAGCGTGGGCCGCAACCGCAGGCCCAGCCGGGACGAGGGGCCGATCACGGTGACCACCAGGGCCAGCACCCCGAGCGTGGTCCCCACGGACAGGGCCAGCTCGGCGGGGCGCGGCAGGCCGAGCGGGTCGGCGCCCGTACCCCCGCCGAACGGCACATAGGCCAGGTAGGCCGCGATGACCACCAGGCTGGACACCAGCGGCGCCACGGCCGGGCCGACGAACCGGCGGTGGGCCTGCAGCACGCCGTACAGCACGACCGCCACCCCGTACAGCGGGATCTGCGGGGCGAACACCACGAGCATGCGGGTGGCGACGCCGGCGAACGCGCCGGGGTCGCAGCCGGGGACGTCGCCGGCGAACAGGGCGACGAGCGGGCCCGCGGCCAGCGCGGTGAGCGCGGCCAGCGGCACGAGCAGCACCACCACCCAGGTCAGCAGCGCCGAGGCGATCCGCCCTGACGTCTCGGGGTCGGGGCGGCCGTCGCGCGACGCGCCCGCGATCACCGGGACGACCATGCCGGCGAGCGCGCCGCCGGCGACGATCTCGAAGACGATGTTCGGCAGGCCGTTGGCCGTGAAGTAGGCCGTGGTCAGGCAGTTGGTGCCGACGACGCGGGCCAGGACGAGCTGCTTGGCGAAGCCGACCACGCGCGCGAGGACCGTGACGGCCCCGATCACGACGGCGGCCGCCGCGACCCCCTGGCCCGCGCGCCTGATCATCGCGGCCGGCGGCCCAGCATGTCGAGGCGGTTCAGCACGCGGTTCCCCGCGATCACCTTGGTGAAGCTGACCTTCTCCGACGCGGCGGTGAGCCCGGTCACCACGCCGAGCGCCGCCAGGCGGGCCGGACGGCCGAGGGTGGCGGCGGCGGCGAGGCCGAGCAGCGCGCCGAGGGCGTTGGCCCCCGCGTCGCCGAGCATCGCGCGCTCGCCGAGGTCCTCGGGCAGGAGGGCGACGCCCGCGCCGAGCGGCACGGCGGCCAGCGCGGCGCCCACCGGGGCGTCCTTGACCAGCGACGCGGCGAGCAGCGGGCCGCCCGCGAGCAGCCCGGCCTTGACCGCGCGCCCCGGGCGCAGGTCGAACAGGTTGGCCAGGTTCGCGCCGCCGGCGATCAGCGCGCCGTCGATCAGCGTGTCGGCCAGGCGCGCCGCGCCGCCGTGCGAGCCGGGCTTGCCGGGCAGCAGCGCGGCGGCGGCCAGGCCCGCGGCGCCGATGCCGAGGATCTTCACCGCCCCGCTGGTGACCTCTCCCCTGGCCAGCGCGGTCAGGTGGCCCTTGAAGCCCTTGGACGAGCCGGTCTCGCCCAGGTCGTCGTAGGCGCCGAGCGCGCCGCCGCCGAGCCCGGCCACGACCGCCGCGGCGCGCACCCGCGCGGGCAGGCCGGGCGCCAGGGCGGCCGCCGCGCCGGCCCCGGCCACGAACGCCGGGCCCTCCAGCAGGGTGATCGGCTCGCCGCGGTGGTTGGTGCGCGTCCAGGTCTTCTCGTCGCCGACCGGGGGGCGGCGGGTGAACGCGGCGTAGGCGGCGCGGGCGGCGACGGCGCCGATGGCGGCGCCGGCCAGGGCGCCGAGCCAGGTGCGATGGGCCACAGCGGATCCCTCTTCGTCGGGAAGCGCCCGCGCCGGGCGCGGACGCGTGGTCGTCGGGGCAGGTCAGCCGCCCGCGCCCGCCGCGGGGGTGGGCGTGGGGGGCGGGGTGGGCTCCGGGGAGGGGCCGATCGCCGCGGCGTCCGAGGCGAGGCCGTACTGCCCGGCGTCCCCCGCCACCTGCTCCCGCAGAGCGTAGACCACCGCGGCCTTGCCGAAGGCCATATCGGCGTTGTCGACCGTCGACACGTCCGAGGACGCCTCGGCGTCCGCGCGCACGGCGGCGATGACCCCGGCGGCGGTGGAGGTCGGGACGACCCCGGCCACGACGGCGCCCTCGCTCGCGGCGTCCAGGCCGGCGGCGAGCGCGACGACGGCGGCCGTCTGGGCCTCGGCCTCCTTGCCCTCGTAGGCGGCGGCGGGCGCCATGACCAGCGCCAGCGTCGCGCGCTTGCCGGGCTCGCCCTCCAGGGACACGAGCCCGTCCCGCTCGAAGCCGTCGAGGACGCCGACGGCGGCCGGGTTCTCCTTGCCCGCCTGCGTCCTGTCGGTGGTGACGATCGCGCCGGCGAGCACGGCCGCCGCCTTGTCGTACGGGGTGGCGTCGGAGGGGAAGATCGACGGGGTCGGCCCGACCGCCGTGGTGAGCTGGTCGACGGCCGTGGCCGGGCCGGTGGTGAGGTACTTCTCGGTGAGCGTCACCCGTCCGCTGATCGTGGCGCCGGCGTCGGCGAGCAGCTTGTCGACCGGCTCGCGCAGCTTGCCGTCGGCGCCGGGGGCCTCGACGACGACGACGCGCTCGCCCGCCAGCGCGCCCTGGACGAGCTGGGGCAGCCGCTCGGCGACGAAGGTGTCGCTGGCGCCGCCGCGCGTCTGCGCGAGGACGATACGGTCCTGCAGCTCGGCGTTGTTGCCGCGGAGCTGCGCGGTGACCTTCTCGGTCGAGGCGACCAGCGGCGCGTTCAGCACCGTGCTGCCGAGCACGATGCCGATCGCCAGCGCGAGGAAGATCGCGACGATGGAGACGATGTGGTAGCGAAAATCGATCACGAGAAGAGCCCGACCAACCAGAAGACGAAACCGTTCCAGGCGTCACGAAGTCCGTTCAGCCAGACCTTGCCCATCGGGGAGAACCAGAGCACCACGCTCATCGTGACGACGGCGGTGGCGACCAGGAGCAGCAGCGAGCCGATCGAGATGCGGCTGCGGTAGAGCCGGCTGACGCCCTTGGCCTCGACGAGCTTGCCGCCGACGCGCAGCCGGGTGAGGAAGGTGCTCGCCATGCCGGAGCGTCCCTTGTCCAGGAACTCCACCAGCGTGCCGTGCGTGCCGACGGCCACGATGAGGCTCGCGCCCTTCTCGTCGGCCAGGAGCATCGCGATGTCCTCGCTGGTGCCGGTCGCGGGGAACACCACGGCCGGCAGGCCGAGCTGCTGCACCCGTTCCAGGCCGGGCGCGCGGCCGTCGCGGTAGGCGTGCACGACCAGCTCGGCACCGCAGGACAGGGCCCGCTCCGACACCGAGTCGAAGTCGCCCACGATGAGGTCGGGCAGATAGCCGGCCTCGATTAGGGCGTCCGCGCCGCCGTCCACGGCGATCAGGATCGGCCGGTACTCGCGGATGTACGGACGCAGGACCGCGATGTCCTCTTTGTAGTGGTAGCCGCGCACGACCACCAGGACGTGCCTGCCGTCCATGTCGGTGCGGATGTCCGGCACGCCGACGCCGTCGATGAGCAGGTCGCGCTCGCGGCGGATGTACTCCATGGTGTTCATGGCGAAGTCTTCGATCTGGATCGACAGACCCGCCCGCGCCTCGGTCATCGCGGCGTTCACGGACTCGGCCGTCGCGGGCTCGCCCTTGCCGGCGAGCTCGTCCTCCAGATAGATCGCGCCGTCGTGCACGCGGACGACGTCGCCGTCGCGCACCCGGTCGAACAGGTCGGCTGTGGCGTTGTCGACGAGCGTGATCCCGGCGGCGAGCAGGATCTGCGGCCCGAGGTTCGGGTAGCGCCCGCTGATGCTGGAGGCCACGTTCACCACGACGGACGCGCCGCACGCGACAAGAGCCTCCGCGCTCACCCGGTCGACATCGACGTGATCGATGATCGCTATCTCTCCGGGCCTGAGACGTTTGGTCAGCCTCTTGGTCCGCCGATCGATCCTCGCCACTGCCGTCACCCCGGGAAGGTCTGACACCTTCCTGCGGCGGAGGCCCTGAACCTTCAAGGTCGGCACCTTCATCACGAACCATCCTGCCAGAGGCTGAGACCAAGACGGGCTCGCTTCACGGCGTGTCAGATTTGTCACTGGGCACGGGCAGGAGGCTTCCGTCCCCGCCCCCGCGGCCCCCGTGCTGCCGGAGGCTGCTCACTTACCCGGGTAAACAGGCGTCAATCGGCGGCCTTGTCGGCCGAGGCGATCTCCAGAAGCTCCTCGGCGTGCGCCCGCCCCAGCTCGGAGTCCTCCAGACCGGCCAGCATGCGCGACAGCTCGCGGGCGCGCGCCTCACGGTCCAGGGCGGTCACGCCGCTGCGCACCACGCTGCCGTCGCTCGCCTTCTCGACCACCAGATGCTGGTCGGCGAAGGCCGCGACCTGGGGCAGGTGGGTGACCACGATGACCTGCGCCGTCCTCGCCAGACGGGCCAGGCGCCGCCCGATCTCGACGGCCGCCTTGCCGCCCACCCCGGCGTCGACCTCGTCGAACACGAACGTCGGCACCGGGTCGGCGCCCGCGAACACGACCTCGATGGCGAGCATGACCCGGCTGAGCTCGCCCCCGGAGGCGCCCTTGTTCAACGGCAGCGCCGGAGCCCCCGGGTGGGACATCATGCGCAGCTCGATCTCGTCGGCGCCCTCCGGGCCGAACTGGCCGGCCGGCGAGACGGCCACGACCACCCGGGCGTGCGGCATGGCGAGCGCCGCCAGCTCGGCCGTGACGGCGTCGCCGAAGCGCTCGGCCGCCACGGTGCGGATGCGGGTGACCTCGCCGGCCACCTCGGTCAGGCGCGCGGCCAGCTCGTCGCGCTCGCGGGTGAGCTCGGCGATGCGGTCGTCGTCGCCCTCCAGCTCGGTGAGCCGGGCGGCGGCGTCCCTGGCCCAGGCGAGCACGGCCGCGGAGTCCTCGCCGTACTTGCGCAGCAGGCCGGTCAGCACGGCCCTGCGCTCCTGCACGGCCGCCAGCCTGGCCGGGTCGGCGTCCACCGACTCGGCGTAGGCGGCCAGTTCCGTGGCGACGTCGGAGACCAGGTAGCCCGCCTCGGCGAGCCGGTCGCCGATGCCGCCCAGCGCCGTGTCGAACCCGCGCACCGCCTCAACCGCGGCGCGGGCCTCCCCGAGCAGGGACACCGCGTCCTGCGCGCCCTGGGCGCTCGCCATCGGGTCGCCGAGCAGGGCGGTGTGCGCGGAGACCGCGGCGCTCTTCAGCGAGTCGGCGTGCGCCAGGCGCTCCTCCTCCTGCTTGAGCTCGGCCTCCTCGCCCGGCTTGGGATCGACCTTCTCGATCTCTACCAGGCCGAAGCGCAGCCGGTCCGCCTCCTCCTCGCGCTCGCGGGCCCGCGTGGTCAGCTCGTCGAGCAGCGCGCCGACCTCTTTGTGACGCTTGTAGGTCTGGGTGTAGGCACGCAGGGGCTTGACCAGGTCCTCCCCGGCGTAGCGGTCCAGGGCGGCGCGCTGGCGGCCCGGCTGGAGCAGCCGCTGCTGGTCCATCTGGCCGTGGACGGCCACGAGATCCTCGGCGAGGTAGGTGAGCGTGCCGACCGGCACCGACCGGCCGCCGAGCCAGGCCCGCGACCGGCCCTCGCCGGACACGGTGCGGGCGATGATCAGCTCGCCGTCCTCGACGTCGCCGCCCAGGTCCTCGACCTGCTGGGCCACCCGGCCGCCGGCCTCGACGACCAGCGTGCCCTCGACCGTCGCCCGGTCGGCCCCCGGCCGGACGCGCGCGGGATCGGCACGGCCGCCGAACAGCAGCCCCAGCCCGGTCACGACCATCGTCTTGCCCGCGCCGGTCTCGCCCGTCACGACGGTCAGCCCGGGTGAGAGCTTCAGGACAGCCTCATCGATCACGCCGAGGCCTTTGATCCGGACCTCATCGACCCGTGGCCGCACTGGGTCCCTCCCGCCGTATCGCCCTGCCGCCTCCCGATCGGGCACCTCGCCGACCGTATGGGGCATGGCTCGGTCACCTCTCCGTGCGGAGCCGATCCTACGCGGAAATCGCCAAGGTTTTCGATGACTACCCGCGCACATGGGCCCTACCAGGGGCGTAACCCCCACGAGTACGGGGCTGTCCACAGCCCGCCCTCGTGTCGCGGCACCCCCCTGCCCGGGCAGATCGACCCCGGCCACCAGACGGTCGCTGAACGGGGCCATCGTGGTGCCGTGGCCCTACCGGCGCGCCCGTCCCCGCCAGCCCTGCACGGGCAGGTCGAACTTGGCCACCAGACGGTCGGTGAACGGCGCGCCGGTGGTGTCGGCGCCGTGCAGGCGGGCCAGCCGCACCGGCAGCGCGTCCCTGCGCACCTCGACCCGCACGCCCGGCGGCAGGTCGAAGCGCCGCCTCCCGTCGCACCACAGCACCGCGCCCGTGCCGGGCAGGATCTCCAGGGCGATGGCCGAGCGCGGCGAGACCACCAGCGGCCGGGCGAACAGGGCGTGCGCGCTGTTCGGCACCAGCAGCAGCGCCTCGACCTCCGGCCAGACCACCGGGCCGCCCGCGGAGAAGGCGTAGGCCGTCGAGCCGGTCGGCGTGGCGCAGATCACGCCGTCGCACCCCCACCGCGACAACGGGTGACCGTCGATCTCCGCGACGACCTCCAGCATGCGGTCCCGCTTCTCGACGCTCGCCTCGTTCAGCGCCCACGTCTCGGCGAGCACCTCGCCGTTGGCGCGGACCCGAACCTCGATCGTCATCCGCTCCTCGACCGTGTAGTGGCCGTTCACGACGCGGTCCACCGCCTCGGCCAGGTCGCTCATCTCCGCCTCGGCCAGGAACCCCACGTGCCCGAGGTTCACGCCGAGCAGCGGCGTACCGGCGGGACGGGCCAGCTCGGCGGCCCGCAGCAGCGTCCCGTCGCCGCCGAGCACCATCATCACCTCGGCGTCCTCGGCGGCCGACGGCCGCGCGGGCACCACGTCCACGCCCGGGGCCGCGATCTCCTCGGCCTCCTGCTCCATGACCCGCACCGTGAAGCCCGCCTCCAGGAAGCGCTGGATCACCCTGCGGGCGCTCTCCACCGCGGGCGCGCGCCCGGTGTGCGCGGTGACCAGCACCGTACGCTTGACCGCATCCATGCTCGACTCCGCTCCTCCGGCGGGCACTTCACGCACTACCGCGAACCTTCCGCGCTCGACTCCGCTCCCCTCGCGGACATCCCGCGCACTACCGGGGACCTTCCACGCCCGGCCCCGCTCCCCCGGCCGGCACCACTCCCGCGAACCTTCCGCACTCGACCCCGCTCTCCCCCGGCCCGCGCATCACCGGGGGCCCGCCGCGTTCGGGTCCGCTCCCCCGGCGGGCGCGCCGCGCACTACTGGGGGCCTTCCGCGACGGCGCGCTCGATCTCGGCGCCGAGGTCGCCCACCCGCTCGGGCCCGGGGCCGCGCCCGAGCCAGATCAGGTACTCGACGTTGCCCGAGGGGCCCGGCAGCGGGCTCGCCGTCACGCCGCGCACCTCCAGGGACAGCGCGGACGCCGCCGCCGCGACATCGCGCACGGCGCCTGCCCGCAGCGCCGGATCACGTACGACACCGCCCGCCCCCACTCGCTCCTTGCCCACCTCGAACTGCGGCTTCACCAGCAGGACGAGATCGGCGACGGGAGCCGCGCAGGCGGCGAGCGCGGGCAGCACCAGCCGCAGGGAGATGAACGACAGGTCGCCCACCACCAGGCTCGGCGGCTCGCCCACCATGTCCGGCGTCAGGTCGCGGACGTTGACGCGCTCCATCACCGTGACCCGGTCGTCGGTGCGGAGCGACCACGCGAGCTGGCCGTACCCGACGTCCACGGCCAGGACGTGCGCCACGCCGGCGCGCAGCAGGACGTCGGTGAAGCCACCGGTCGAGGCGCCCGCGTCCAGGCAGCGCCGTCCCTCGACGGCCAGGCCGCGCGGGCCGAACGCCTCCAGGGCGCCGAGCAGCTTGTGGGCGCCACGCGACACGTAGTCGGGACCCTCGGCGGTCTCGGCCACGACGATCGCCGAGGCGGTGTCGACCTGCGTGGCCGGCTTGTCCGCCATGCGGCCGCCCACGCTCACCCGTCCACCGGTGATCAGGTCCGTCGCATGCTCCCGCGACCGCGCCAGCCCCCGCCGCACCAGCTCCCTGTCCAACCGCACCCTCCGGCTCACCGAACCCCCCACAACCCCCCACGCCCGAGGTGGTCGTCCTGCCTGCGCTCAGCGGAAGCGTCCTCGCCGCCCGCGAGATGAGCGGGGGCGCCCTGCGCCCTCTCTGAGTTCGGCTGCGTGTCGTCCCTACGCGCCGACTCGGGAGAGGTGTCGTCCGCCGACGCCAGGATCGCCTCCAGCCTGCCCAACGCCTCCTCGAACACCGGGACGTGCTCCCGCACGGGAAGGTCGCCCAAGGTGCCGAGCCTGCCCAGGGCGGCCGCCACACGCGCCTCGCCGTTCTCCGTCATCCGCCTTCACCGCCCTGCCACTTCCACCGCCGCGCATCGCGTGGCGGCCGCCTTCTCCTACGGCCAGGCCGGTGACCTGGCCGGCCGACACGTCGTGTCGAGCCTGCCATGGACGCCGTCCGCCCGCGTCCCGGCCCTCGCGGCCCACGACCTCGCCGGATCCACCCTCCGCCCGCGGCCGTCTGTCGCCGGCGGACCGTCGCCTTCTGGCCGGCCCGTGCCGCCGGCAGAGCCACGTCGCCGTGCCGGGCGCTCCGGCGTCCCCCCGGCTCGATGTCCACACCGTCGGACGGGCAAATCCACCGCCCGAGAGCGTCCATTCAGCGGTGTCGCCCTTGGTCGCGGCGCGGATTCCGGCCATTATGGTGTGCTCACGCGCGGGCGAACCACCGCCCGCGCCACCGCCGTCAGACCCTGACCGTATCGGAAGCCGCGACCAGTGCGATGCTCTTCTCTTCCAGGGCGCTCCCGCGCGCCGAATTTCGCGTAGTACTCAAGGGAGACGCTACCTTCCGTTGGTCAGAGGAGTTCGGCGCATGAGAAGGGGTAGGACGCATGGCGACCGTCGATGAGTGCCGGGCGGCGTTGGGCAAGCTCACCGAGCAGTTCGGCGAGCTGGACGACGAGGCCCGTGCCAAGCACGTGGTCGACAGGAGCCTGAGCTGCCGCATCACCGATCTGGACGTGACCTTCTACGGCAGAATCCACCAGAACGGTCTCGAACCGTTCACCGACGTGCCCCCCGACAACGGGCGGCCCGCCGAGGTCCGCATCCGCATCGCCAGCGATGACCTGCTCTCCCTGGTGAACGGCGAGCTGGACATGGGACGAGCCCTGTTCGGCGGCCGAGTGAAGATCGACGCCAGCCTCGGCGACCTCCTCCGCCTCAGAAAGCTCCTCTGACAACTCAAGCGCAGAGCGCCCCCTACCTCACCCACCCACCCACCCACCCACCACTCCAGGACACCCGGCAGGCCGCACCGCGCGGAAAGATCTCACCGTCCCATCGAACACTCGCCGTCCCGCCGAGGTGGCCCGCCGGGCAGTGAGAACCACCGGTCGACGCCTGCCGCCTCGCCGGGGTGGCCCGCCGGGCAGTGGGAACCACCCGGCGACGCCCGCCGCCTCGCCGGGCAGTGTCCCGTTCCGCCGCGTAATGCCGTCCACCGGGCGGTGTCGAGCAGAAGTCCTTCCCTGACGCCGCCACCGGCCGACATGGCCGCCCGCGCGCGGGAATCAGTCCGGCCAACGCGGACGCCTGCGAGTGGGAAACCGTCGGTCCGGATCAGCGCGCGTGCAGGGGTCAGAGGTTCAGAGCTTCTGCGGCCTGTTTGAGAGTGTCCTCGTCGGGGCGGTTCGCGGTCATGCGGGCCCAGACCGCCGCGCAGGCGACCCGCAAGCCGTCCAGGGTCTCCCCTTCCCCTGTGAGCCGTAGACGACCGTCCTCCCACCACCCAGTCCAGCCCTCCCGGGTCCACCGATCCTCTTCGCGGGCGACGGGAGCGGGCGGCTGGAGGAGTGCGGACAGGTCGGCCCCGATATGGGTCGGACGGTGCTCCGGGGGCGCGGTGAGCAGGTCCATCGGCCCCGTGACGCCCGTCAGCACGAGCAGGCTGTCCACCTCGGCGCGCGTCGCCGCCTCGATGTCGGTGTCGAGCCGATCTCCCACGATCAACGGCCGCTCGGCCCCGGTCCGCAGCATCGACTCCCGGTGCAGGGGAGGCTCGGGTTTCCCCGCCACCACGGGGTCCACGCCGGTCGCGGTGGCGATCACCCGCGTCATCGCGCCGTTGCCCGGAAGCTCCCCGCGGTTCGTCGGCATGGTCGTGTCACCGTTGGCGGCCACGAACCACGCCCCCTGCCGCACGGCGAGCGCCCCCTCCCCCAGAAGTCCATACGAAAGATCCGGTGAGATGCCTTGCACAACCGCGACGGGCTCCTCGGCCGCCGTCGTCACCGGCCGAAGGCCCTGCGCCCGTACCGCCGTCCGCAAGCCCATTCCCCCGACCACGAGCACGGCCGACCCCGCGGGCACCCGCTCGGCGATCAACCGCGCCGCGGCCTGCGAGGAGGTCACCACGTCGTCAGGCGTCGCGGGCGCGCCCAGCGAGGCCAGGTGCGCGGCGATCGCGGCCGGGGTACGTGACGCGTTGTTGGTGACGTACGCCAGCCGCACGCCGGCGTCACGCGCACGAACCAGCGCCTCCGGAGCCCCCGGCACCGCATGCCGCCCCAAGTAGACGACCCCGTCAAGATCAAGCAACAACGTGTCATAAGACCCGATCAACACAGACTCCACGCCCCCACTATCTCCGAACCCCCACTCCGACCACACTGCGGCCACCGCGCTATCCCCCACACCGACCACACTGCGGCCACCGCGCTATCCTCCACACACCGCCGACCCACGGCCTCTACCTATGAGCGACCACCACAGACCTCACCTCTCGCCCCGCCCACCAGTGGACGGCGCGAGAGTGCAGCCGAAATCTCAAGTGCAGCGCCAGGCACCACCCGCAGCCTGGCCGCCGCGGTGGTACGTGGCTCGGTGGGGCAGCCATGTACCCGCTCTGGGAGTCGCGGGTCAGGTCGGGGAACGGCTTTTACGCGCCTCTCGCTCTTAGGGTGGCTCTTACCTGTTTCAGGGCGGAGACGTAGTCGCGGAGGTCGGGGCGCATGGCCACCGCGATGGCCAGCGGCTCCTGGGCGGCCTCCATGTCGCCGGTGCGCCACAGGGACATGCCGAGGCCGAAGTACGCGTAGTCCTCAGTAGGGTTGGCCGCGACGATCCAGCGGAAGCTGTCGGCCGCGTCCTCGTAGCGACGGGAGTTGAACTGCGCCCTCGCGAGGGCCTCGCGAATACTGCGGGATTCGGGCTCGGCGTCGGCCGCCCGCGCGAGGATCGCCGCCGCCGCCGCGGGACTGCCGTCCTTCAGCAGCTTGACCCCTCGCTGGAACCACTCGTAGACATCACCTGCGGGAGCGCTCGGCTCGTTGCCGGGGGACTCAGACCGGCCGCTTCCTCCCTGCGTCATTTTCTCGAAGCCTCCTTCAGGCGACCTGTCATTACCGGCTTTCCAGGGAGCCGGGCAACGCAATCGATGTCGGGGCGGTCTCTGAGCGACCAAGAACCTTATGGCACCATGCCCGGTATGGCGATTTCTGAACTGCCGTCGCCGGACGGACTGGTCCTGCGGCCATTCCGCGGCGTGCGATTCGCCGTCGATGATTTGGCCGCCGTCACCTCCCCCCCGTACGACCTGATCACGCGGGAAGACGTGCGGCCCCTTCTTGACGTTCACTCGAACAACGTCGTGCGGCTTATCCTTCCCGGCACGGACCAGCAGCGGTACGGCGAGGCCCGCGAGACCCTGCTCGCGTGGCTGCGATCCGGCGTGCTCGCGGTGGACGAGGCCCCGGCCGTGTACGTGTACGAACAGAGCGGGCCCGGCCTCCTGCTGCGCGGCCTCATCGGCGACCTCGCCCTCTCCGACCCCACGGACGGGATCGTGCTCCCCCACGAGGACGTGATGCCCGGCACGGTCGCCGACAGGCTCGCCCTCATGAGAACGACCGAGAGCAACCTCGAACCGATCTTCCTCCTCTACGACGGCGACAGCGCCACCCCAGAGCACAACGTCGACCAGGTCAGCCCCGAACACCTCACCATCGACCGCCCCGCCGCCACCCGCCCCGTCATCGGCCAGGGAGGTCTCGGGGGTGGGGCCTTGGCACGGCTCGTCGCGGAGACCGCCGCACGTCCGCCGCTGGTGGACGTCCGTACCGACGACGGCATCGACCATCGCCTCTGGGCCCTCACGGACCCCGCCGACCTGGCGGTCGTCGCCACCGGGCTGCGTCCGCACAAAGCCCTGATCGCCGACGGTCATCACCGGTACGCGACCTACCTGGCGCTCCAGCGCGACTACCACGCCCAGGGGCGCGGCGCCGGGCCGTGGGACTACGGTCTCGCCCTGCTGGTCGACTCCACGGCCTACCCGCCGCAACTGAAGGCGATTCACCGGGTCATCCCCGGGCTGCCCTTGAAGGAGGCGGCGGCGCGCGCCAAAGGCTCCTGGCAGGTGCACGAACATGCCCGCCTGGAGGACGCCCTGGCGGCCCTGGCCACGGCGGAGGGGCCGGCCTTCGTGCTGGCGGGCGCCGGGCCGAGCCACCTTCTCACCGACCCCGACCCCGTACAGGTCGCCCACGCCATGCCCCCGTCGCGATCGGCTCGCTGGAAGTCGCTGAGCACGTCCATCTTGTCTGAATTCCTCCTTCCGAAGGTCTGGGGCCTGCACGACGACGAGCGAACCGTGCGCATCGTCCACCACGACCCCCTGCTCGCCGCCCAGATGGCCCGCCGGGAATCGGGGACCGCCGTGATCGTGCCCTCGCTCACCGTCGAGGACGTGTACGCCATCGCCGCCGTAGGCGAACGGGTGCCCCGCAAGTCCACGTCATTCGGCCCCAAGCCCCGTACCGGGTTGATCCTCCGCACCTTCGCCACGGACTGATCCCTCCCCGGCCCCCGACATCACGCCCTGACCCGCCCCCACCTCGACCGCCACCGGCAGCGGCGCCAACGAGCCGGCCACGCCACGCGAGGCCACCGCACGGGCGGACGCCGCGGGGACGAAGGGGGCGGGGACGGACGCCTTTCCAGGCCCTGCGGAAATGGGCGTTGGGGGCCTGGCTGTGAGAGGCGCCACGGCAGGCGGCAGGAGACCCACGGGCGTAGTCCCGGGCGCTGCGGGCCCGGACTCAGCCCTTGCGCCGACTCCCGCGGTCGTTCTCCGCGAGGTCGGGGCCTGTTCGAGCCTTCGGGCCCGATGGACCTCGACCTCGTAGGTGCTCGCGCCGATCCCCGAGGTCCCGCGGAAACGGTGATGCAGGGCTCCCTCGACGCTGACGACGTCGTTCACCTCCCAATGGGTCACGACGGCCGACACCTCGCAGTCGAAGGCCACGCAGGCGATGCCGTCGGATTTCTTGTTGCTCGGATGCCCGGCGGGCCGCCGGACGGCTAGCCCCCAGCTCGTCACCCGGTCGCCACTGGGCAGTTCTCTCATGGTGGGAACCCTGGACACGCGCCCCACCAACGTGACCATGTTGCGGTGCGGAATCGCTTCCATCGGAATGCCCCCTCGATTTGGCCGGATCGGTTCGGGCACCATTCTTCGGACCGCGGACGACACGCATGACGGCCGAGCGTCGTTCTGTGGAAAACTCGATGTCCCCATACTCGACATATCCCGCTAATAGCAGAAAAGTCGTCGAAACCACCGCACTACAGCGGCCGAATGACCTCCATCTACGATTCCCCCTCCCAGTGACACTGAGCAGGCTCGGGAAAGAAATCGGATTAGAGCGTACGAACCAACACATCAGCCCACCCCGAGCACGGGGGCGGTCCCGCGAACCGGCATGGGCCCCGTCCGAGGCGTGCCCTACGCTCGTGAACGGACCACGCCCGACCCGTCGGCCTGCAAGGGAGTGACCTGTGGACAACGTGACGCCGCTCGGCGGTGACGTCTACGAGATCGACACGCGGATGGCCGGATACTCCGGGATCACCGCCGGCTACCTGATCCTCGGCGACCGTCCCTGCCTGGTCGAGACCGGCACCTCGACCTCCGCGCCCGTGGTCCGCGACGCGCTCACGTCCCTCGGCGTCGGCCCGAACGACCTCGCCACGGTCGTGGTCACCCACATCCACCTGGACCACGCCGGAGGCGTCGGCGACATCGCCGGCCACTACCCGTCCGCGGAGATCGTCGTCCACGAGAAGGGCGCGCGGCACCTCGCCGACCCCTCCCGTCTGATGGCCAGCGCGCGCATGGTCTGGGGCGACCAGCTCGACCGGCTCTTCGGCCGCCTGGCCCCGACGGACGCGGCCCGCATCCGCACCCTCGGCGACACCGGGTCGATCGACCTCGGCGGCGGCAGGACCCTCTCCGGCCACCACTCCCCCGGCCACGCCAAGCACCACGTGGGCCTGCTGGACTCCTTCACCGGAGACCTGTACGTGGGCGACGCCGCCGGCGTCTACCTGCCCGAGACCGGCGACCTGCGCCCCGCTACGCCTCCACCGGACTTCGACCTCCAGACGGCGCTGAACTCCGTCGCGCTGTTCGGCGAGCTCGGCCCCCAGCGGCTGCTTTTCAGCCACTATGGGCCGGTCACCGACGTCGCCGCGACGCTGGAGCGGTCAGCCGAGGAACTCCGCATCTGGGTCGATCTCACTACGCAAGCCCACACGGCGGGCATGGACCTCGACCACGCCGTCGCGATGGTCCGGGACAGGACGCGCGAGCGTTATGCCGCCCTGAGCGCCGAGAACGAGGAAACGGCCGAGCGGTTCGAACTGCTCAGCGGCGCGCCGTCGAACGTGGCGGGAATCATGCACTGGCTGGAGCGCACCCACCCGGACGCCACGTGAGCGCGCCGCGAATAAGGACTGCTTAAACACCCACGCCGCACTCGAATTCGCATGGGCGCGCATAAAAACGACGTGACAGGGGAATGACGAACGGTGGGCGCCGCGCGCCTTCACGCTAGGCGGCGCCCACCAACTCTCTTACCAGGCCTTTCAGGCCTTCCGCTTGCCCTGCTCGTCCGCGGCGGGAATATCGCGGTCGTCCAGGGCGTCCTCCGGGTCGCCGGGGTCCACGTCGCCGAAATCAGGCTCGATGAACGCCGGAGCCATGCCCGGCTCCAACCCCGAGATCTTCGTCTCGGTCCTGACCACCGGGGACGAGCCCGCGGCGCCGGCCGTCCGGCCGCCAGGAACGTCCCCGGCCTTGTCACCGGAGGCGCCCGGGGCGTCATCCTCGGAGGAACCGGCCGGTTCGGGGCTGAGGACATCGCCGACGACACTCGGACCGGACGGCGACCCGGCCTCAGGCGCGCCCTCGCCGGCGTCCCGCTCGGCCGTGGCGGAGGCCTCATCGGCCCGGCCCGGCCCCGCGTCCGCCGCCTCGCCGCCCGGCGCCGGCGTCACGCCGGAAGCGTCCTCGCCGAGCGCCTTGGGCTCCTCGACGTCGTCGCCAAGGTCTTCCTCCACCTCGACGTCCTCGGCAGCGTCGAGGACGTCGGCTGGGGCGGCGGCGTCCCGCTCTCCCTCATCAGTGGCCTGGCCCAGGTCACCGAAGTCGGCGAAGTCGAGCTCGTCCAGGTCCTCGTCGTCGAGCTCCTCGACGTCCTCGATCACCGCGCCGGTCAGCTCGGCGTACCGCTCGGCGGCGTCCGTCTCACCGTCCTCGTCGAACGTCATCGCCCGCTCGAACCAGTCGGTCGCCGCCTCGATGTGACCGGCTTGGGCGAGAGCGTCCGCGTACGCGAACGTCAGGCGAGCCGACCACGGATGGGGCTCCTGCACGCGCAGCTCGGGCAGTCGCTGCAACGTGATCACGGCGGCGTCGTGCTGCCCGAGATCCCGCCGTGCCCCGGATTCGACGATGGCCAGTTCGATGCGTCCCCCCCGGTCGAGGCGCTCGGCCTCAGGGGAGCGGACCAGGTCGAGCGCGCGCTCCGGCCTGCCGAGGCCGCGCTCGCAGTCCGCCATGATCGGCAGGAAGGCGTCCGAGCCGGTCAGGCGCCGCGCCGCCCGCAGATCGCTGAGAGCCTCCGCGTACTGCCCGGCACGGTAGGCGGCCAGCCCCACGGCCTCACGGACGACGCCGATCCGCGCCGCGAACCTGCGTGCCACCTTCGCGTGCTCGTAGGCCAGCGCCGGATCGTCATCGCCCAGCGCCCGCTCGGCGGCGACCAGATGGCTCGCGATCTTGTCCGCGAGGTCGTTCGGCAGCGAACGCAGCTCGTCGCGGATCTCCTTGTCCAGCTCGTCGGGAGTGATGTCCGCGGCCAGCTCGGGGATCGGCGCGTGCTCCACCGTGCTCGTGCCGCGCGGCGTCTCGCGCTCGAAGGGACGGCCACGCTCACGACCGTACCGGGCACGGGTGCCCCCGCCCTCGGACGGCGACCCCTGCGAATCGTCCGCGCGCTCACGGGAGTGAGTGGGGCGATCGTCGCCGAACGCCCGGCCGCCGCGCGGCCCGCGCTCGTCCCGCGCCTCGCGGCCCTCGCGGCTGAACGGACGTGGCCCCGCCCCACGGCGGTCGTCACGCTCGAAGCGCCCGCCGCGGTCGTCCCGTCCGCGCGGACGGTCGTCACGGCGGTAGGCGGGGCGGTCACCATAGCCGCCACGATCTCCGCCGCCGGTCCGCTCGTCGCGGCCCTCGCGGCCGAACGGACGCGCGCCCAGGCCCCCGCGGTCCTCACGCTCGAAGGAACGGCCCCCGCGGCCCTCGCCGCGATCGGACGCCCGGTCACCACCGGCGAACCGGCCCGCCGAGCCACCACGCCCTCCACGATCGGACCCACCACGATCCTCACGGTCGAAGGTACGGCCCTCGCGGCCGAAGCGGTCATCCCGCCGGTCGTCCCGCTGGAACTGGCGGCGACCGCCCGGAGCGCCACGATCGTCACGGCCCTGGCGGCCCTCGCCGGAGGCCCCGCGGTCATCGCGGTAACGGGTGTCCCGGTCGCCGCGCTCCCCACGGTCGTAGGGGCGGCGGCCCGCGTCATCGCCACGCTCCCCACGGTCGTAAGGGCGGCGGCCCGCGTCATCGCCACGCCCTTCCCGGCCGAACGGGCGCGGACCGAACCCGCCCCTGCGGTCGTCCTTCTGGAACGGCCTGCCGCCACCACGGTCGTCCGACCGATAGGGACGTCCGCCACGCTCATCCGGGCGACCGGCACCACGCTCGCCCGAGCGGTACGCCCCGCGGTCGTCCGAACCGCGAGAACCCCCCTCACGGCCACCCGACCGGTAGCCGCCGCCCTCACCGGACCGGTAGGAACGCCCCTCACGGTCGCCCGACCGGTAGGCATCGCCCGACCCGTAGGGACGACCTCCACGGTCGCCCGACCGGTAGCCGCCGCCCTCACCGGATCCATAAGAACGACCCTCGCGGTCACCAGGCCGGTGCGCGCCGCGGTCCTCGGACCGATACGGGCGTCCGCCACGGTCGTCGCCGCGATAGGACGGTCGTGCGCCCCGGTCGTCCGACCGGAAGGGCCGTCCGCCACGGTCGTCACGATCACGCCAGCCGGAGCCGCCCCCGGCCTGGCCGCCTTCGCGCCGGTCTCCGTACCGGGAACCGGACCGGCCTTCGTCGCGACCTCGCCGATCGTCGTACGACCCGCGGCCGAAGCCACGGTCTCCCCGATCGTCGCGCGACCGGCCGTAGCCTCCGCCCTGCTGCTCACGGTCATTGGGGCGTCCGCCTCGGTCGGAGAATCGGCCGGGGCGCTCACTTCGCGCGTCACGTCCGGCCCCGCCACCGGGGCCGGCGGCGCGCCCTTCACGGCCATACGGCCGATCTTCACCCCCGCCGCGCTGGAACGTGCGGCCTCCTCGGGGGTCACGGTCGCGGGACCCATAGGCACCGGCGGGACGCCCTTCGCGGCGCTCGCCGTAACGGGGGCCGTCGCCGGGACGCCCCTCCCGGCGCTCGCCGGTGCGATCCCGGTCAGCGGGGCGGCCCTCCCGGCCTTCCCCGCGGTCGCCGCGGAACCCGCCGGGACGCTCTTCCCGCCGGTTCGCGCCGTCGTCGGGACGGCCTGAGTCCTCACGTCCGTTATCTCTGTTCACTTCTGTCCTTCGTCACTCGCTGACCACGTACGCCGTGATCTGCGCTCGTCCGTCGCGCCGACCGTGTGCGGAGGGGACGGTCCATCCGGCCGCGGGACACAGGCCCGTTCGCGCTCTGTCGCCGCTCGCCCGCCATGGGCGCCTTACGCGACGAAGGCCACCCAAGGTGGGGTGGCCCAGCACTCCCCAGCCTAGCAAGCCACCAAACCCCCCGAGCCGCATAACACCCCAACCCTCATCCCCCCAAACCACCCGACAACACCAGCAAACACCCCCACCCCGAACCCCTCAGCGCATTTCCCCTCAAGCTTCGTGACCACTACCGCTTCAGGGTCCGCCCTCACTCTGCCCCGGCTCTGACGCGCCCTTCCCTGTTCCTGCTGCGTGCGCTTCTTGGCGCCGCGTCGCCGGGATGCAGATCAGCGGGGCCCGGCGCCCCCAACGGCGGCCGGCCGACCGCCCTTCTGCGGTACGCGCCAGGCATGGAACGCGCGTCAGCGCATGGGAAACACAGCCCAAGCCGAAGGCGAGGCCCATTCCCGGGCGCAGCACCGCTCTCGGGCCACAGCACCGCTCTCGGGCGCAGCACCGCTCTCGGGCACAGCACCGCTCTCGGGCCACAGCACCGCTCTCGGGCACAGCACCGCATGGCTCCTCCCGGAGGTCTACGTCCTACCTTGCCCGGAGCAGCTCGGGCGCATCTCTCCTGAAGCTTGGTGCCCGCTACCGCTTCACGGTCCGCGTTCATTCCACCCCGCGCCCTGACCTTCCCCACCCTTGGCACCGCACGCTTCGCCATCCCTGGCACCGCACGCTTCCCCATCCCCACCCCTGGCACGCTTCTGCAGCCCTCGCGTGGTCTCTCCCCGTTGGTCTCTCCCGTTCCTGGTGCGCGCTCTTCTTGGCGCCGCGTCGGCGGGACGCAGGTCGGCGGAGCCCGGCGCCCACAACGGCGCCAAACCGGCCGATCTTCTGCGGTACGCGGTGCGAGAGAAATGCGCGTCAGCGCCAGAGAACACAGCCCGAGCCGCAGGCGAGGCCCATTCCGTGGCGTGCCTCAGCGTTCGTGCTTTCGCGAGGAGGCGGGCCGGTGCCGGCAGGGATGGGGGGGCCGCCGTAGTAGGCGCCGGGATTCGCCGACCTGCGTCCCGCCGCCGCGGCGCCCTTGATGGGTCCCATCGTGGCGGAGCGAGAGGTTCCGGAGGTCGTGGCAGGGATGCGCGAAGGTCCCCAGGAGTTGTTGTCAGGCGTCACGGGTCGATCGGGGTGCGCGGTAGCGCCCAGAGAACACAGCCCGAGCCGCAGGCGAGGCCCATATCCCGGCGCAGCCCCACGCCCACTTCCTAATCCCGGCGCAGCCCCACGCCCACTTCCTAAGCGAAGCCCGGCGTTGACTCCCGCTCCTTGGTCTAGCTCATCGTTCTGCTCCGACATCAGCACTGGCATGCGCGACTTCAGTCCTGGTGCATACCGTTTCTCAGGCGCCGCGTCGGCAGGACGTAGGTCGGTGGAGCCCGGCGCCCATAGCGGCGGCCGGCCAGCCGGTTCGCCTGTGGTAAGCGCCTAGCGAGGAATGCGCGTCAGCGCCAGAGAACACAGCCCGAGCCGGAGGCGAGGCCCATACCCCGGGCGCAGCTCCGCGGTCGTTTTCTCCGCGGGGCCCGGCACTAGGCGCCGTCTCGGCATGGCCGTGCCGCTACGGAAGCCGGCGGGGGAAAAGAGTCCTGGAAATGCAGGAAGGGCCACCCCGGAGCCCTGCGGCTCCTGGATGGCCCTTCCTGCTATTCGAAAAATTGTCCGGCGGTGTCCTACTCTCCCACACCGTCCCCGGTGCAGTACCATCGGCGCTGGAAAGCTTAACTTCCGGGTTCGGAATGTAACCGGGTGTTTCCCTTCCGCTAAAACCGCCGTAACCCCGTGAAACAACCAACCGAGCACACCACCCTGCCAACCACCCCACACACGCACCCAGAGGTGCATGCCTGCGATGTTGGTATCGGTGTGGGTCTCAGGTTTGATGTCTCTGAGATCACACAGTGGACGCGAGCACCACCCGCGCAGCGGGTGTTGTTGCTTTGTGGTCAAGTCCTCGGCCTATTAGTACCGGTCAGCTCCACACCTTACGATGCTTCCACACCCGGCCTATCAACCCAGTCGTCACCTGGGAGCCTTACCCCCCTCACAGGGGTGGGAGACCTCATCTCAAGGCAGGCTTCCCGCTTAGATGCCTTCAGCGGTTATCCCTCCCGAACGTAGCCAACCAGCCATGCCCTTGGCAGAACAACTGGCACACCAGAGGTTCGTCCGTCCCGGTCCTCTCGTACTAGGGACAGCCCCCTTCAAGTCTCCTGCGCGCGCAGCGGATAGGGACCGAACTGTCTCGCGACGTTCTAAACCCAGCTCGCGTACCGCTTTAATGGGCGAACAGCCCAACCCTTGGGACCTACTCCAGCCCCAGGATGCGACGAGCCGACATCGAGGTGCCAAACCATCCCGTCGATATGGACTCTTGGGGAAGATCAGCCTGTTATCCCCGGGGTACCTTTTAGCCGTTGAGCGACGGCGCTTCCACAAGCCACCGCCGGATCACTAGTCCCAGCTTTCGCTCCTGCTCGACCCGTCGGTCTCACAGTCAAGCTCCCTTGTGCACTTACACTCGCCACCTGATTGCCAACCAGGCTGAGGGAACCTTTGGGCGCCTCCGTTACCCTTTAGGAGGCAACCGCCCCAGTTAAACTACCCACCAGACACTGTCCCCCACCCGGATCCACGGGCGCGGGTTAGACATCCAAAACGACCAGAGTGGTATTTCACCAATGACTCCACCCGAACTAGCGTCCGAGCTTCACCGTCTCCCACCTATCCTACACAAGCCGTCCCAAACACCAATGTCAAGCTGTAGTGAAGGTCCCGGGGTCTTTCCGTCCTGCTGCGCGTAACGAGCATCTTTACTCGTAGTGCAATTTCGCCGGGTCTGCGGTTGAGACAGCGGGGAAGTCGTTACGCCATTCGTGCAGGTCGGAACTTACCCGACAAGGAATTTCGCTACCTTAGGATGGTTATAGTTACCACCGCCGTTTACCGGCGCTTAAGTTCTCACCTTCGCCTGCGTTACCACAAGCTAAGCGGTCCCCTTAACGTTCCGGCACCGGGCAGGCGTCAGTCCGTATACATCGTCTTACGACTTCGCACGGACCTGTGTTTTTAGTAAACAGTCGCTTCCCCCTGGCCACTGCGACCCCCACCAGCTCCGGACGCACGGTCCATCACCAGCGAAGGCCCCCCTTCTCCCGAAGTTACGGGGGCAATTTGCCGAGTTCCTTAACCACAGTTCACCCGATCGCCTCGGTATTCTCTACCTGACCACCTGAGTCGGTTTAGGGTACGGGCCGCCGGCACACTCACTAGAGGCTTTTCTCGGCAGCATGGGATCACCC